>NZ_CAXAPL010000063.1:0-22004 GCF_963970845.1 Pseudomonas sp. RA_105y_Pfl2_P56
GAGTCCAGTACTGCTCGGCGCTGTATCAAAAGCTCCACGCCAAGCATGGCATCACGTGTTCGATGACAGATGGCTACGACTGCTACCAGAACGCCTTGGCAGAGCGGGTCAACGGCATCTTGAAAACGGAACTCTTGCTCCACCGGCCGAAAGACTTGGCGCAAGCGGAGCAAATGGTGCGAGAAGCGATCCTGATCTACAACCAGGAACGCCCGCACCTGTCCTTAAAATACAAAACGCCCGATGCAGCGCATCGGGCGTTGGGGTGAAACAGGTGTAAACCTATTTCAGGACTAGACATATTCGTGGTGCACCAGGCGGGATTCGAACCCACGACCCCTGCCTTCGGAGGGCAGTACTCTATCCAGCTGAGCTACTGGTGCAGCGGGCGACATCATACCTAGGTCGGGTCAGGGCGTCCATGCTGGGTTTTGGGGCGTATTGTCAGTGCGCGTGTCGGCTGGAGTCGCTGTATTCCATAAAGCGGTAACGTCCTGCAAAACCCTCGCTTGGCGCTTTGACGGGGGTGTTCTATGGTTTTCCTGCGGCGGGGGCGTTTTGCTCGTTGATCTGAAAAACTTCACAAACACGCCGTTTTTGTTCTTTTTTTCGAACGCCCTATTGTCCTTTAAACCCTTTGCTCCTACGATCCGTTTGAGATTTCAAACGCTCGTTGACTGGGCGTTGAAGCGCAGGTGTTTCGAGTCGTGCACGATTGATGCGCCTCACCCGGTCACTGATTTCCCTGACGGCAGCCTTGCGAGGCGCCTTTCTACAATCATAATTTGCTCCGCGCAGGCCGCGGTGCTGTTAAGGAAAGCCGACATGCAGCTTAAAGACACCCAGTTGTTCCGCCAGCAAGCCTTCATTGATGGCGCTTGGGTCGATGCGGACAACGGTCAGACGATCAAGGTCAACAACCCGGCCACCGGCGAAATTCTCGGTACCGTGCCGAAGATGGGCGCTGCCGAAACCCGCCGTGCCATTGAAGCCGCTGATAAAGCGCTGCCGGCCTGGCGTGCACTGACCGCCAAAGAGCGTGCCGGCAAACTGCGTCGCTGGTTCGAGCTGATGATCGAAAACCAGGACGACCTCGCTCGCTTGATGACCCTCGAACAGGGCAAGCCGCTGGCCGAAGCCAAGGGCGAAATCGTTTACGCCGCTTCGTTCATCGAGTGGTTCGCTGAAGAAGCCAAACGCATTTACGGTGACGTGATTCCGGGCCACCAGCCGGACAAACGCCTGATCGTGATCAAGCAGCCAATCGGCGTGACCGCAGCCATTACCCCGTGGAACTTCCCGGCCGCGATGATCACCCGTAAGGCCGGCCCGGCGCTGGCTGCCGGTTGCACCATGGTGCTCAAGCCTGCTTCGCAAACCCCTTTCTCCGCATTCGCACTGGCTGAACTGGCCCAGCGTGCCGGCATTCCTGCGGGCGTGTTCAGCGTGGTATCCGGCAGCGCCGGCGACATCGGCAGCGAGCTGACCAGCAACCCGATCGTGCGCAAGCTGTCCTTCACCGGTTCGACCGAAATCGGCCGTCAACTGATGGCCGAATGTGCCAAGGACATCAAGAAAGTCTCGCTGGAACTGGGCGGCAACGCGCCGTTCATCGTGTTCGACGACGCAGACCTGGATAAGGCCGTTGAAGGCGCGATCATTTCCAAGTACCGCAACAACGGTCAGACCTGCGTCTGCGCCAACCGTCTGTACATTCAGGATTCGGTCTACGACGCCTTCGCCGAGAAGCTGAAAGTGGCCGTGGCCAAACTGAAGATCGGCAACGGTCTGGAAGACGGCACCACCACTGGCCCGCTGATCGACGAAAAAGCCGTGGCCAAGGTGCAAGAACACATCGCTGACGCTGTGGCCAAAGGTGCCACCGTGCTGGCCGGTGGCAAGCCGATGGAAGGCAACTTCTTCGAGCCGACCATCCTGACCAACGTGCCGAAAGACGCAGCGGTCGCCAAGGAAGAAACGTTCGGTCCGCTGGCGCCGCTGTTCCGCTTCAAAGACGAAGCCGAAGTGATCGCGATGTCCAACGACACCGAGTTCGGTCTGGCCTCTTACTTCTACGCTCGTGACCTGGGCCGTGTGTTCCGTGTGGCGGAAGCCCTGGAATACGGCATGGTTGGCGTCAACACCGGGCTGATCTCCAACGAAGTCGCGCCATTCGGCGGCATCAAGGCGTCGGGCCTGGGCCGTGAAGGCTCCAAGTACGGCATCGAAGATTACCTGGAAATCAAATACCTCTGCCTGGGCATCTAAGCCGAGAAAGGGATTGCTGCAAACGCAAAGGGCACGAGAGCGCTGTCCCTTTGCGTCGTTTCAAACCGGAATTTTCTCTGCGGCCGGGAACGCCGTGGCAGTCGATCATCGCATGCTGCCACCGTCGCTTCCTCCCGCTTAATCCTTGAACCGCGCCGCCCGATGAGCGGCGAATGAGGACTGTAATGAGCAAGACTAACGCTGAACTGATGGCCCGCCGTACCGCTGCCGTACCTCGTGGTGTTGGCCAGATTCACCCGATCTTCGCCGAATCCGCGAAGAACGCTACCGTGACGGACGTTGAAGGTCGTGAATTCATCGACTTCGCTGGCGGTATCGCTGTACTGAACACTGGCCACGTGCACCCGAAAATCATCGCGGCCGTGACCGAACAGCTGAACAAGCTGACCCACACCTGCTTCCAGGTGCTGGCCTACGAGCCGTACGTTGAGCTGTGCGAAAAAATCAACGCCAAGGTGCCAGGTGATTTCGACAAGAAAACCCTGCTGGTCACCACCGGTTCCGAAGCGGTGGAAAACGCTGTGAAAATCGCCCGTGCCGCCACTGGCCGTGCCGGCGTGATCGCCTTCACCGGCGCTTACCACGGTCGCACCATGATGACCTTGGGCCTGACCGGTAAGGTCGTGCCTTACTCGGCCGGCATGGGCCTGATGCCAGGCGGCATCTTCCGCGCGCTGTACCCTAACGAACTGCACGGCGTGAGCATCGACGATTCGATCGCTTCCATCGAGCGCATCTTCAAGAACGACGCTGAGCCGCGTGACATCGCTGCCATCATCATCGAGCCGGTTCAGGGCGAAGGCGGTTTCTACGTCGCGCCTAAAGAGTTCATGAAGCGTCTGCGCGCCCTGTGCGACCAGCACGGCATTCTGTTGATCGCTGACGAAGTGCAGACCGGCGCTGGCCGTACCGGCACCTTCTTCGCCATGGAGCAGATGGGCGTTGCTGCCGACCTGACCACTTTCGCCAAATCCATCGCTGGTGGTTTCCCGTTGGCCGGTGTGTGCGGCAAGGCCGAATACATGGACGCCATCGCTCCAGGCGGCCTGGGCGGCACCTACGCCGGTAGCCCGATCGCTTGCGCGGCGGCTCTGGCGGTGATGGAAGTCTTCGAAGAAGAAAAACTGCTGGATCGCTGCAAGGCTGTCGGCGAGCGACTGGTCACTGGCCTCAAAGCCATCCAGGCCAAGTACCCGGTCATCGGCGAAGTCCGCGCCCTGGGCGCAATGATCGCCGTCGAGCTGTTCGAAAACGGCGACAGTCACAAGCCGAACGCTGCCGCTGTGGCGTCCGTTGTGGCCAAGGCTCGCGACAAGGGCCTGATCCTGCTGTCCTGCGGCACCTACGGCAACGTGCTGCGCGTACTCGTACCGCTGACCTCGCCGGATGAGCAACTGGACAAAGGTCTGGCGATCATCGAAGAGTGCTTCTCCGAGCTGTAAGGTCGGGCGCTGTGTGACTGGATAGACAAAAAACCCGCTTCGGCGGGTTTTTTTTCGTCTGTGGAATCACATCGTCAGGTTTAGCGCTGTATCGAATAGCTCGCATTGGCTAAGGTTCAGGCATTGCAAGGGAGAGCGCGCATGACTGCCGTTGATTTACCCGCCGTACCCCGAGTGCTGATTGCCGAGGCCGACCCATGGTCTCGTGATCTGCTCAAACAAGTGCTGCTCAATGTGCGCTGCGATGCGCGGCTGGATCTGTGTGCCGACGGCCAGCAAGCCCTCTCGCTGCTCAGCGAAGTGCCCTATGACCTGGCCATCGTCGATTGGGAGCTGCCCGGTGTCGATGGCTTGAGCGTGTTGCGCAGCGTGCGCCAGCGCAAACGCAATCCGCCGCTGCCGTTCATTCTGATGAGCAGTCGCAACGACAGCGCGAGCGTGCGCGAAGCCCTTCCGCTGGCGCCGACGGCGTACCTGACCAAACCCCTGAACATGGAAAGCCTGACGGAGCGTCTGCAAGGTTTGTTGCTCAATGCCGGTGAGGAAGTGTTCTGCGAAGTGCCGGCACTCGCGCCGGGCATGACCTTGTCGGTGTTCCTTGAGCGGCGCCGCGAGCAGACTGACGGCGCCCCGCTGATGACCGATGTGCAGGTGGCGGTCAAACGCAGCCTCAATCCCAATGGGCTGGACCTGAAGCTGCTGGAAGAGGAAATCCGCATCGACCCGCAGATCACCGCCGTACTGATCGCCGCAGCCAACAGCGCGGCGCAGCACCACGGTGCACCGGTGCAGACGTTGGCGCAGGCGCTGCATCGGCTGGGGACTGGGCAAAGCATGAACCTGATTCTGGGGTTGGCGCTCAAACGCAGCGCCAGGCTCAGCGATCCGTGTCTGGCGGACTATGCCGAGCGTTACTGGGGCCTGTCGCTGCACACCGCGGAGTACGCTCGCACCCTGGCGCGCTTGCTCGATCTGGATCAGGAGCGCTGCTATTGCGCCGGCATGTTGCATCGTTTGGGCGATCTGGCGTTGCTGCGCTGTCTGCAGGAGTGGAAGCAGGCCGGCGGGGAGCTGGATGAGTGTGAGGAAGTCGGCGACGCGCTGGCCGAGTTTGGCGCGGCGTATGGTTCGGCGTTGCGTACACGCTGGCGTTTGCCGTTGGAGTTGCGTGAGCTGATTGCTTCGGTCTACCAGCTCGGCGGCGGGGTGTATTCCCGCGAGGCGCTGGTGATGAACATGGCAGCGCAGATGGCTCGCCTGACGGAGCATGAAGGTGTTGAGGAACTGGCGAAGAGCCGCACGGCGCGGTTGCTCAAGATCGGGCTGCCGGAATTGATGCGGATGCGCAAATAACTGGAGTTTTCACAAACCCACAGTTGTTTTGTGTTGTCAGGCAGAGATAATCCGGTTTTTGCCCTGGCGTTTGGCTTCGTACATCGCTGCATCCGCACGGGCGAACAGGCTGTCGAGGCTGCCATCGCCCTCCTTGAGGCAGGTCAGACCCTGGCTCACCGTAATGCCGAACGTCTGGCCGTTGTGGTTGAAACTCAAGCGTTGGATCTCTCGTTGCAGCCGTTCGGCCACTTGCATCGCCATGTCTGGCGCGCAGCCGGGGAACACGGCGGCAAACTCTTCCCCACCAATACGCCCGAACAGATCCCCTCGTCGCAGCGAACCGCGACCGCACTCGGCGATCCGTTGCAGCACATTGTCACCCTCGGGATGGCCGTAGCTGTCGTTGATCACTTTGAAGTCATCGATATCCAGCAGCAGGAATGCCAGTGGTGAACCTTGCAGGCGCGCCTCTTCGAATTCGCGATTGGCGCATTCGAAGAAGTGGCGCCGATTGCTGCTTTGGGTCAGCACGTCGGTAGTGGCCAGGCGTTGCAACTCGGTTTCCATCTGCTTTTTATCGGTGATGTCCTCGGCGATACCGACAATCACCACCGGTTGTCCGGGTTCGTCCTGACGATTGATGAAGCATTTATCGCTGATCCAGCGTACCTGGCCGTCGGCGGCAATGATCCGGTATTCGCGATCTTCCACGGCGCCTTTGTGCAGGACGTCGGCGAGGCTGCGTTCGGCGTAGTCCAGATCGTCGGGGTAGATGCTGTCGCGCCACTGGTTGTAGTCGGCGAGCAAGAGGCCGGCGCAGCGGCCGAAAATCCGTTCATAGGCGGGGCTGACGTACAGCACCTGCCGGGTTTCCCAGTCGAAGGCCCACAGCACGGCATTGACGCTGACCAGCAGGGCGCTGAACAGTTGCTCGCGCTCGCTCAGCCGGGCGACTTCGCCTTGGGCGTGCATCAACGCCATGAGGGTTTGCGCGGCCTCGGGCCATTGCGGGAGGGATGAGTCTTTTTGGTTGTTGTTGACCATCGGCACAGATCTCAAAGGGCGTGCCGGAATTCGACAACGACCACAGTACGGCCCGCCGGGGTGGCGAAGTGTCTTTGAGATAGGGGATTGCGGGCTAAGTTCCGATGGGTGCGCCCGGGAGTCCGGACGCACCGATCAACGGTCTCAGACCGCTGCAGGGCGCAGCGAGTAGGTTTTCAACTGGTCGGCGAATTCGCGCAGGGAATGTATGCCACTGGCCTCGGCCTCGTGAATCCATTCCTTGATGGCGGCGAGCATGTCGTGGCCATTTGCACTGGTCTTGACCCAGATCTGTTGCAGGGCCAGACGTTTTTCGTAAATTACCTTCAGTGCCTGGCTGTGCTCGAGCATGGTCTGGATACGCAGGTGATGACGATCTTCCAGCAGGCTGGTTTCCCGCGAGAGCAGACGCTTGGCGCGGTGGAACTGGTGACGCACCGAATGATCGACCTTGGCCAGCTCTTGCTTGACCAGCGGGCCGATCACCAGCTTGCGGTACTGGGCCATGATCTGGAAGCGGTTGTTGAGGATCGCCATGGCGGTGTCCATGTCCAGGTTGCCCTTGCCTTCGACACGGTGAGCAATCGGCGCGACACGTTGCACCTTGGCCAGACGCAGGAAGCTGAAGACTTTGATCCAGGCCCAACCGAGGTCGAACTCCCACTTCTTCACCGAAAGCTTGGCCGAGTTGGGGTAGGTGTGATGGTTGTTATGCAGTTCTTCGCCGCCGATCAGGATGCCCCACGGCACCAGATTGGTCGCCGCGTCGCGGCATTCGAAGTTGCGGTAGCCGACGGCATGGCCCAGGCCGTTGATCACGCCGGCAGCCCACACCGGGATCCACATCATCTGGATCGCCCAGATGGTGATGCCGATGGTGCCGAACAGCAGCAGGTCGATGACGCCCATGATGGCCACGCCCAGCAGCGGATAGCGGCTGTAGACGTTGCGTTCGATCCAGTCTTCGGGGCAGTTTTTGCCGTAGATGCGCAGGGTCTCGGGGTTTTGCGCTTCGGCGCGGTACAGTTCGGCGCCGGTGCGCAGCACAGTGGACAGACCTTTGATGACCGGGCTGTGCGGGTCCTCTTCGGTTTCGCATTTGGCGTGGTGTTTGCGGTGGATGGCGGTCCATTCGCGGGTGTTCTGCGCTGTGGTCAGCCACAGCCAGAAGCGGAAAAAGTGTTTGAGCCCGGCATTCAGCTCCAGCGAGCGATGGGCGGAGTAACGGTGCAGATAGACCGTGACGGCGACAATTGTCACATGGGTCATGAGCAGGGTGACGGCGACCAGTGACCAGGCCGACAAACCAAGAAAACCTTCGTACCACATAGGCTATAGGGCCCTCGATAAAGATAAAAACAGCCGTTGCATTATCACCAAGCACACAGATAAAACCAGTCACCCTTTCAGATAAGAGTCGCTGGATGTTTCTTGACCTATAATCCCAACCTTTTTGTAGGGACATGGACGGCCGAATGTCAGCCACTTATCGCGATGCCTTGCGTGCAGCGCTGCTCTATCTTGTAGTTGCAGTCGTCTGGCTGCAGGGGGCTGGTTATTTATTAAACAGTTTCTTCGATAACGCCGTCGATCTTGCCCGTTGGCAACTGATCAACGGTTATGTATTGGCGGCGTTCAGTGCCGGGCTGATCTTTCTGGCGCGGGCGCGTTTGTGTGCGTTTCTGGGGATTGGCGCGCGTTTGCGCGAGCGGCATGCTGATCGCGAACGCCTGCGGCAGGCGGCGGCTGTGTTCGATTGCACGCGTGAAGGCGTACTGGTCACCAACCATCGTGGGCTGATCGTGCACGTCAATCGTGCGTTCATCGAGATCACTGGTTACCAAGGCGAGGAAGTTCTGGGTCAGCAGCCAAGCCTGTTCAAGTCTGGCCATCATCCGCCGGGTTTCTATCAGGCGATGTTCGCCACGCTGGCGTCGCAGGGCGAGTGGAGCGGTGAGATCTGGAACCGCCGTAAAAGCGGCGAAATCTATCCGCAGTGGCAAACCATCCGCGTCATACACGATGATCAGGGGCGCCTTAGTCACTATGTGGCGGTGTTCTCCGACATCAGTGCGATCAAGCACTCCGAGCATGAACTCAAGCACCTCGCTCACCACGATCCGCTGACCGATCTGCCCAATCGCCTGCTGTTCAGCGACCGCGCCGAGCAGGCGCTGGCCTCGGCGCAGCTCCAAAAACGCGGCTGCGCCCTGCTGATGCTCGATCTGGATCACTTCAAGATGATCAACGACAGCCTCGGTCACAACGTCGGTGATCGACTGCTCAAGTCCGTGGCTGCGCGGTTGCAGGACTTGTTCGGTCCCGGCATCACTCTGGCGCGACTCGGAGGCGATGAATTCGCGGTGCTGGCCGAGTGTTGTCCACAACTGGTGCAGGCAGCGGCGTTGGCCCGGCGCATTCTCGACGCGCTCAAAGAGCCGTTTTGTATCGAAGGTCATGAGTTGTTCATCAATGCCAGTGTCGGCATCAGCCTGTTTCCCAGCGATGCGCTGAGCGCCGAACAACTGCTGCGCAATGCCGATGCTGCGCTGTTCAAGGCCAAGAGCAACGGGCGCAACGGTTACGCCTTGTACACCGAAGAGCTGACGGCCCATGCCCAGCGACGGGTCGAAATCGCTTTCGAATTGCGCCGAGCGCTGGAGCAGCAGGAGCTGCGGGTCTACTACCAACCGGTGCATGACCTGAAAACCGGGCGCCTGATCGGCGTTGAAGCCTTGGTGCGTTGGCAGCATCCGCAGCGCGGCCTGGTGTCGCCGGCCGAATTCATCCCGATTGCCGAGCGCACCGGGTTGATCGCCGAGATCGACGCGTGGGTCATGCAGCAGGCTTGCCGGCAAATGTGCCAATGGCTGAAAGCCGGGGTGTTGCTGGCGTTTGTGGCGGTGAATGTCTCGTCGCGGCTGTTTGCTCGACGCGAGTTGTATCAACAGGTGGCGCAGGTGCTGCACGACACTGGGCTGGATCCGGCCTATCTGGAACTGGAGGTCACCGAAAGTGCGGTGATGGACGACCCGGAAGTGGCGCTGGAGCAGATGCATCGCTTGCGCGAATTGGGCATTCGTTTGGCCATTGATGATTTCGGCACTGGCTATTCATCGCTGCTGCGGCTCAAGCGCTTGCCGGTGCAGAAACTCAAGATCGATCAGGGGTTCGTCGCCGGATTGCCCGGGGACGAACATGATGTGGCGATTGTCCGGGTGATCATCGCGCTGGCCCGCAGCATGGGCATGCAGGTGCATGCCGAGGGCATCGAACAGGTTGAGCAGGCGGCGTTTCTGTTGGAGCAGGAGTGCAATCTGGGGCAGGGGTACTGGTTTGGACGGCCGGTACCGGCGCCGGAGATCGATTGGTCGCGAGCGCCATTGATCGATTGAAGATCAACAGATCGCAACCCCTTGTCCGTATAGATAATTCTTTTCGGTTATATAAAAATTCTTAAATAGTATTTTTAAGAATAACAGTGCCTCTCTTATATTGCTCCCACGCCAACGCAGTGCCCTCCGCTGCCAGGCCAATCCCCTTCAAAGGAGCAGCACCATGAGCGCATCCCTGCGTAGCGTTGACGGTCAGGACGAAGCCACCATTTTGCGTGAGATCCAGAGTGCCCTGCGCGACCTGCGCTTTGGCGCAGTGGAGATCACTGTGCACAACGCGCAAGTGGTCCAGATCGAGCGCAAAGAGAAATTCCGCTTGCAGCAGCCGGGCAAGCAACCGGGCTAAAAGATCCCGACCGGCAACTCGATTGCAGATATTCATAAGAAAAAGCCATCACCCAGAATTCCAGGAGCTTTCACCATGTCGTCGATTCGCCGTTACGCGTTGGCCGCCGTGGCCAGTGCTGCGTTTGCCGGTTGCGCGGTTGCCAAGGATTACGAACTGCTCAACGTGTCGTATGACCCGACGCGTGAGCTGTATCAGGACTACAACGCCGAATTCATCCAGTTCTGGCAGCAAGGACATGCCGGCGACACGGTGAGAATCCAGCAATCCCACGGCGGCTCGGGCAAGCAGGCCCGTGGGGTGATCGACGGTCTGCGTGCCGACGTCGTGACCCTGGCCCTGGCCGGTGACATCGACGAAATCGCCAAACTCGGCAAAACCCTGCCGGCCGACTGGCACAAGCGCCTGCCGCAGGCGAGCACGCCGTACACCTCGACCATCGTGTTCCTGGTGCGCAAGGGCAATCCCAAAGGCATCAAGGACTGGGGTGATCTGGTCAAGAACGACGTCTCGGTGATCACTCCGAACCCGAAAACTTCCGGCGGTGCGCGCTGGAACTTCCTCGCCGCCTGGGCCTACGGCCTGAAAGCCAATGGCGGTGATGAAGCCAAAGCCAAGGAGTACGTACAGACCCTGTTCAAGCATGTGCCGATTCTCGATACCGGCGCTCGCGGCTCGACCATTACCTTCGTCAACAATGGTCAGGGTGATGTGTTGCTGGCCTGGGAAAACGAAGCGTTCCTGGCGCTGAAAGAAGACGGCGGCACGGACAAGTTCGACATCGTCGTGCCTTCACTCTCGATCCTCGCTGAACCGCCCGTGGCCGTGGTCGACAAGAACGCCGAGAAGAAGGGCAATGCGCAGATCGCCGAAGCCTATCTCAAACACCTGTACAGCCCGGCCGGCCAGGAAATCGCCGCGAAGAACTTCTACCGTCCGCGTGACAAGGCTGTCGCCGCCAGATATGCCCAGCAGTTCCCGACACTGGAACTGGTGACCATCGACAAGGACTTCGGCGGCTGGAAAGCCGCACAGCCGAAATTCTTCAACGACGGTGGCGTGTTCGACCAGATTTATCAGGCGCAGTAATCTGACTTCAGCCACACCACGAGCCTGATGCGTTCAGCGGAAGGCTTTTTAACCAAGGACTTTTATGTCGCGTCGTATCTCCCCCGTCATACCCGGCTTCGGGCTGACGCTGGGTTACACCTTGGTGTACCTCAGCCTGATTGTGCTCATCCCGCTGGCGGCGATGTTCGTCCACGCCGCGCAACTCACCTGGGATCAGTTCTGGACGATCATCTCCGCGCCGCGTGTGCTGGCCGCCCTGAAGCTGAGCTTCGGTACCGCGCTGTGTGCCGCGATCATCAACGGCATCATCGGCACGCTGCTGGCCTGGGTGCTGGTGCGCTACACCTTCCCGGGGCGCAAGGTCATCGACGCGATGATCGATCTGCCATTCGCCCTGCCGACGGCGGTGGCGGGTATCGCCTTGACTGCGCTGTACGCGCCGACCGGTCTGGTCGGGCAGTTCGCCACAGACCTGGGTTTCAAGATCGCCTACACCCCGCTGGGCATCACCCTGGCGCTGACCTTCGTGACCCTGCCGTTCGTGGTGCGCACGGTGCAACCGGTGCTGGCCGACATTCCCCGTGAAGTCGAAGAAGCTGCTGCGTGTCTGGGAGCGAAGCCGTTGCAGGTGTTCCGTTACATTCTGGTGCCGGCGCTGCTGCCCGCCTGGCTCACCGGTTTTGCCCTGGCTTTTGCCCGTGGCGTCGGCGAGTACGGTTCGGTGATTTTCATCGCCGGCAACATGCCGATGAAAACCGAGATTTTGCCGCTGCTGATCATGGTCAAACTCGACCAGTACGATTACACCGGCGCCACCGCCATCGGCGTTTTGATGCTGGTGGTGTCCTTTGTCCTGTTGCTGCTGATCAACTTGCTGCAGCGGCGCATCGAAACCCCATAAGGAGGCGCGAACATGTCCCAATCGTCTATTGCCGCCGCCTCTTCGGCCAACGCAGCGCGCCGTGGCAGTGCCACTTCGCGCAGAATCCTGATCGGCCTCGGCTGGCTGGTTTTCACGCTGTTTCTATTGTTGCCGCTGTTCATCGTGGTGTCCCAAGGCTTGAAGAATGGCCTTGGCGCATTCTTCACCGCGATCTTTGAACCGGATGCACTGTCGGCACTGAAGCTCACCGTGTTCGCCGTACTGATTTCGGTGCCGCTGAACCTGGTGTTCGGCGTCAGCGCGGCGTGGTGCGTGAGCAAGTACGCGTTCCGTGGAAAAAGCCTACTGGTGACGCTCATCGATCTGCCGTTCTCGGTGTCGCCGGTCATTGCCGGTCTGGTCTACGTGCTGATGTTCGGCGCTCAAGGCCTGTTCGGGCCGTGGCTGCAGGATCACGACATTCAGATCGTCTTTGCATTGCCGGGCATCGTGCTGGCGACGATTTTCGTCACCGTGCCGTTCGTGGCCCGTGAGCTGATTCCGTTGATGCAGGAACAAGGCACGCAGGAAGAGGAAGCCGCGCGTCTGCTCGGCGCCAATGGCTGGCAGATGTTCTGGCACGTCACGGTGCCCAACATCAAGTGGGGCCTGATCTATGGCGTGGTGTTGTGTACGGCGCGGGCCATGGGTGAGTTCGGTGCGGTGTCGGTGGTTTCCGGGCACATTCGCGGGGTGACCAACACCTTGCCGCTGCACGTCGAGATTCTCTACAACGAATACAACCATGTGGCCGCGTTCGCTGTGGCGAGCCTGTTGCTGATCCTGGCGCTCTTCATCCTGCTGGCCAAGCAGTGGAGCGAAAACCGTATCAACCGCCTGCGCGCCAGCGCCGCGGAGGAATAATTCATGTCGATCGAAGTGCGTAACGTCAGCAAGAATTTCAATGCGTTCAAGGCGCTGGACAACATCAGCCTGGACATTCAAAGCGGTGAACTGGTGGCGCTGCTCGGCCCATCCGGTTGTGGCAAAACCACCTTGCTGCGCATTATTGCCGGTCTGGAAACCCCGGATCAGGGCAACATCGTCTTTCACGGTGAAGACGTGTCCGGCCACGACGTGCGGGATCGCAACGTCGGTTTCGTGTTTCAGCATTACGCCTTGTTCCGCCACATGACGGTGTTCGACAACGTCGCGTTCGGCCTGCGCATGAAACCGAAAAACCAGCGCCCGAGCGAAAGCCAGATCGCGACCAAAGTTCATGAACTGCTGAACATGGTGCAACTGGATTGGTTGGCGGATCGTTACCCCGAGCAACTGTCCGGTGGTCAGCGTCAGCGCATTGCTCTGGCCCGTGCGTTGGCGGTGGAGCCCAAAGTGCTGTTGCTGGATGAGCCCTTCGGCGCCCTTGACGCCAAGGTGCGTAAAGAACTGCGCCGCTGGCTCGCGCGGCTCCACGAAGACATCAACCTGACCTCGGTGTTCGTGACTCACGACCAGGAAGAAGCGATGGAAGTCGCCGACCGCATCGTGGTGATGAACAAAGGCGTGATCGAGCAGATCGGCTCACCGGGGGACGTCTACGAAAACCCGGCCAGCGATTTCGTTTATCACTTCTTGGGTGATTCGAACCGTCTGCACTTGGGCGATGACAATCATGTGCTGTTCCGTCCCCATGAAGTGTCGCTGTCACGGCATGAGCTGGAGGATCATCACGCCGCCGAAGTCCGCGATATCCGGCCGTTGGGTGCGACCACGCGGGTGACGCTGAAGGTTGAGGGGCAGACAGATCTGATCGAAGCCGAAGTGGTGAAGGATCACGACAGCCTGACGGGGCTGGCCAAAGGGGAAACCCTGTTCTTCAAGCCGAAGGTCTGGCAGAAAATCGCCAGCCTCTAACGTCAAAAGCTTCGTCGCATCGCCGCCCGGAGCAAGCCCGCTCCCGCAGTGGGAACGCATTCCATTGTGGGAACGGGCTTGCTCGCGAAAGCGGTCTACACCGCCGCCCGATTCGGATTGACCCGCACCACCCCCGCTCGCGCCTCGATCTGCTCTTTCAGTTCATGGCGCATCCCGAGCATGAACGCCAGTTCGGCCACCACAAACAGCGGCCCGACAATCAGCCCCGAAATGTCATCGACAAACGCCGGTTTGCGGCCTTCGTAGTGGTGGCCGACAAACTGGATCGCCCAGCCGATCACAAACATCGCCATACCGCTGCTCAGCCAGACCAGGGTGCTCTGCTGCGCCAGCACGTGCCCGGCCCAGACCGAAAGGCCCATCAGCACCGTCATCAAAAAACCGAGCTTCACTTCCAGGCGCAGGTAAAACCACGCCGAAGCCAGCGCCACGAGCACGGCTGGCGATAGCCACAACTCGCCCACCGACCACTCGGGGCGCGACAGCAAAACAGCCACGGCCACCACAATCAGCGGAATGCCGATAAAGTGGCTGGCGATGTTGCGCGGATCACGGTGGTAGGCGGCGTATTGACTCAGGTGATCGACGAGGCTTTTCATTGTTGTTCCTCCTGTAGGGTGATCGCATCATGCCCAGGGTTCAGCGTTGGTACTGTCAGGCAGGCGACAATCAGGAGTGTTCATGGATATGCGTTCACGGCTGCTGACCGGCCAGTGGTTCAGCCATCTGCCTGCGTCCTTTCAGGATAGTCTGCTGGCAGTGGCCCGGGAGCGGCGGCTGACGACGGGGCAACGGCTGTTCCAGCGAGGTGATCCACCGTGCGGTTTGTACGCGGTGCTCGACGGTGCCGTGCGCATCGGTGCGGTCAGCGAGCAGGGCAAGGAGGCGTTGCTGAGTCTGGTGGAAGCGCCGCACTGGTTCGGCGAAATCTGCCTGTTCGATGGCCAGCCACGCACTCACGATGCTTATGCGGTCGGGCCGTGCACCCTGCTGAATATCCCGCCTGCCACGCTGCTGAAAATCCTCGACGAACAGCCGGTGTACTGGCGGCATCTGGCGCTGCTGATGAGCCATAAACTGCGTCTTGCTTTCATCAATCTCGAACAGCTGAGTCTGCTGCCGGCCCCGGCACGACTGGCGCATCGATTGCTGATGATCGCCGAGGGCTACGGCGAACTCGGTGCGCCGCGCCGGGTGCTGCAACTGCCGCAGGAGCAGTTGGCGTCGATGCTGTCGCTGTCACGGCAGACCACCAACCAGATTCTCAAGGACTTGCAGGGGCAGGGGATTATCGGCCTTGGGTATGGCGAAATCGAGATCCTCGACGCCAAGCGATTGCGCGCCCTCGCCGCGATCTAGCGGGCAACCGAGCCCGTTCCCACATTTTTGATCTGTGTTGATTTCAGGACCCGCGATAGGTCGAGAAGCCGTAAGGGCTCAGCAGCAGTGGGATGTGGTAATGCTGGTCCGTCTGCTTCACTTCGAAAATCACCGGGATCTCCGGGAAAAACGTCTCGCGTCTGGTTTGCTTGAAATAATCGCCGGTCTTGAACACCACGCGGTATTCACCGGCCTCAAAATGCTGTTTGGCCGGGAACAGTTCGCCGATGCGTCCCTGTTCGTTGGTGGTGCCTTCGGCCAATGGTTGCCAGTTCTGGCCGACGTGTTTTTCCAGCGTCACGTTGACACCCGCTGAGGGCAGGCCGTTTTCCAGATTGAGTACGTGGACGCTCAGTGGGTTGCCAGCGGCCAACGCCAGGCTGGAAAACGCGCTGAGGCCGAGGGCGGCGAACGTCATGCGCAAAGTGGTCATGATGAAGCTCCTTATTGGGGGCGGGTAATGGACAGGCCGGCCTTGTCGGCGGCGCGGATTGCACAGGTTTCGTCTTGCTCGCCACCGCCGGAACCGGCCACGCCCATGGCGCCGACCAGTTCATCACCGGCGAACAGCGCAATGCCGCCGCCCAGTAGCAGCAGTTCGTCGAGGGTATTGAGATTGGCGGTTTGCGGGTTGCTGCGAGCGCGTTCAGCGAACAGCCGGGTTGGGGTTTTGGTCGACAGCGCCGTGTAGGCCTTGCGCTGGCTGGCAGCAGTGTTGTGTGGGCCGACGCCGTCGCCGCGCATCGTCACCAACAAGTTGCCGCCACGGTCGAGGACCGACACCGTGCCGGTGCAATTGCGCTGCGCCGTATCGGCCAGCAGGCGTGCGGTTTTCAGGTCGAGGTCGGCGTGACGCGGCAGTTCGGGGGCAGCGAAAACGCTGCCGCTGAGGCCGAGGGCCAGGCTGGCTACAAGGTATTTGAGGGTCATGGACAGGCTCCGAAAGCGAAGGTCGCCACCTTATCCGCCCGTCTTCGTCAGAACCTCGTCAGTCTGATTACAAGTTTGTAATGGGCAACACCGCCGAAGGCGCCTAGCCTGTGTGCCTGATCAATCGAGGTGTGCCATGCGTTTGCTGGTCGTAGAAGATGAAGCCAAAACCGCGAACTTCCTCGCCAAGGGCCTGGGCGAGTCGGGATTTGCCGTGGACGTGGCGCTCAATGGCCTCGACGGGCGCTATTACATTGAGCAGCAGGAATATGACCTGATTATCCTGGACGTGATGCTGCCCGGCCTCAATGGCTGGCAATTGCTGCAACTGATCCGTCAGCGCGGTGCCACGCCGGTGTTGTTCCTCACCGCCAAGGACGCCATTGAAGACCGCGTGCGTGGCCTCGAACTGGGCGCCGACGACTACTTGCTCAAACCCTTCGCTTTCGCCGAACTGCTGGCGCGGGTGCGCACGCTGCTGCGACGCGGGCCGATGCGCGAAGCCGAGTCTTACAGCATTGCCGATCTGGAGATCGACGTCCTGCGCCGACGGGTCAGTCGGGGCGGCCAGCGTATCGCCCTGACCAACAAAGAATTCGCCCTGCTGCAACTGCTCGCCAGTCGCCAGGGCGAAGTGCTGTCGCGCACGCTGATCGCCTCGCAGGTGTGGAACCTGAATTTCGACAGCGACACCAACATGGTAGAAGTCGCGGTGCGTCGTCTGCGGGCGAAAGTCGATGATCCGTATATGCCGAAACTGATCCACACCGTGCGCGGGGTTGGCTATCAACTGGAAGCCCCTGACGATGCGCTCTAGGTCGATCGCCTGGCGTCTGGCGCTGGCGTTCGCCGTGGTCTGCGCGTTGGTGCTGAGCGCGATTGGCGTGTTCCTTTACCGCTCGCTCGCCGCGCAAATCGCCTACCGCGATGACTTGGCCTTGCTCGGGCGTCTTGAGCAAGTGCGCGCCTTGCTTGCCGACAGTGACAGCCTCGACGCTTTGCAGGCACGGCCGCGCCTGTACCAGAACATGCTCGGCAATCTCGACAGCCTCTTGCTGGTGCGCCGCGCCGATGGTGCGAACGTGATCGCCATCAACCCGCGTCACCGCGATTTGCCGCCGATCAACGCCATCGCCCGTGGGCAAACCCCGCAACGCCACGACGTGCTGACCTGGCAAGCACCGGACGGCGCCGAACTGGCCCTGCTGTCCGGCGAAGCGCAAGGGCCCAACGGCGAGTCGCTGACGGTGATCGCCGGTAAAGTGCTGAGTGAGCGCGAACAGATGCTCGCCAGCTATCGCTTGTGTTTGTATCTGGCGGTCGGCCTCGGTGCCGTGCTGGCCTTCGGTTTGGGATTGCTGTTGCTGCGCCGGGGCCTGCAACCGTTACGGCAATTGAGCGAAGCGTTACGCGGCATTGATCTGCGCAGCCTCGATCAACGTTTGCCCGTCGCCCGCACGCCCGCCGAACTGCTTGAGCCGGTACAGGCGCTCAACGGCATGCTGGCGCGTCTGGAGGACAGCGTGCAGCGCTTGTCGCAGTTTTCTGCCGATCTTGCCCACGAGATCCGCACACCGCTGCACACATTGCTGGCGAGCAACGGTCAGGCGCTGAATCACTCGCGCAGCGCATCGGAGTATCAGGACGTGCTGGCCTCGAACATGGAAGAGTTCGAACGGCTCAAACGCATGGCCGAAAACCTGATGTTCCTCGCCCGGGCCGAACAGGCCGAACGAGCGCTCGAGCGGCGTACGCTGGAGCTGCACGGCGTCGGCAGCGAACTGTGTGAATACTTCGAAGCCTTGGCCGATGACCGCCGCCTGCTGCTGGAAAACCAATTGCACGGCGAACTGCACGCCGATCAACAACTGCTGCAACGTGCCCTCGGCAACCTGCTGGCCAATGCGGTGCGCCACGCCGATCCCGGCACCGTCATCAGCCTGCGCCGTCGCGATGAGCCGGGCTGGTGCTGGTTACAGGTTCACAACCTGGGGCCGGCCATCGCCTCTGAGCATCTGGGCAAACTGTTCGACCGCTTCTACCGCGTTGACCCGGCCCGCGCCGAGCCGGGTGATTCGGGCGGATTAGGGCTGGCGATTGTGCAATCGATCATGCAATTGCATGGCGGCCAGGTGCGGGTCAGTAGTGATGCGACGGGCACGGTGTTTGAGCTGGGCTTTGTGGTGATCTGACTGACGCCTTCGCGGGCTTGCCCGCGAAGAGGCCAGTGAATCCAATAAAAATATCGCTCAGCGCAACCCATCCCGAAACTGCCCCGGCGTCAGCCCCGTCCAGCGCTTGAACGCGCGGCTGAAGCTGCTGGTGTCGGCGAAGCCGAGCAGGTAGCTGATCTCGCTCAATGAACACTGCGGATCACGCAAATGCTGCAGTGCAAGATTCTCGCGGCTCTCGTTGAGCAGCGTATCGAAGCGGCAACCCTCATCCGCCAGATGCCGTTGCAGGCTGCGCAAGCTCAGGTGCAAGGCCTGGGCGATGCGTTCGGCGCCGGGCTCGCCTTCGGGCAGTTGTTCTTCGATGGCGTCGCGCACCTTGCGCTCCCAGGTCAGCGGCTGAAGCTGGGCCATGGTGCGTTTGAGTACCGCTTCGTTGTGTTCGGCCAGTTCCGGGTTGGCGTCGTCCAGGTGGCTGTCGAAGTCGGCGAGGGCAAACTCCAGGCGATCTTCGGCGGATGAGAAATGCACGGGGGCGCGGAAGACTTTGTGCCATTGATGTGCGTCCGCCGGCTCCGGGCGGCGCAAGTACACCGCCAGCGGTGCATAGTCACGCCCCAGGCGATTGCGGCAGGTGCGCACATAGATGGCGGCAAACGCGTCGATGGCTTCGAAGGCCGGCGCGGGATTGCCTGGCGGGACTTTCAGGCGGAACAGATAGCGGTCGTCGCTGCGGCGCAGATCCAGTTCCAGCGCATCGCTGACCACCGGGTGATAGCGCACGATGCGTTCGAATACCTCGCGCAAACTGCCACTGGCGACCAGCGCATAACCGAGCGCGTGGAAGGTGGTCGGGCTGACGAACCGCGACACCCGCAAACCAATCGCCGGATCACCGCTGACCTGCACCGCGATCTCCCACAGGCTTGTGGTGCCGGACAGTGGGTAGCGCGCGTTGGGGTCGTCCATCAACTGTGGATCAAGCCCGGCCTGTTGGCACAGGTCAGCGCTGTCCAGCCCCAGCGCATCGAGTTGCTTGCGCAAGGCACGGGTCCAACTGGCGAGGGAGGTCGGTTCCTTCATGCTGATTGGCGCTTCCGGTCAACAGGTTGGCGTGCACGGCTACCACGTTCGCAATCGGCACAGGGCAGGATGCGAGTATCAATGACCAGAGGATGGAAGCATGGACGGTACTTCTGCAAGTCCCCAGCGACACAATGCAGCCCAGCGATCAGCGCATATTCGCCAAGTGGTGCTGGCCAAAGGCGTGGAACTGCGCGAGCGCTACCCGATTCTCAAGCATCAGGATGCACTTGGGGCGGGGATTCTGGCCTTTGCCCTGGTCGGGATGATCGGTTCGGCGGCGCTGTACATCAGTGGCTACATGGCCTGGTGGGTGTGCCTGCTACTCAATGCGTTTTTTGCCTCGCTCACCCATGAGCTTGAGCACGACCTGATCCACAGCATGTATTTCCGCAAACAGCGCGTACCGCACAACGTGATGATGGGTCTGGTGTGGATGGCGCGGCCGAGCACCATCAACCCATGGATTCGCCGACATCTGCACCTCAATCACCACAAAGTCTCCGGCACTGAGACCGACATGGAAGAGCGGGCGATCACCAATGGCGAGCCGTGGGGTTTTGCGCGGTTGCTGATGGTGGGCGACAACGTGATGTCGGCGATCATCCGCCTGCTGCGGGCGAAAACCTGGGCGCATAAATTCAGCATCCTCAAACGCACGCTGAAGGTCTACGCGCCGCTGGCGCTGGTGCATTGGGGCGCCTGGTATGTGTTTCTCGGCTTTCATGCGGCCAATGGCATCGCCTACCTGATGGGGTCGCCGATTGAATGGTCGGCGACCACGTTGTCCGTGATGCAGGTGATTGATATCGCCGCCGTGGTAATCATCGGCCCGAATGTATTGCGCACGTTTTGCCTGCACTTCATCAGTTCGAACATGCATTACTACGGGGATATCGAACCGGGCAATGTGCTGCAGCAATGTCAGGTGTTGAACCCATGGTGGTTGTGGCCGTTGCAGGCGTTCTGCTTCAACTTTGGCAGCAGTCACGGGATTCACCATTTTGTGGTGAAGGAGCCGTTCTACATTCGCCAGATGACCGTGCCAGTGGCGCACAAAGTGATGCGTGAGATGGGCGTGCGGTTCAATGATTTCGGAACGTTCGGGCGGGCCAATCGGTTTGTTCGCAAGGATGAGGTCGTGGTGTCGGGTGAGGCGGTGGAGGCCTGACAGTTGCTGTTACCCACCCTCTCCCAGAGGGAGAGGGGACTGATCTTGTAAATCGGTCTGATTTGAGTGCGGATTACACCCAATCGTACTGCGGCGCGACAGGTTGAGACTCTCCTGAAGTGGGTAGAGATCAGTGTTTACTTGCCTTTGCTGGCTTCGAAGGCGCGCACCGACGTTGGTTTTAGAATCGATTTCGTACTGTACAAGTCATGGTATGTTTGCGGTACGGGTTTTTTGCGGAGCAGGTGCAAACATCATGGTTTATCACGGTGCTCAACGATGAAGGCGATGACGCTGACTGGAGTGTAGACCGACTCTGAGTGTGGCCCGCAGATCCGTGCTGGCGGGGAGAGTGCGTCAATCAATAATGTAGATGTCGTCCAAAACGGCTCGGTCAAGGGACCAATCAAATTCAAGATTCATAAAACCGAAACCAAATTCGCGCGAAACGTTTATACGGTGGGGAGATGATGATGTGGCTGGCATCTGCACTTGGGCGACAGCGAAGTCGCCCGGGACGGGGATCACTCACTTATCGGTGATCACTGCGCGGTAAAAGAATTTTTGATTTTCCGGGGCCGTCTCCTTGGCAGGGTGCGGCCCTTTTTTATTTGCTCGCGCCGACCGGTTTTTTATTTGATATTCGATATGGGTATTAATAAATAGCTTCTTATTCCTTAGCGGATATAAATCCCCTCCCTATACTCGGTCAGCAACAGACACGCAGGAGAACGCCCCCATGCACAACGAATCAATTCGCTACCTGATTGTGCCGGGCTGGCAAGGATCGCCAGAAGATCATTGGCAGACCCACTGGCAGAACAGCCTGCCCAACAGCGCACGGGTGGAGCAGACCGACTGGCTGACCCCGCGCCGCGAGGACTGGGTTGGCGCACTGGCCGAGGCGATTGCTGCCGACAGCACGCCCGTCATCCTCATCGCGCACAGCCTGGGCTGCATCACCGTTGCCCACTGGGCCGCCACTGCGCCGCTGCAATACCTGCTTCAGGTGCGCGGTGCGTTGCTGGTCGCCCCGGCCGATGTCGAGCGTGCGACCTGCGCGCCGGCGCTGCGTAACTTCGCGCCGATTCCGAGTGATCTGCTGCCGTTCCCAAGCCAGGTCGTCAGCTCCGACAACGACGCCGCCGTCAGTGCGCCACGAGCGCTGGAACTGGCGCGTAACTGGGGCGCCGAGGCGGGGATTCTCGCTGGCGCCGGGCATATCAATGTGAAATCCGGGCATCAGCGTTGGGAACAGGGTTTTGCCTATCTCTATCGCCTGCAAACCCGCATGGAACAAAACGCTCGACGTCGCGCCTGATTTTTCTGTTTCTTGCAACGCCCCCGTCTCCTGGCGGTTGTGGGCGGGAGTCAGTCATGAGTGTTGAAACGTTCGGTCAGCCATTGCTGACCTTTCCCGATGTCTAGTCCTGAAATAGGTTTACACCTGTTTCACCCCAACGCCCGATGCACTGCATCGGGCGTTTTGTATTTTAAGGACAGGTGCGGGCGTTCCTGGTTGTAGATCAGGATCGCTTCTCGCACCA
>NZ_CAXAPL010000064.1:0-21731 GCF_963970845.1 Pseudomonas sp. RA_105y_Pfl2_P56
TGGCGCACACGGACTTCCTGCACGAACTTGATCAGGCGTTGATCTTGATCGACTCGGGCCCGATAGGCCCGATCACGCTTGTAAAAGGCTTGGCGACTGATCCCCATAAACTGGCAAGCCCTGCTGACACTCAGGGTTTGGGTTTGCGCAACGACTTGCCGGGCCGCTTTTTTACAATGGATGCGCCGTAGTCGTTCTTCAGGACATCGACCACATCTTCGAAAAATTTGGCTTTCTGATTTGCCAGTGCCAGTTGCTCCTCAAGCTCTTTGATTCTCTGCTCGGGGGTCAAAGGCAAAGTTGGCTCGTCCATCGGTCGAGTCCTCTGGGTACGGATGGAGGCGCCTTGGCTCCAATCTTGTCGACCATGCTTGCGTAACCAAACCAACACCGTCGACCGGCCCTGGATCCCGTAGCGCCGTTGAGCCTCTTTATAACTCAACTCGCCTTTTTCTACTTGGTCGACAACTGACAATTTAAAAGTCAGCGTGTAATCGCGCTGACTACGTTTTGCGCCCGTATCCATTGCACCCTCCTGATAAGAAGCCAGAAGGTGTAAACCTTATTCAGGACGAGACAGCCGACATGAAAAAGGCGAGTCACCGGACTCGCCTTTTTCATGTCGCACGGGGCTTAGCGGCGACCGAGCAACAAACCGACCACCAGACCGAAACCGGCCGAGATGGCCACGGTCTGCCACGGATGGCCACCGATGTAGTTCTCGGTGGCATCGATGGCCGGTTTGGTGCGATCGCGCACGCTCGATACCGAATCCAGCGCTTGCTGCAGTTTCAGAGTGATTTGGCCGCGCAAGTTCTCCGCTTCCTCGCCAACCAGTGAAGCACTGCTCTTGAGCAGTTTGTCGGACTCTTCGATCAGCGCCTGAAGTTCGCTGAAGGCTTGATCCTTGATTTGATCCTCGGCGTTTTGCGCGGCGGATTTGCGGGCCATTGGGTGACTCCTTGCAGGTGAATGGACAGTGATCAATGGAGTCCGGCGTCAGCTAAAAAGTTGCACTGAATTTAGCTCAGTGACAAAAACCTGCACGGGAGATTTCCGCCGAGCGTGTAAGATGTCGCCATTTTACGCAGCAGGATAATTCCCCATGAGTTTCAATCTGGCCGACAAATCCCTCGCAGAGCGCGCCGCGCTGGAAGACGAGAAATCCCGTCTGTTCGAACTCTGGCAGAACAATCTGGGCAAAGCCAAAGGCGAAGCCGCGCGTTTGTTCGGCGAACGCGCCAAGCGCAAGGGCAAATGGGCCGAGTGGGTCCGGGCTGAGCTGGACGGCATGTCGCCGCCGGAGTTTGCCAATATGGTGCGCAGTGAAGTCAACCGCTTGATGGCCGCCAACAAGTAACGCGTTTTACCTGAAGCAGGCTGCAATCGCCTCGCGGACCTTGACCACCACGGGATCGATCTGTGTGCTGGTGCGCCAGCCCAGTTCAATCGGATAACGCGGCAAGGCCAGCGGGCAGGCCAGTAGCGCCAGACCGCTGAGTGCGGCGATGCGCTCGGCGGCATGTGCCGGGATCGTCGCCACCGCCTGACTGCCCTTGAGCAGGTACGGCAGCGCCGCGAAATGCGTTGTCGAGGCACACACCCGGCGACTCAAGCCCAGCGCCGCGAGCCCTTCATCGGTGATCCCGATAAAACCACCGGACGACACCAGAATGTGCTCGCGGGCGACAAACTCTTGCAGAGCGATCTGTTGCTGGCCGGGCGCAAGGCTCACCGGATCGACCAGGCACGCATAACCCCCTTCACCCAACACCTGACGGCTGAGCAGGCGTTCGGCAAAACCGCCAGCGGTGATCGCCAGGTCGATGCTGCGCTCCATCAGGGCGCGGGCGACGATCTGGCTGTGGGTCTGACGGAAGATCAGTCGCAGTTTCGGTGCGCTTCGGGCGATTTCTTCGATCAAGCGCCGGCCGTAGGCGATCTCGAAATCGTCCGACAGGCCCACCGTGACGGAACGGCCTTCATACTGATTGGCTGCGGGATCGACCATCGCCAGGCTTTGCCGGCATTTGTTCAGCGCCTCGCTGACCACCGGTTTCAGTTGATTGGCCTTGAGCGTCGGCGCCAGGCCGCGCCCGGTGCGGACAAACAATTGATCGCCATAGACCTCGCGCAAACGGCGCAATGCCGCGCTGACCGCCGATTGCGTCACGCCCAGACGCAGCGCCGCGCGGCTGGCACTCGACTCTTCATGCAGGGCTTCGAAGACTTTGAGCAGGTTGAGGTCGACGGTGGTGATATTCATATGGCTCATATCATTCAGCAGTAAACGGGGCTTTATTCATGATCACGCCGCGCTGGAGAATCAGCAACACCTGATCTTGATGGAGTGAGCGTCATGCCTAAATCAATCGTTGCTGCGCTGCAAATCGGCGCCTTGCCCGGTGGCAAAGGCGACACCCTGGAACAGATTCTCAGTTGGGAAGCGGCGATCGCTGAATCCGGCGCGGCGCTGGTGGTGATGCCCGAAGCTTTGCTCGGCGGGTATCCGAAAGGTGAGGCTTTTGGCACGCAACTGGGGTATCGCTTGCCCGAAGGTCGCGAGGCGTATGCGCGATATTTCGCCAACGCCATCGATGTGCCGGGGGTGGAAACCGAAGCGCTCGCCGGGTTATCTGCGCGCACCGGGACCAATCTGGTGATCGGCGTGATCGAGCGCGCCGGCAGCACGCTGTATTGCACGGCGCTGTACTTCGATCCGCAGGCCGGGCTGCTCGCCAAACACCGCAAACTGATGCCCACCGGCACGGAACGGCTGATTTGGGGCAAGGGCGATGGCTCGACGTTGCCGGTGCTCGACAGTCAGGTCGGTAAGCTTGGTGCGCTGGTGTGCTGGGAAAACATGATGCCGTTGCTGCGCACGGCGATGTACGCCAAGGGCGTGGAGGTCTGGTGCGCCCCGACCGTCGATGAGCGCGAGATGTGGCAGGTCAGCATGCGCCACATCGCCCATGAGGGCCGTTGCTTTGTGGTCAGCGCCTGTCAGGTGCAAGCCTCACCGAATGAACTGGGCGTGGAGATTGCCAACTGGCCGGCGGATCGTCCGTTGATTGCCGGGGGCAGTGTGATCGTCGGCCCGATGGGCGATGTGTTGGCGGGGCCATTGCGCGGCGAGGCGGGGTTGCTCACTGCCGAAATCGACACTGACGAGTTGGTGCGCGCGCGATATGACTACGATGTGGTTGGCCATTACGCCCGGCCGGATATCTTCGAGCTGAGCGTGGACGAACGGGCCAAACCTGGCGTGCGTTTCACCGTCTGATAAAAAACCTGTGTGAGCGTGTTTGCTCGCGAAAGCGTGTTTACGTTCAACAGTGATGTTGTCTGTTACGCCGTCTTCGCGAGCAAGCCCGCTCCCACAGGGGGTTTGTGTTGTGTTCGGGGTTATCGCGGGTGCAGCCATTCTTCGCGGGTGATTTCCCAGGTTTCCTGGGGGAAGCGGCCGCTGACGAAATCATCTTCATCGGTACGAATCAGGCGCATCCCGGCACGCTCTGAGAGCTTGCGCGAGCCAATGTTCGGTGCCGCTTTTGGCACACGCATCAGTGGGCGCCCAAGGGTTTTGAACCAGTAATCGTTGACCACCGCGCAGGCCTCTGTCATCAAGCCCTGACCTTGCCACTGCGGCGTCAGCCAGAGCCCTCGGTTGTTGTCCTGTTGATCCATCAGGCTGATGCTGCCGATCAATTGTTCGGGGGCGGACTTCAGCCGAATCGACCAGTGCCATTGCGTGCCGGCCGCTGCTGCCGGCAACGCAATGTCGCGCAGGTAGGTGAGGGCGCCATCCTCGGGGTACGGCCACGGGACGGCGGCATTGAGGTAGCGAACCACCTCCCAATGTGCAAATGCTTGCTGCACGGCTTCTGCATCCGCCAGTTGCAGTGGGCGCAGGACCAGCCGTTCGGTGTTTAACGTCGGTGTTTCTTCCATGAAACTGCGGCCTCAATGAGTGTCTTTGTTGAACGTGCCAGGTTAACGCATTTTTACCACGTCGCGGCGCTGGTCTTGGGCAGGCTGAGTTTGCCGCTGTCGACAAAGCGCATGGTGCCGAACAAGCCGCCCGCGAGCTTGCCGCGCAGCACGTAGGGCAGGTTGTCGAGGGTTTGCGTCTGGCTCAGGCCGAGGGTCTGGCGCAGAACGGAAAACGCCGAAACGCTGACCGGTACGCTGACGATGGCTTCGGAGAACCGCGCAATCGAGCCGCTCTGGTCGCTCACGCCGGAGGCCAGTGAATGGCCGTTGACCTCCAGATCCAAGGCAATGCCGTTGTAGTCGATCGCGGTTTCGTTAGGGTTTTGCACGCGCAATTTGATGGCGAAGCGTACTTCCAGATCCTGACTGGCCAGCGGTTCGATACCGACCACATTGATGTTCACCGGGTCGCGGTTGGGGAACAGCGCGCAGGCACTGAGGGAAAGCACAAGCAGGGACAGGATGACGGCGTGGAGGCGGCGCATAAACAGTCTCTCAACAAAAAAGGGCTGAACCGTTGCCGGCTCAGCCCTTTTTCGCAGGCGTAGCGTTTAGCGGTTCAACTGTGCGACAGCCGCCAGTGAGGCAGGTTCACCTTTGGCCGCAACGTCCGGGTTTTCCATGACCTGAAGAATAGAGGCTTCCGGGTCGAAGTCATCTTCTTCCAGTTCGATGAATTCTTCCGGCAGGAAGATGTTCAGCACGATAGCGCACAACGCACCGACGGTGATCGGCGATTCGAAGATGTTGCGCAGTGCTTGTGGCAACTCGCGCAGGACTTGCGGCACGGCAGCGATGCCCAGGCCCATGCCGAGGGAGATCGCCACGATCAGCATGTTGCGCCGATGCAGGCCAGCCTCGGCGAGGATCTTGATCCCGGCCACGGCCACGGTGCCGAACATCACCAGTTCGGCGCCGCCGAGTACCGGCTTGGGCATCAGTTGCAGCACCGCGCCAATCATCGGGAATAACCCCAACACCACCAGCAGGCCGGCAATAAAGAACGCCACATAGCGGCTGGCCACGCCGGTGAGCTGAATCACGCCGTTGTTCTGGGCGAACGTCACCATCGGCATGCTGTTGAACACGGCGGCCATGGCCGAGTTGAGACCGTCGGCGAGCAGCCCGGACTTGATCCGGCGGATGTACAGCGGGCCTTTGACCGGCTGCCGGGAGATCATCGAGTTGGCGGTCAGATCGCCCGCCGCCTCCAGCGGTGACACCAGGAAAATCACCGCCACCGGCACGAACGCCACCCAATCGAAGTTGAAACCGTACTTGAACGGCACGGGCACGCTAACCAGCGGCACTTGGGGCAAACTGGCGAAATCGACGGTGCCCATCAGCCACGCGACGACGTAGCCGAAGGTCAGGCCGATCACAATCGCGCCCAAACGCAGGAACGGCACATCGACCCGGTTCAGCACCACGATGGTGCCCAGTACCAGCGCCGCCAGAAAGAGATGGCTGGCCGCGCCCAGATCCGCCGCGCCGAAGCCGCCGGCAATGTCGGTCATCGCCACTTTGATCAGCGACAGGCCCATCAGCGTGATGATCGTGCCGGTCACCACCGGGGTGATCAGCATGCGCAACTTGCCGATGAATTGGCTCAGCACCACTTCAATGAACGCGGCGAAAAAGCACACACCGAAGATCGTTGAAAGAATCTCGTCAGTACCACCGCCCCGTGCCTTGACCATGAACCCGGCACTGAGGATCACGCTGATAAAAGAAAAACTGGTGCCTTGCAGGCATAACAGACCTGAGCCTACCGGGCCGAATCGCTTGGCTTGCACGAAAGTGCCGAGGCCGGAGACGAACAGCGCCATGCTGATCAGGTAGGGGATTTCGCTTTGCAGACCGAGAGCACCGCCCATGATCAGGGTCGGCGTGATGATGCCAACGAAGCTCGCCAGCACATGTTGCAACGCGGCAAATACCGTGGCGGTGAGGTTCGGTCGGTCGTTTAGGCCGTAGATCAGATCGTTGTTGCGCGGGGCTTTTTCAGAGGCGGTCATGGTGTTTTGCGCGCCGTGAGGCGGGGCCGGGTCAGAAAATGGAGGCGCAGAATGCCGGAAGAGGGCGGCGAGGGCAACGCAATAAAACTGCCTGAAAGGTCAGCTTTTGTGGGGCGCCTGCCAAATCGATTCAAGCAAACGCGTGGAGCAAATCCTCTTCAAAGGCAATCTGCGCATCGCTGGGGGCATCGTCGGTAAACAGCGGGTGACCTGTTGCGCACAGCCGCTGTTACAGCAGTAAACGCTCCATCTCGCCGGGCATCGCGCTGATCAACTCGATGCGCACAGATTCATCTCGCTCGCGAAAGCGTCGGATCGTTTCGGCGACCCGCTGCAAGACCGATTGATCAACGGCCTCGCAAATGCCCAAACGCACCTCACCGATCAGGCGCCCGGCAACACCGTTGGATTGATGACGAAAGACTTCAATCGATTCAAACAACGTGCGGATGGCGATCAGCAGTTGCTCGCCCTTGGGCGTGACGCTGCACCCGCTATTGCCACGGCTGCACAGGCGATAACCCAAGCGAGTTTCCAGTTTGGCCATTTGCTGGCTGATCATGCCTCCCCTATCCAGGCTGTGTTTCCCCGCGCTGTTGTTGTCCGTGGCCATCCATGCCCACGCTGAGGACAAGACCCTCAACCTCTATAGTTGGGCCGATTACGTGCCGCCGGCAACCTTGCAGCGTTTTGAGCGGGAAACCGGCATTCATGTGCGCTATGACACCTTCGATACTTGCGAAGTGCTGGAAACGGGCATGGACGTCGTTGAAGTGGCCCCGGCTTACGATCATGCGCAAGTGACTTCCTTGGCGGCAGCGACATTGGCCATGGAAATGCTCTGCCTGTACGCCGCCAAACACAAAGTCGACCTCTAAAACATCAATGGCCCCTGTGGGCGCGAGCAAGCCCGCGCCCACAGAAAAAGCCACAGGATGCAGAAGGCCATCGTGGCATACTCCCGCGCATGACTTTCGACTCCCCTCTAAGCGCCTGGCAGCATGCCATCGAACACAAGGGCTTCATCCAGGATGAAGCTCAGGAACATGCCGTCTTTGCGCTGCAAAAATGCCATGAAGCCCTGCATGCCGATGCGCGTTCGGTCACTGGCGTCTATCTGTGGGGGCCGGTCGGGCGCGGCAAGACCTGGCTGATGGATCAGTTTTATCAGAGCCTGCGAGTGCCGGCGCGGCGTCAACACTTCCATCACTTCATGGGCTGGGTGCACCAGCGCTCGTTTCAATTGACCGGGATCGCCGATCCGCTGCGGGCGCTGGCTAAAGAGTTAGCCGCCGAGGTGCGGGTGCTGTGTTTCGATGAGTTGTTCGTCAACGACATCGGCGACGCGATCATTCTCGGTCGGCTGTTTCAGGTGATGTTCGACGAAGGCGTGGTGATTGTCTGTACCTCCAACCTGCCGCCGGATGATTTGTACGCCGACGGCTTCAATCGCGACCGTTTTGTCCCGGCAATCGCCGCGATCAAAACGCATATGCAAGTGGTGGCGGTGAACGGCGCCGAGGATCATCGCTTGCATCCGGGCGCGATCCAGCAGCGTTATTTTGTCGCTATACAAGGCGAGGCCAGCGCCTTGAAACAAGTCTTTGAAGCGCTGACGGAGGGGCAATCCTCTCGTACTGATCCCGTGACGGTCGGCCATCGGCTGTTGAACGTGGTGCAAAGCACTGAAACGGTGTTGTGGTGTCGTTACGCTGATCTGTGCGAGCAACCCTTCGCCGCCATGGATTTCATCACGCTGTGCGACCGTTACCGGGCTATTGTGGTGAGCGACGTGCCGAACCTCAGCGCGCAGAAACGCGAGGGCCGTATCGCTCGTGGCACCGAAGATGGCGCCGAGCGGGTAGTGGCGGGCGATCGGCAATTGCCGCAGCTGTCGGTTCACGACGATGGCGTACGGCGCTTCATCGCCCTGGTTGACGAGTGCTACGACCGCAAGGTGCCGCTGTACGTCGAGGCGCAGGTGCCGATGGAGTCGCTGTATACCGAGGGCTATCTGCAGTTCCCGTTCCGCCGCACGCTCAGTCGCTTGCAGGAGATGCAGTTGCAGCGTTTTGCCGACGCTTGAATGAAAAGGGCGCCACCATGACCATGACCCCGCCGCCATCCATCATTCGAACGAATTCCTTTGCGTGGGCGATGCCGGGTTGCGTGCGCAGGATTTCGCCGAAGCCGGTTGGACACAAGAGTTGATCCTGGGGCTCTGAACAATAATTTTTGACGTGCCGGTTGTCGCCGCGCAGGCCCCCGCGCTAATGTCGCAGCAGCCTTTCAGTACGCACTTTGCGCGCCGGGGCTTTTGTGTGTTCGGGGATGGAAATGGATTCCGCAGAAATTCTTGTGCTTCAAGCCAGCTACACCAATCCACTGCATGCCGAGGCCATCGGCGTGGTGCTCAACCACTATGCCGAAGACCCGATGGGTGGCGGCCATTCGCTCGATCCTGAATTATTGCGACGGCTACCCGAAGAACTGGCGCGCCGCCCGCACGCATTCAGCGTGTTGGCGTTTGTCGGTGGCGAGCCGGCAGGGCTGGTGACCTGTTTTGAAGGGTTTTCCACGTTCGCCTGCAAACCCTTGATCAACGTCCACGATGTGGCAGTGATCAGCACATTTCGCGGCTTGGGGTTGAGCCAGAAGATGCTGCACAAAGTCGAGGAAATTGCCCGGCAGCGCGGCTGCTGCAAGATCACCCTCGAAGTGCTGGAAGGCAACGCCGTGGCACAGAACGCCTACAGCAAATTCGGCTTCGCCCCTGGCATGTTCGACCCGGCTCATGGGCGCATGCTGTACTGGATCAAGGAACTGTAGTCGTAAAAAAAGGCGCCTCGAGAGGGCGCCCAACTGGCTATCTCCAAGCCATGGCCGAGCCTGCGAAGGCCCTTCGGGTAGCTACTGCCAATTGGACATCTCTTCCAGCGTCAGCGCGTTGCGTGCCAAGGTCAGCATCTCACCAGCCGTAACAGGATGGCCCAGCAAAAAGCCTTGAAGAGTGTCGCACCCAAGGCTTGTCAACATTGACTGCTGCTCTTGAGTCTCGACGCCTTCAGCCACTATTTTCATCCCCAAAATCTGGCCAAGTTCGACGATTTTGGAGATGATTGCCGCACTTTCACTGTTGTCAGAGAAGTTACTCAGAAAACCTTTGTCAATTTTTAACTCTTTAGCGGGTAGTTGCTTTAGATACATGAGGCTCGAATGCCCAGTACCGAAGTCATCAATGGAAATGCATATACCCATGGCGGCTAATTTGTCGAGAATTTTCAAACTCGAATTAATATCCTTCATCGCTGTAGATTCGGTGATCTCCAGAGTCAGGTAGCGCGGCTCTATGTTGTGTTTATACAGTGCATTTTCGATGCTTGCCAAAAGTTCAGGATGCGAGAACTGAACAGCAGAAAGATTCACCGCTATATTCCAAGAACTAAATCCACTGTCGTGCCAACTTCGAAGTTGTCGACAGGCCTCGTCAAGTACCCAGTTGCCGATGGCAATTATAAGTCCTGTTTTTTCTGCCAATGGCAGGAATTCCATTGGTGGAATCAATCCGCGGATAGGATGCCGCCATCTCAGAAGCGCTTCGGTACCAACGATTGGTCCTTTAGGGGCAGAAAATTTTGGCTGGTAGTAAAGTTCCAACTCTCCCCGCGTAATGACCTGTCGCAGTTCCTGAAGAATTTGTTGGTTGTGCTTTACATTTGCATTCATCGCGGAGTCGAAAAAGCAATAGCTATTGCGTCCATTTTCTTTGGCGTGATACATGGCGGCATCGGCGTGCACAAGTAGTTCATGTTGGTCTTTAGCGTGGTCAGGGTAAATGGCAATTCCAGCGCTTGCTGAAATTGACAAAACATGATCAGCAAGATGGTTGGGTGACTGGAGAGCGTCAATTAATTTGGAGGCTATTGTGGCCGCGTCGTTGATGCTTTTGATTTTAACCATCACAACAAATTCATCGCCGCCGAGTCTTGCTATTGTATCTTCGGTGCGAACGATGTGCTTTATTTTGCTCGCGGCCATCACCAGGAGCTGATCGCCTACATGATGTCCGTATTCATCATTTACAGATTTGAATCCGTCAAGATCTAAAAAAATAACAGCAAGTTTTGTTTCGTGTTTAATTGCTGATCGTATCGCTTGGTCAATTTTTTCGTTCATTGCTGTTCGATTGGAAAGCTTGGTTAATGGGTCATAAAGCGCAAGCTGTAGTAATTCGCTGTTGGCAATGTCTAGAGATTTGGAGATTTTTTTTGTACGTTGCTCCATCTTTAAGTCCAGAACGGATATTATGAGTGCGATGCTAATGACAAACAGAGATACAACAATAACAAGAACAGCTAGCCAGCCGATATTGATACCTTGATTGGCTGCTCCACAGAAACTACCTGCCGGGAACCATGCGGCGGCCATGCCTGTATAGTGCATTCCGACGATTGCACCTCCCATGACGACTGCGGCGCCAACCCGGCGTAAAAAAATGGTTTTGCTGTGGTTCTTAAGCTGGAAGGTAATCCATAAAGCACTTGCAGAAGCGAGAATTGCAATGAATATTGATGATAGAACGAGACGCCAGTCATAGATGATTCCGGGTTCCATTTTCATGGCGGCCATACCAACGTAATGCATCGCCGATATGCCGCCGCCCATCAGGAGAGCTCCTATGACTAGTCGCGGTGGTGACAGATGAGTTCTGCACACTGACCATAATGCAAAGGCTGAAGTCCCAACGGCCAGTAAAAGAGAGCAAAGAGTAAGTGTCAGGTCGTAACCAAGTGAAATGGGTAGGCTGAACGCCAGCATTCCAACAAAGTGCATGGACCATATACCCAGTCCCATCGCGAATGCACCACCTGCTAGCCATGCTTTTGCATAGTATCCAGAAGACGATATAATACGGCCTGCCATATCCAACGCGGTGTAGGACGATAGAATCGCGACAATAAAAGAGAACGCCACGAGAAGCGGATTGTAGTTTCCCATTAGCATTTTAATGTGCCACCAAGCTTGATTGTTAAATATGTGCGAAGGGTTTTAGGCGTAAATTAAGGATAGCGTATTCATGGCGTTTACGACTGTTTTGGCGCCGTAGTGGATATCTTCTATAACCTCACCCGCGCGAACGGTTAGGCGCGCGCTTTCTTCTGCTTTAGCGCTCCCACTGATCATTTTCTGTACGGCCTCTTCGGCTAGCTTACAGTTGTTATCCACTACGCTTACAATTTCAGAGGTCGCTTTTGCCGTTCTGAAAGCCAGGTTTCTGACTTCGTCAGCGACGATTGCAAAGCCACGCCCTTGCTCGCCCGCACGCGCTGCTTCGATTGCCGCGTTAAGAGCAAGTAAGTTTGTTTGCTCTGCAATGCCCTTGATGCCTGTAACGATAGTTTTTATTCTCTCTGACTGTTCGCTGAGGTCAATGAAACGGCCCGAAGCATCGCGCATGTCGGCGGCGAGGGAATTTACAAGGGTAATAGCATCTTTTATAGCGCCTTTTCCGACTATGGTGGAATTGTCCGTTTTGATAGACGTTTCGTAGGCGAGTTTCGCAGCCTCGGTTTCTTGAGCTTTCCTGATGACGTCCGACGTCTCATCCGTTGCGATTTTTATTACGCCATACAGTTCGCCGCAGGTATTAAATAGTGGGTTGTACGTTGCGTTCAGCCAAATCGTATTTTCTCTTTTATCCACTCGTGCGTATAAGCCTGATGAGTATTCTCCTGCTCTGAGTCCTTCCCAGAATACTAGGTAATCATGGCTTTTTACAAAATCGTGAGAGCAGAAAATACTATGGTGTTTACCTATAATTTCATGAAGGGTGTAACCCGTGACCTTGAGGAAGTTCTTGTTGGCGGAAATAATGATTCCTGAAAGATCGAATTCAATTGTAGCGGTCGACTTGTCGAGCGCTTCAATCAAACTTTTGTTGGCATGCTCTTTTTTGACTGAGGCTGAAATATCAGTGGCGATTTTAATTATTTTTATCACAGTGTCATGTTCATCTTTGATTGGGATGTAACTGGCCTCAAGCCATTTCTCAGCGCCATTTTTGTCGAGTCTTCTGAACCTGCCGCTAAAAGTTTCTCCGTTGGACAGGCGATGCCAGAAAGTTTTGTATTCAGTGCTTTTAGTATATTCTCCCAAGCAAAATATACGGTGGTGCTTTCCAACTAGTTCTGCCAGATTATATTTAAAAGTTTCAAGAAATTTGGCGTTCGCGGTTATGATCTCCCCCGACGGGCTTAATTCGATCATGGCCATTTGTGACTTCAATGCTTCAAACGATCTGTAAGTGTCAGCATGTTTGGCGTGGAGGTTCGACAAATAAAGGGTGTGGGTGGATTTCAGTACGAACATGGGGCAGACTCTTAAAGAACACAAACTAACTAGTGGTGATGGCGTTTTGATGCTGCTATGTTAGCTGTGTCCCTAAAGTCTATGTGTGATTTATTTTTCGAGCTTTGTGAGAATCGCTAACATGCAAAGCAATCTTCCACCGATGGCAGCCCTTCGCGCATTCGTCACCGTCGCGAGACTTGGATCTGTGGTAGCCGCAGCTGAGGAGCTTCATGTTACTCATGGCGCCGTTAGCCATCAGATTCGTGCGTTGGAGGCTTTCACCGGTATAAGCCTCATTGAGCGTCACGGTCGCAGGACAAAAGTTACAGAGGCAGGCCGGGTTTACGCCTATCAACTCAGGCAGTCGCTGGAGGGAGTTGAGTCGGCTACCAGGCGCGTTCGGGAGATGAGCAACCCCAGCGAAATAAGGGTCTCGTCTTTGCCATCGTTTGTGATGGGGTGGTTAATGCCCCGTTTACATTCTTGGCTGAAAACCAAGCCCGGACTGCGGTTACAACTTCACTCATCAATGAGTTTTATTGATTTTCGGGAAGAGGCATTCGACTGCGCCATCCGCTTCGGCTCCGGCGAGTGGCCTGACGTCAATGCCGCTCGTTTCCTGGGGGACTCCTTGATACTCGTTGCGGCGCCCGGGCTTTACGCGTCGCCTCCAAAAACAGTCAAAGAAGCTCTCTCTAGGCCAGTCCTTCATTCAAGTGAGAGCTGGGCACTGTGGCTCACGGCAGGTGGCGATAGCGATTCGCGCGCCCCAACCCCGATCATGGAGTTTACAGACTCGACTCACTTGATAGATGGAGTTCGCCGAGGCTTGGGCATTGGACTCACTAGAAGAACTCTTGTACAAGAACTGCTGGATAACGGAGAGCTCCTACAGATCACCGATGTGGAACCTGCCCACGAGTCCAGTTACTACCTCGTATGGCCGCACAGAACCAAGTCCTCCGACAAAATTGACCAACTGCTTGAATGGTTGCGCCAACAGTCGGAACTGGTTGACTGAACCAAGCCCCTCGTCCCGCCAATCAGCGTCAGAGCCTCCAGTCCAGACTCAACGTCACCGTGCGCGGATCGCCCCAGAACACACCGTTGTAGAAGCCCACATTCTCGTAGTACTTCTTGTCGAACAGGTTGTCGACGTTCAGCGAGGCCGAGAGGTTTTTGTCGATTGCATAGCGCGACATCAGCTTGACCACGGTGTAAGCGCCCTGGTGAATTCGGGCATTTTCGGTGACGAAGTCACCCGCAGCATTGCGCCTGACCGGGCGATTCGAATCGCCGAAAATACGGCTTTGCCAATTCACTGCTCCGCCTACGGTCAACGCTTGCCATTCGCCCGGCAAACGATATGCCGTGGACAGCCGCAGCAGGTGCAGTGGCTGGTTTTCATGGGTGCGCTTTTTTTCGCCGTTGGCCGAGTGGGTGTAGGTATAACCGGCGGTCACATTCCAGCCGTTGAGGATTTCGCCGGAGACTTCGGCTTCGAAGCCATTGACCTTATTGCCCTTGCCGCCGGATTTGTAGAACTGCTCGCGGGTGACGGGGTCTGGCGGCACCGAATTGTCGACTTCGGCAACGTTGTCCTGCTTGCTCCAGAACAGCGCCGTTGCCATGTTGAGGCGTTCTTCGAGCAAACTGCCTTTGAGTCCCACTTCGTAGTTGCTGCCAACGACCGGTTCCAGATAATTGCGGCTGCTGTCACGGTTGCTCTGTGGTTTGAAAATATCGGTGTAGCTGATGTAGGCGGTGTATTGCGGCGTCAGGTCATAGAGCAGGCCGGCGTAGGGCGTCCAGATGTCGTTTTGGTGTTGGCGGGTTGTGTCAACGCTGGTCAGTTGCAGGTTCCCGTCATAGTAGTGATCGGCATTTTTGCCTTCCCAACTGCCATAACGACTACCGAGCACGGCCTGCAGTTCGTCTGTCAGGCTCAAGCGGGTAGCAATGTAGCCAGCCTTCTGACGGGTGCTGCCCTTGGAACCGGTCAGTCCGGTGACGGTATCGGGGAACCTGGCGATATCGCCCATGTATTTCCAGTCGCTTAGGCTGCCGTAATCCGCAACGCGCGGACCATTGACGGTTTTGGGGGAGTAGGAGCGGTGCTGGGCCTCGCCGTAACCGAACATCATTTCGTGCTCGCGACCGAGTAGCGAATAAGGGCCTGAAACGTTGAAGTCATAGACGTTCATTTTCTGCGTGCCGATCATGTGCGAGCTATAGGCGACCATGCCGCTGCGGTCAGCCTCGGGAAAACCTTCCCCACCGTAGTAGACCTTGCCGTCTACGTCGCTTTGGCGGTGAGTGTAAGCGGCTTTCAGGTGCCATCCTCCCGCCAGTTCCTGATTAAGGGTGGCGAATGCGGTCTTGTCCTTGAGCGGCCACGAACTCCAGGATGTCGCCATATTCGTCGATCGACCGAGCCTGGCCTTGCTACCGTCTGCGTTCCAGTAGGGCACGGTGCCCCAGGACGAGCCCTGCACCTGTTTGTCCTGATAGTCATAACCCACCGCCAGCACGGTGGATTCGCTCAGATCCGCCTCAATAATCCCGTAGCCGACTTCGCGTTGCAGCGCGTACTTGTCGCGAAACGATTGGCTGTCGCGATAAGCCAGCACGGTGCGCCCACGCAAGCGACCCTCGAAGGCCAGCGGGCCGCCGACATCCACGTAGCTGTAGTAATCGTCGTAACTGCCGCCACTGACCCCCGCGAGCGTCTGCCATTGCGCCGTCGGGCGCTTGCGCACCATGTTGATGGTCGCCGAGGGATCGCCCGCGCCGGTGGTCAGGCCTGTGGCGCCGCGCACAACTTCAATGCGGTCGTAGATGATGGTGTCGGCGTCGGTCTTCATGCGATCAAAGGTGTTTAGCATCCCGTCGATCTGGAAATTGTTGATCGAGTAACCGCGTGACGAATAGCTGACACGGTCCGAGTCGTTGTGTTGCACCACAATGCCTGTGGTCTGGCTCATGGCTTCGGATAACGTGCTGAGCTTGAAATCATCCATCTGCTGGCGGGTGACCACGGACACCGATTGTGGGGTTTGCTTGATCGACAGATTAAGCCGTGTCGCGGTGCTCATGGCTCCGGTGGTGTAGGCGTCGGTGTTTTCGGTGGTGCGACCCAGGCCTTGGGCGGTGACGTGGGTCGATGCCAGTTCCAGCGCAGACGCTGGCGGCGGGGCTTTATCGGGCTCGGGCTCAGCCAAAAGATCGGGGCTCAGAGCGGTTGCACAGAAGCCGAGAGTGAGGGTTATTGAACGGGTGATGGGCGCAAGCATCGCAGCCGACTCCTTGTCTTTGAGAAAAAATCCGTTTGTTCAAAGACGAAGCGAGGAACTGCTATTTAGTGATAAACGCGAATTATTATTATTTGTAGATATTTCGTTCATGAAAAAGGGGCCAGTCTCGGCCCCTTCTCGGTTTTATTGCTTAACCACTGCGCGTGTCGGACCTTCGGGCGTTTTCGGCTTCATCAGGCTGAAGTCGATCAATGCCTTCTGCTGGCGCTGGTAGGGGTTACCGATCAGCAGTGGACGGGGTTTGAAGCTGTCACTGACCAGGCTCTTGCTACGGTCGAGCTCATCGAAGCTCAAACCTGCCATGTCGGCCCAAGTGTGGATCAGATGCGAGCTGCTGTAAGGGCGCTGAAGGTCGCCGGCGAGGTTCCAGTCATGGTTTTCGCGCCATTTCGGCGAGGCCCAAGCCATGAACGGAATGGTGTACATCGGCGCGGTCGGCTTGTTTTCGTTGCGTCCCAAGGTCTTGTGGCCCACCGAGTCGAACACGTCTTCACCGTGGTCCGACAGGTAAAGCAGGAAACCATTCGGATCGGATTTGGCGTAATCCTTGATCAGGCTCGACACCACAAAGTCGTTGTACAGCACGGCGTTGTCGTAGCTGTTGTAGGTCGGCACCTGATCGTCACGCACACCGGCCGGCACCCCGTTGCGATCCTGGAACTTGTCGAAGCTCGGCGGATAGCGGTACTGGTAGCTCATGTGGGTGCCGAGCAGATGCACGACGATCAGCTTGCGCGGTGCAGCGTCGGCCAATGCTTTGTTAAATGGCTCGATCACGTCGCCGTCGTACTGGGCGGCGTTCTGATTGCGGTTGTTGTTCAGGTACACCTGCTCGTCGGCCTGTTCGGAGAAAGTCGTGAGCATGGTGTTGCGCTTGGTCATGGTTTGCTGGTTGGTGATCCAGAAGGTCTTGTAACCCGCCTGTTTCATCATGCTGACAAGCGATGGCGTGGCCAGGTACAGATCCGGATGTAATTCGTCAGCGAAAGTCAGTACCTGCTGCAACGCCTCGATGGTATATGGGCGAGGGGTGACGACGTTGTCGAAGATCGCCAGTTGATCCTTGAGTTTGTCCAGCTCAGGCGTGGTATTGCGTGGGTAGCCGTACAGGCTCATGCGCTGACGGTTGGTCGATTCACCGATCACCAATACCAGCGTGGAAGGCTGATCGGCATTCGCAGCCTTGAGGTTGTGCAGCGGAGGAATCTTGCTGGCGCTGTGCAGCATGTCCTGCATGTCGGCCAATGTGTCGAGATAACGGTGATACGCCACCGCCATCTGCCATGGCACGGCAGGCTCGATGCGGGATTCGAACTTCTCGAAACCCTGGGCAACGTTGCCCATGCGCAGGGTCTGCTTGACCAGCGGATAACCCACTACGGCGATCAGAATCGCCATTGCGGCCACGAACGCGCGGCCACGGGGCATGTGCACCGGACGCAAACGCGTCCAAAGGAAATAGGCAAATGCGGTGTGAGCGAGGAACGCCGGAACCATCCACCAGGCAAAGTACTGGGTCATGTACTCGCCGGCTTCGGACACGTTCGACTCGAACATGATGAAGATGACGCTCTGCGAGAATTCCTGCTGATAGATGAAGAAGTAGCCCAGACTCGCCATCGAGCAGGCCCACAACACTACGCCAATAATGGCAGCGAGCATTTTTGTGCGCTTGGGGAACATCAGCATTGGCGCCAGCCACAGCGCGCTCATGAAGAAGGCCTGGCGGAACCCGGAGAAACCGGATGTGCCGGTCAACTGGATCAGCAGTTGGGTGATACCCGAGAAGTACCAGAAAAACACGAACAGCCAGAGAAGTCCGGCCCAATCAAAACCTGTCGCAGTCGTTTTGCTGCGTTTGAACAATGCCATTCGGCGCTCCAGCTCACTCGTGACAACTACCGCCGGAGCATCCCTGTAGCCGACGAACGAAGGCCGCACGCGTACGTACGGCCAGAACGGGCGCAGTATTACCAAGGGAATGTGAAAAGTTTGTGAGGATCTGGCATGGTGCGGGGCAGGTCGTTTCGGGAACAGCGTCTGCCGTTCCCGGGGGGCTGGCGGGGGCGGGGATTCAGGCCTGGGGGTTACGCTGAACGACCGGCAAAGGTTGCGGCTGGGCACCTTGGGTCAGCAGGCGCAACTGCGCCAACTCCTGCTTCAATTGGTCGCGTTCGTTTTTCAATTGACGCAGTTCATCGCGACGGATTGTCACGTACAGGGTTTGTGGCGGCATTGCTGTGTGTACTGTGCCCATTGCTCACCTCGCAAATGGCGTGTCTCAACTGTAAGTCGTCCCCGATTCGGGGTGCTGACTTACTATCGGCGCCAATTTTGGTTTCTTTTGTCGGTGAATGGAACTTTTTTATTTTTCATGGTCGGTGTGTCTTCGCCACGATTCAAGGCGTTATCAGTCTGGATCGGGCACAATGCCCGGAAACTTCATCGCAACGCTCTGGACTAACCTCCATCAGTCGCGTTGGGCTATAACCAATGACACACATTTATTTGCAGTAAGGAGCATCAGCACATGCAACTCGGGATTATTGGACTGGGCCGCATGGGCGGCAATATTGCGCGGCGCCTGATGCTCAACGGTCACACCACCGTTGTTTACGACCGCAATACCGCCTTTGTCGACACCCTGGCCGCCGAGGGCTCTACGGGCGTTGCCGATTTGCCGGCACTGGTCGCCGGCCTGGCCAAGCCGCGTGCGGTTTGGGTCATGCTGCCGGCCGGTGCGCCGACCGAAGACACTATCGAAACCCTGAGCACCCTGCTTGAGGCCGGCGATACCATCATCGACGGCGGCAACACCAACTATAAGGATGACATTCGCCGGGCGAAGACCCTGGCCGAGAAAGGTTTGCATTACATCGACGTGGGCACCTCCGGTGGCGTCTGGGGCCTGGAGCGCGGCTACTGCATGATGATCGGCGGCGACGCCGAAACCGTGACGCGTCTCGATCCATTGTTCGCCGCCCTGGCGCCGGGCATGGGCGATATTGCGCGCACCAAGGATCGCAAGTCCGACGATCAGCGTGCCGAGCACGGCTACATTCACGCCGGTCCGGCCGGTGCCGGGCACTTCGTGAAGATGATTCACAACGGTATCGAGTACGGCATGATGGCGGCCTTTGCCGAAGGCTTCGACATCCTCAAGACCAAGTCGAGCGAGCGTCTGCCGCAAGATCAGCGTTTCGACCTCAACGTGGCCGACATCGCCGAAGTCTGGCGTCGTGGCAGTGTGGTGTCGTCCTGGCTGCTGGACTTGACCGCCGACGCCTTGGCCGGTGACCCGAAACTCGACGGGTTCTCCGGTTCCGTCGCAGACAGCGGCGAAGGTCAATGGACCATCGAAGCGGCCATGGAACAAGCGGTGCCGGTGCCCGTGCTGTCGAACTCGCTGTTCTCGCGCTACCGCTCGCGCGGTCAGGGCACCTTTGGCGACAAGATCCTGTCGGCCCAACGCTTCGGCTTCGGCGGCCATGTGGAGACTCCAAAGAAATGACCCATACGATCCGCAGAAAATCCAAGGCAGAACCCGCACCACCGACCACGCTGTTTTTGTTCGGTGCTCACGGCGACCTGGTCAAGCGCTTGCTGATGCCGGCGCTGTATAACCTCAGTCGCGACGGTTTGCTTGATGAGGGTCTGCGGATCGTCGGTGTTGACCACAACGCCATTACCGATGAAGCCTTCGCGCAAAAGCTCGAAGACTTCATCCGTACCGAAGTGGCGGCGAAAGTCGGCAAGGGCGATCAGATGCTTGATCCGGCCTTGTGGGCCAAGCTCGCCAAAGGTATCAGCTACGTTCAGGGCGATTTCCTGGACGACAGCACTTATAGCGCGCTGGCGGCAAAAATTGCCGACAGCGGCACCGGCAATGCGGTGTTCTACCTGGCCACCGCGCCACGTTTCTTCAGTGAAGTGGTGCGCCGCCTGGGTGTCGCCAAATTGCTTGAAGAAACCCCCGAAGCATTCAGAAGGGTGGTGATCGAGAAGCCGTTTGGCTCCGATCTGCAAACGGCCGAAGCGTTGAACGCCTGCTTGCTCAAGGTGATGTCCGAGAAACAGATCTTTCGGATCGATCATTACCTGGGCAAGGAAACCGTGCAGAACATTCTGGTCAGCCGGTTTTCCAACAGCCTGTTTGAGGCCTTCTGGAATAATCATTACATCGACCACGTACAAATCACCGCCGCCGAAACGGTTGGTGTCGAAACCCGTGGCAGTTTTTATGAACACACCGGCGCCTTGCGGGACATGGTGCCCAATCACCTGTTCCAGTTGCTGGCGATGGTCGCCATGGAACCCCCGGCGGCGTTCGGCGCCGATGCGGTGCGTGGCGAGAAGGCCAAAGTGGTCGGTGCCATTCGGCCATGGACGGTTGAAGAGGCTAGGGCAAACTCGGTGCGTGGGCAGTACAGCGCCGGTGAAGTCGCAGGGAAGCCGCTGGCCGGTTATCGCCAGGAAGCCAACGTGTCACCCGACAGCAGCACTGAAACCTACGTCGCGCTGAAGGTCATGATCGACAACTGGCGCTGGGTCGGCGTGCCGTTCTACCTGCGCACCGGCAAACGCATGAGCGTGCGCGACACTGAGATCGTCATCTGCTTCAAGCCAGCGCCGTATGCGCAGTTTCGCGATACAGAGGTTGACGAGTTGCAACCGACCTACCTGCGCATCCAGATCCAGCCCAACGAAGGCATGTGGTTCGACCTGCTGGCCAAGCGCCCGGGCCCGGCCCTCAACATGGCCAACATCGAGTTGGGGTTTGCTTACAAGGACTTCTTCGAGATGCAACCGTCGACCGGCTACGAAACGCTGATCTACGACTGCCTGACCGGCGACCAGACGCTGTTCCAGCGCGCCGACAACATCGAGAACGGCTGGCGCGCCGTGCAGCCGTTCCTCGATGCCTGGCAACAGGACGCCAGCGTGCAGACGTATGCCGCCGGTGAAGACGGCCCGACCGCCGCCGAAGATCTACTGACTCGCGATGGTCGCGTCTGGCACGGTCTCGGATGAACGACGCGCGGCAACAACCCATCCGTTTTTTGCTCAGTGACATGGACGGCACACTGTTGCTGCCCGATCACACATTGAGCCAGCGCACCATTGAGGCCGTTCGTTCATTGCGCGAAGCAGGCGTACTGTTCAGTCTCGCCACCGGGCGTCCACCCAAAGCCATGTTGCAGCAAATCGAGGCGTTGGGCGTCGATCTACCTACGGCGGCCTTCAATGGCGGCACCATCGTCAATCCTGACGGCAGCCTGCTGGTGGCGCATTATCTTCCGGCCACCGCTGCGCTGACGGCACTGGCAACGTTCGCCGATCAGCCCGATGTCGAAATCTGGGTGTTCAGTGGTGGCGACTGGTTACTCAAGGATCCGCACGGCCCGATGGTCCCGCGCGAACAGCATGGCCTGGGCTATCCGCCGGTCGTGGTCGAGAGTTTCGAGCCGTATCTGGAGCGTATCGACAAGATCGTTGCCACCAGCAATAACACCGAACTGCTGATCGAACTGGAGGCGCGTTTGCTGCCCAGGGTTGAAGGTCAGGCACAGGTGTCGCGTTCGCAACCGGTGTATCTGGACGTCACGGCGCTGGAAGCCCACAAGGGGACTGCGCTGGCGACGATCGCCGCGCATCTTGGCATCCCGTTGGAACAGACAGCCGCGATCGGGGATGGTGGGAATGATCCGGCGATGTTCCATTGCGCAGGATTGTCGATTGCCATGGGGCAGGCGGAGGAGGCGGTGAGGCGTCAGGCTGATGTGGTCACTGCGCCGAACACCGAAGATGGCGTCGCCCAAGCGATCGAAAAATACATCCTGCCTCGCTGATTCACGCATAAAAAAGCGGGAGCGGGCTTGCTCGCGAACGCGGCGTTTCAGTCAACGTATCGTCGAATGACACACCGCGTTCGCGAGCAAGCCCGCTTGTATGGTAGGACTTGAAGGGAGGAGGAGGGACAAGGCTCGATTCTGACTGTTAGCGCAGTACAGACCGTGGGAGATTTCACCCTCCTCCTTTCACCCAAGCGCCGATA
>NZ_CAXAPL010000065.1:0-20174 GCF_963970845.1 Pseudomonas sp. RA_105y_Pfl2_P56
GAAACAGGCTGGTCTGGCTGCGAGACTCTCCTTGGATGTAAGCCATAACGAAAAATGCTCCGTATCTTTCGATACGGAGCATTTTCATTGAGCGCTGCGCAGATTGCTAGGTTTTCACACAGTCTGCAAAGGTGCCTTTTGCCTATCTGCCCGCGGCAAACCCCACATTGCCCGGTGTCGCGCGCCGCCCTCAGTCTGATAACGTGCGTCTATCGATCGCAGCCGGTATGCTTGGCCCGCATCTTCATGGACGCTTGCTATGACCCTCACAGAATTACGCTACATCGTTACCCTCGCCCAAGAGCAGCACTTCGGCCACGCGGCCGAGCGTTGCCACGTCAGCCAGCCGACCCTTTCGGTGGGCGTGAAAAAGCTTGAAGACGAACTCGGTGTGCTGATTTTCGAGCGCAGCAAAAGCGCCGTGCGCCTGACCCCGGTCGGCGAAGGCATCGTCGCCCAGGCGCAGAAAGTCCTTGAGCAGGCCCAAGGCATTCGCGAACTGGCCCAGGCCGGCAAGAACCAGCTGACCGCGCCGCTGAAAGTCGGCGCGATCTATACCGTCGGGCCGTACCTGTTCCCGCACCTGATTCCACAACTGCACCGGGTCGCCCCGCAGATGCCGTTGTACATCGAAGAAAACTTCACCCACGTGCTGCGCGACAAACTGCGCAACGGCGAGCTCGACGCGATCATCATCGCCCTGCCGTTCAACGAAGCCGACGTGCTGACCCTGCAACTCTACGACGAGCCGTTCTACGTCTTGATGCCAGCCCAGCACCCGTGGACGCAAAAAGAAACCATCGACGCCGGCCTGCTCAACGACAAGAGCCTGCTGCTGCTCGGCGAAGGCCACTGCTTCCGCGACCAGGTGCTTGAGGCCTGCCCGACCCTGACCAAGGGCAACGATGGCGCCAAGCACACCACGGTCGAATCCAGCTCGCTGGAAACCATTCGCCACATGGTCGCGTCGGGGCTGGGCATCTCGATCCTGCCGCTGTCGGCAGTCGACAGCCACCACTACGCCCCGGGCGTGATCGAAGTGCGGCCGCTGTCGGCGCCGGTCCCGTTCCGCACCGTGGCGATTGCGTGGCGCGCGAGCTTCCCGCGGCCCAAAGCCATCGAGATCCTCGCCGACTCCATTCGCCTGTGCTCGGTGGCCAAGCCAGCGGCACCGGTCACCGCCGGTTAAGCGAGCGTCATGACGGAGCTGTCGCAAGTGTCGGTGACGGCACTCAAGGGTGTCGGCGAAGCCATGGCCGAGAAACTGGCCAAGGTCGGCCTGGAGAATCTTCAGGACGTGCTGTTTCACCTGCCGCTGCGCTATCAGGATCGCACCCGTGTGGTGCCGATCGGCGCGTTGCGGCCGGGACAGGACGCCGTGGTCGAAGGCACCGTCAGCGGCGCCGATGTGGTCATGGGTCGCCGGCGCAGCCTTGTCGTGCGTCTGCAGGACGGCACCGGCGGTCTCAGCCTGCGCTTCTACCATTTCAGCAACGCACAGAAAGAAGGCCTCAAGCGCGGCACGCGGGTTCGCTGCTACGGCGAAGCCCGGCCCGGTGCGTCAGGACTGGAAATCTACCACCCGGAATACCGCGCCATCACCGGTGACGAACCGCCGCCGGTGGATGAAACCCTGACCCCGGTCTACCCGCTCACCGAAGGCCTGACCCAAGCGCGCCTGCGCCAGTTGTGCATGCAGACCCTGACCCTGCTCAAGCCCAGCACCCTGCCCGACTGGCTGCCGACCGAACTCGCTCGCGACTATCAACTGGCACCGTTGGCCGATGCGATCCGCTACCTGCACAACCCGCCCGCCGATGCCGACGTCGACGAACTCGCCCTCGGTCATCACTGGGCCCAGCATCGTCTGGCCTTCGAAGAACTGCTGACCCATCAACTGTCACAGCAACGTCTGCGCGAAAGCATGCGCTCCCTGCGCGCGCCAGCGATGCCGAAAGCGAAAAAACTGCCACCGAAATACCTGGCCAACCTCGGCTTCAGCCCGACCGGCGCCCAGCAACGGGTGGGCAACGAAATCGCCTACGACCTCAGTCAGCACGAACCGATGCTGCGGCTGATTCAGGGCGACGTAGGCGCCGGTAAAACCGTGGTCGCCGCCCTCGCCGCGTTGCAAGCACTGGAGGCCGGTTATCAAGTCGCACTGATGGCGCCGACCGAGATCCTCGCCGAGCAACACTTCATCACCTTCAAGCGCTGGCTCGAACCGTTGGGCATCGACGTCGCATGGCTGGCCGGCAAGCTCAAAGGCAAGAACCGCGTCGCCGCGCTGGAGCAGATCGCCAGCGGCACGCCAATGGTGGTCGGCACTCACGCGCTGTTCCAGGACGAAGTGCAGTTCAAGAACCTCGCGCTGGTGATCATCGACGAACAGCACCGATTCGGCGTGCAGCAACGGCTGGCGCTGCGGCAGAAAGGCGTCGGCGGGCGCATGTGCCCGCACCAACTGATCATGACCGCCACGCCCATTCCCCGGACGCTGGCGATGAGCGCTTACGCCGACCTCGACACCTCGATCCTCGACGAACTGCCGCCCGGACGCACCCCGGTCAACACCGTGCTGGTCACCGACACCCGCCGCGTCGAAGTCATCGAACGGGTGCGCGGTGCTTGTGCCGAAGGACGTCAGGCCTATTGGGTGTGCACGCTGATTGAAGAGTCAGAAGAGCTGACCTGTCAGGCTGCCGAAACCACCTTCGAAGACCTCACCGCCGCCCTTGGCGAGTTGAAAGTCGGGCTGATCCACGGGCGTATGAAACCCGCCGAGAAAGCCGCCGTCATGGCTGAATTCAAGGCCGGCAACCTGCAACTGCTGGTCGCCACCACAGTGATCGAAGTCGGCGTCGACGTGCCCAACGCCAGCCTGATGATCATCGAAAACCCCGAGCGCCTGGGCCTTGCGCAGCTCCACCAGTTGCGCGGCCGCGTTGGCCGGGGCAGCGCCGTCAGCCATTGCGTGCTGCTCTATCATCCGCCGCTGTCACAGATCGGTCGCCAGCGCCTGGGCATCATGCGCGAGACCAACGACGGTTTCGTCATCGCCGAAAAAGACCTCGAACTGCGCGGCCCCGGCGAAATGCTCGGCACCCGCCAAACCGGCCTGCTGCAATTCAAGGTCGCCGACCTGATGCGCGACGCCGACCTGCTGCCTGCCGTGCGCGACGCCGCACAAGCCTTGCTGGAACGCTGGCCGACTCACGTCAGCCCATTGCTCGACCGCTGGCTGCGCCACGGGCAGCAATACGGCCAAGTGTGAGCACCGTCGCAGTTTCTGACAGATCGTTCTGATCAAGCTGGTTATACTCCTGCCATTGTTTCAAAAACGGATACAGACCATGACCGAAGCCGCTCTCGCCCCCGAACCCCCGCACGCGCCGTCTGTCATTCGGCTGCTGCTAGGCAAGCTGGGCATCGCCTACGAAGAAGTGCTCGACCACCACGGCCTCAATGCATCGCGCAAGGTACAAGCCGTGTTGCTGGACGACACCGTCGGCGCGCTGATGGTGCTGTTTCCACAGAGCCAGTTGCTGGATCTCAATCGCCTCGCCGAACTGACTGGCCGGCGCCTGACTGCCGTGTCCACCGAGCGCCTGGAAAAGATGCTCGGCAAACACAGTCTGAGCCTGCTGCCAGGCCTGCCGGCGCTGACCAGTTCGCCGTGCCTCTACGAAGAAAGCCTGCTGCGTGAGCCGAAGCTGCTGATCAACTCCGGCGAGCCGGGCCTGCTGCTGGAAATCACCAGCGAAGCCTTCAAGACCATGCTGACCAAGGCCAGCGCCGCCAATTTCGGCGAAGCCCTGAGCAGCATCCGCCCCAACCTCGACCGCCCGGACGATGACCGCGAGGAAATCACCCAGGCCGTACAAGCCTTCACTGCGCGGCGCATTCAGCAGCGTCTGGAAGCGACCATCGAGATTCCACCGCTGGCCGAGACTGCGCAAAAAATCATCAAACTGCGCGTCGACCCCAACGCCACTATCGACGACATCACCGGCGTCGTTGAAACCGACCCGGCACTGGCCGCACAAGTGGTGAGCTGGGCGGCGTCGCCGTACTACGCCTCGCCGGGCAAGATCCGTTCGGTGGAAGACGCGATCGTTCGCGTGCTCGGTTTTGATCTGGTGATCAACCTCGCGCTGGGCCTGGCCCTCGGCAAGACCTTAAGCCTGCCAAAAGACCACCCGCAACACACCACGCCGTACTGGCAGCAGTCGATCTACACCGCCGCCGTCATCGAAGGCCTGACCCGCGCCATGCCGCGCGCCCAGCGCCCGGAAGCCGGCCTGACCTATCTGGCCGGCCTGCTGCACAACTTCGGTTACCTGTTGCTGGCCCACGTGTTTCCGCCGCACTTCTCACTGATCTGCCGCCACCTGGAGGTCAACCCGCACCTGTGCCACAGCTACATCGAGCAACACCTGCTGGGTATCAGCCGCGAACAGATCGGCTCGTGGCTGATGCGCTACTGGGACATGCCCGATGAGCTGGCCACCGCCCTGCGCTTCCAGCACGACCCAAGCTATGACGGTGCCTACGCCGAATACCCGAACCTCGTTTGCCTGGCCGTGCGCCTGCTGCGCGGGCGCGGGATCGGTTCGGGGCCGGATGAAGACATCCCCGACGCCCTGCTCGAACGCGTCGGCCTGACCCGCGATAAAGCCAACGACGTCGTCAGCAAAGTGCTTGAAGCTGAAGTTCTGCTGCGTGAGCTGGCTTCGCAATTCAGCCAGGCCTAAACGCATCGCGGGCAAGCCCACTCCCACAAGATCTACGCGATCCCTGTGGGAGCGGGCTTGCCCGCGATGAATGCAACTTGACCTGACTGCCGACCCTTCACCCCAGATATCGAGTTATCCAACCACCTTGGGTTGAACCCTGTCTGGATACCACTTCACCGCATACAACAATCCGACCGTCTGCGGTGATTGCCATATCTCTGGCCACTTCCAATCCGTCCCGATCATCGAACACCACCCAACCTTGTTTGTTGAATGTCAGATCCAGTTCCCCAGTCAGTAAGTAACGCGCACTGATCGAAAATGTGTGATCGGTCACAAATTCGCTCCCCCCGGTTCCCGACAGAATCAAACGACCGCCCCCCTCTGAGCCAAACGCACAACGGCTCCACTGCTGGCCCATGTCCATCAATTTGGAATACAAGGGCTTCCCTTGGTTAAACACCAAGTTGTATGCACCGTCACGGTTCAATACCAAAATTGCTCCCACCCCTGTATGAACAGTTTCAAATAGCCCGCCGACGAGGGCGATCAAGCCATCTTTTTCCCTTACCGCTATGCTGTAAATCGACAAGAGATATCCCGGGTTTGGCAACATCAAGGTCGAAAACTGCACGTCTTGTTTTCCATCAGCGTTAAAGCGTGTGACGTACCAGCCGGGATCGCCATGAGTACGATATTCACCAAATACGACTAGTTGGCCATCTAGCTGGGCGGCCAAGCCTCTACCGTAATTTTCGATGACCCCTTCTAGTTGGACGAAAGCACTACCGGTTCCGTTAAACGACTTATCGAACGTGCCATCCGGATTTAACCGAACGACCAAGCCCTTGAGTTCACCGACAGAATAATCAGCCGCCGAGGTCATCAAGACGATCTTGCCATCCGTTTGCTCAACTACCGTAGTTGGAGATGGACTACTGAATCTGAGCTCTTTGAGGCCATCGCCTGCGGCTCTTCGTTCGGCGATACGCGCTTGAATTCCTCGCACCTGTTCAGGCGTTCCGCCACTCAGAGGATCGAAGTAAACAACTCCGCCCTCACCAAAGCGTTCGTCAAGACGACCATCCTTTAGCAGGCGAACGGCTGCATCTCCGAGACTCTCTTCGCTATGGTACTGACAAGTAATCAGCACCCCGTAATCCGCTAACAGACTAATGCCGTAAATGAAGTTAACGTGCGTACCGGGAAGAGATATCTCGGTAAAACCTTGCTGGTTTTGACCAAACCCCGTCCCTGAATCAAGCTCCCCGGTAGCGGTCAACCGAACTACCACAAAACCGGCGGGCGTCCCGGACGAGCGACTCACTGCAAACAACTTGCCGTCAGGCAACGAAACGACCGCTTGCGGGGCCTTAGCAGAAAATTCGGGGAAGCCCCAATTGAGCACGCCGTCATTGGCAAAGGAGGGATCGAGCGTGCCTGCCTGGGTGGTACATGTGGATTGAGTCATGTGGGTTCTCCAGCAAGTGTCGGGAAATCCCGCGCTACGGGATCTAACTTGATTAGAACACTGCCAATAGCGCTTCCACACCTGATAGAAATGACAGTTCGACTGTCTTTGAAAGCCAAAACACCCACGCCAGAGGCTAAGGCTGAGAACCGCAAAGCTCCCCTCGCGCCAACAATCAAGCCTTCGGCTTGGCCTTTCTCGGTTTCAAATACTTGGTCAGCCCCTGAAACCACATCACCAGCGCCGGGTTGCCCTTGATCTGGATCGACTTGTCCTGAATCCCCTGCATGAAAGCCAACTGCTTGTTCTTCGCCTGCATCGTGGCAAAGCCATACGCCGCATCTTTGAAGGCAATCGCAAACGCAGGCTCGGCATACGTGCCGGACTTGCTGGTGATCCGCTGATCCTTCACCACGAAATGCCGCGCCACTTTCCCATCCAGCGTCTGTAGCTGAAACACCAGATCCTTGTCACCTAACTGCTGCTGGAACGCAGGATTTGTCCGGCTGGCCTTCCCCATCAACAAACCCATCATCCACAGAAGAAAACGAAATTTCATGCGCACAGCCTCAAAAGGAAAATGAACGGCCGGCGCAGTGTAGCGGCTTCAAGCGATAACGCCACTGTTCGGTAATGTTGGAAGAGGATGCTGGTGTTTTCTCGCACGATGACTGCCAAGTCACACTTATCCGAGCAACGTCCTACACCTGCCGACACACATTTCTGTAGGAGCCGCCGAAGGCTGCGATCTTTTGATCTTCCACCCCGCAAACCTATGGGAAATTTCCTGCAAAGCGCCGGGGTGTTCATGAACTAGGCGAGTTGGTGCGATGTGGATAGGCTCTGTGTGTCGCCTCAAAATCGGCGATACGGACGTGCAAGTCCGGCGGGAGTACACATTGGTTATGGCAATTCGCCGAGCGTTTTCCTATGCTCGCGGATCGTTATGGCTGCTGTGTATGGGAGACCTTCGGGTCTGCCGGGTTACTCCACCGGTCTTGCACACCTATGCACAGCTGCCACCACTTTCGAAGTGCGAGCGAAACGGTGTCGGCTTCTTTAACTGGAGTAAGACCGAATGATCAAACCAACACCCAATCCCCCAGAAAACCCAGACGTTTCGCCCTACGAATCTCTGGAATCAAAGAAATTCCACGAAGCCGCCGAGCGCGCCCTCGATCACCATTTCAAACCCGCCGTCGAACCACGACCAAAACGCCAGGGCGGCCTCTTCAGCCTCTCCCCCGGAACCGACGCCGAAGCCCTCATGGCCAACGCCTCGGAAGACCTACTGTCCATCAGCGTCATCTCCGCCGACCTGGCCGACGACCTCGAAGGCTCACGCCGCTCAGTCGCGCTGGCACTGAGCAGAATGTCGGACGGCGTGAGATTGATGGTCGAAGGCATGCTCGACCACATTGAAGTGCGCTGTACGCCGACCAAGCCGTGAAGCGATTTGCGGATGCAGAAAGGGGACGTTAAGTCCCCTTTCTGCAATTGCCTGCAAAAATCCAGACACAAAAAAGCTGCCAATCAGGGCAGCTTTTTTGAGAATCCAAAACCTTCAACCGGCCAGTCGACCGACAGGCTCGAAATCACAGCCGTTGGACAGAGCAACATCCAGAAAGCGGCTGCGCTTACCGGAACGCTTGGCCAAAGCTTCACGAGCTTCAGCCTGGAACCGGGCAGCCATCATAGGCTTGGGTTCATGTTTGGACTTTTTCATGGAAACCTCTCGGGTCTCTAAATTTGACTGGATGGTATTACTGCTCAACCCCAATAACAAGCCGGCCCGTCGGATCAAAGGCAAACCCTAGACTCTCATACATCGGTATAGCACCGGCTGCTGGTTCTTGAACTTCAATTTCCGTACAGCCTATTAAGATCGCGTAGTTTTCAATCGCGGTTAATGCCAAAGCGGCCACTGCGCCCCGCAACGGATGAGATCTATCCGGCTTACCCTCCAGAATCACAATCTTGATGCACAGCTTGCTCTTGCGAGGCGACGCATAACACAGCCCACACAATTCTTGGTCGAACCAAATCGAGACGTCAAAACCACGGGTGTCTGTTTGCTTCCATTGATGCACATCGTGCCACGGGTACAAGGTAACCTCATCTCCCCAAAGATCGGCGGCTTCGATGGCAACGGGAGTAATGGGCTCATATCGAATTTGCGTTGTATCAATACCTCTGATTATTAGGTTCTGGTTCCCGCGCGCCAGATCTTCCGCTGCCTTACGCGCTTCAGATCGCCAGATCTGGTAGCGATACCCGTTCCCTCGATTTCTGGACATGGACAATCACTGGCAACTTTAAAGGTCATGAGAATATCGGCATTTGAAAGCTTGTGAATATCAACAGAAATACCCTGACATTGATTATCTGGCCCGAGCAATTCGCGGCCCTCTAACCTCAGCCACTTACGCAATCGCTCATCGGCAGGACGGGATGAGACTGACTTCGGAAGGGACGCTCGACCACGTCGGAGTGCAGAGCGGCGCAGCCAAGTCGTAGCGAAATTTGCGGATGAAAAGAGGGGACGTTAAGTCCCCTTTCCTGATCCTCAACAACGGTTAGCGAAAGTCCTCTGCACTTTTTGGACGTGCCTCCAATCCGAAAATCGCTGCGCGGTGGATGTATGCATCACCACCAGCATTACAAGACTGTCGGAACACAACCTTGTCGTCCTTGAGTACTGAGAGATAACTCACAAACGCCTGATTAACGAGGTAGGTATAAGCACCGCTTTTGAACTTGATGATGTTCAGGTTCACGCTGCCTTCCGACGCATCCACGACGAAGAATTTGCCCTTGGGCGGCGAGGCAGTCTTCGGATAGACCATTTCTATTTTTCCCGGTACGCCATAACGGTACTGAACAGAACCGGCCGTGGGCTTGTTGTTTCCTTGCGCACAAATGGAAACCGTCTTGCCGCCCTGCAACGGGCAACTGAAGTAAATGGATTCGTCATCCGAACACAACGTCTCGTCCTGCCCGCCCTTCAATGGCGCTGTTTCTCGCGAGACACGCTCCGGTGTTTGAGTGACATCGGCGCAATTGGACAAACACACCAGTTTCGAAAGGTCCGGAACATCGCTTTCAGTAAACAGGTACGTCGCTGAACCATCCCGGTTGCGGGCGTGGTAAACGGGAACACTGACGGCCAGCCCCTTGGCAGATACCGGCACTTCGGTGTCCCGACCCGAGACAACCCAGCCTTCGGCCTCCCCGCACAGCGCCTCCAAAGCCACATCACTGAATGGCTCTTTCGTTGGCACTGCGAACGTCTTGGCATCACCTCGACAGTCGTAGCCATGCCAGTAGGGACCGGTCTCCGGATTAATGTCTATCGAGAAGATATAGGCGCCGTCGAGTACGACCTTGCCGCTGTGATAGGTAAACACCAGCCAACGACGCGACTTCGCCCGGGAGTAATTTTCGTTCTCCAGGATGTAGCGGTCACCATCTCGATACAACCAGAAACTACTCATCGCTCCGGCCGACTCTCCCTCCTCGGAGAGACGTTGCCCGGATTGTGCGTCCACCAGAAAATTGTCTTTCAACGCGAACGCGCAGTCGCTGCCGGCGTCCATGCACGACTTGAGGGACGGAAACATCGGCCCCGCTGCCACAGAGAAAGAACACAGCAATAACGCGACCAAGCCTAATCTTTTCAACTTACTTCCCTGCTCATGATTTACGGGTCTGATTGAACAGACTTCTTTCTTGTGCCCAGTTCTCTGCGTTTTAAAGCGAGTAGTCCATCACTTCTTCCAACCGCCAGCATTGCCCACGGACAAACCGATACTCGAAGACATAGTCGGTATCCGGCTTTTGCAAGATGGCGACGGCGTGATCTCCCCGCTCTTCCTTGACGGTCAATGTCAGGCCTTGGACTTCTCGTTTGGCCTGATCCAAGATGATTGGAAACTTGAGTTCATCACCACTGAGGCTGCGCTTTTCCATCTCAGGCTCAGGATCGCCGGCCACAGTCGTGACCATTTTCAGTGGCTGTTGGAGGAAGGATTTCTGCACATCGGCGCGCTCGGAGAAGGCTGCGAGGAACGCTGAAAAGTCGGTGGAGGGGCAAGCGACATTGGCCGTATCACCCTCGATTTTGAGTGGCTCCTGACGGCTGCCCTGATCCAGTTTTAAACCCGCAATCATCTTTGCATCCAAGTCTGCCAGACGCTGCTTAATGCTCGCCGCATCCTTGTAAGCACATTCGACTTCTATGTCGTCCTCCAGATCCAGACCGTCTCGGCAGTTCTGGAATTCGGGTTCTGGCGGGTCACCTCGAAAGAACTGCATAGACAATTGATCACCATCCTTGAAGAGCGGCAATTCCAGCACCGAGTAGGAATCACCTTCGAAATGGCTGTGCGAGATTTTGTTCTTTGTCAGAACAAACATCGACTTTCCGGCGCGCGCGGGGGATTTGTGCTCGAAGAAGAACACCGAGGCTATCTGCTCGCCTTCCACCTTCCACACATAGTTCAGCGTGGGTTTGGCTGCGTTCAAGGCTGAATAGAAAATCTCGGCGGTGGGAACGTGAACTCCGGTCGCTTGTTCTTTCAGGTTGTTCTTCAGAAAGAACACCGTGATCTGTTGACCGCCCAAAGACGCCACCACCGGCGGATGCAACTCACCGATGGTTTGTGGATCGCCCGCCAATGCCAATTGAGCCGACAAACCGGCCATGAGTCCAATGGCACAGAGAAAACCTGAAAACCTGCCCAATTCCATTTTCCTTCCATAGTTCATTGTCATGTCGACTCAGGTGCGCCGCATTTCAGCTCTTGGATTTGCGCGTTCTGAATCGGAATTACACATTCGAGGCGCTTCTCTCCGGGTGCACGAAGCTCCGTCAGGCTGAGCGTTACGTGTAACCCATCCTCGGCAAACGCATGATCCTCAAAACCTGCGTCGGCATAGTCGCTCCAGAATCTCTTGCCATCGAAAGTGCAAAACTGCCTGGACGACAGCACTCTCCAGTTACCGTCAGGCGCGAGAATCTGAACAGTCAGGCAAGGATTGCCAAAGGTATTGACGTAGCGAGCCACGACATCGCCGAAGCGTTGAGAGGCAGATCCAGACACTTGACTGATATTAGTCACATCACTCGGTCGATCGGATGCGATCGCGTCCAGATAACCGGCACGCTCCAGACTTATCCGGGCGACACACTGACTGATCATCAAGGACTGCGCCTGTGAGCCGGGTTCCACTTCTGTGGCCTCCAGCAAGCATGTGGTGTCGCGCAACTTGAGCCAGGCACGTTGTGAATCTTTGGCGATTGCCATAAACGCCTCAGCCTGTGCAGGTTCTTCCTCTCGCTGAGAAGCGAAGCGCGCCATGAGTTTTTTGTAGCTGGCATTTAGTTTTGCGTCGGCCGCTTTACGGTCGGCTTCAACGCATTCAAGGTATTGCCAACTCACGGTAATGACCTTGCAAGTATCCTCAGCGAACGCAATTGAAGCGGACATCAGCCCAAGGGCCAACACGATAAAACGGGCAAACCTGTTCAATTTTTCATTCCCTGAAGCTTCGATCGCTCAAAGACACGTTGCGGAACTCTCTGTGCCTTGCCAGCGGCAGTCATCGCTTCGCCGTAGTCGCGGTAATAGCGCTGTGCTTCGTCTTTCTTGTTCAATCGCCACAGTGAATCCGCCATGTTCAGCATCAGCACTGTGCGTTCACCGACCGCCTCAACGCCTCGATAAAACTTCAGCGCCAGCTCATCTCTACCGCCCTCGGCCAGATAAAAGCCGAGGTCGTTGTAGACTTGAACATTTTGCGCCGGGGGATGACACGCCATGTAGGACTCTGGACTTAGAAAGTTCAGGCTCGACTCGATGGACTCTGCGCGAGACTGCACCGGCTCGATACTTGAGACATATTTCAGCAAGTTCTTTGGGGACTTCGTCTCCAGAGTAGGAGTAAGCACATCGCCGTCTGCGGAAACCCACTGATTGCCCTTCCACTGGCCGACACAATAAGTGGCCCAACGATCAGCCAGCACGCAACCGGTCTCCATGGAGATCACAACGCAATGCTGTTGCGACTCCAGTTTTTCCTCACCGTTTTCGAGCGACAACATGCCGAAGATCACTGGATCGAGCAGCAGAGTTTTCTTGTCAGGACTGAGCATATTGGAGTGCCCATCGGCGCCAATGTCGGCGCCGAAGAGCGGGAAGGTTTTAACGTTTGCGGTGAACCATGCGGTCGCCGACTCAACGCCGGGCATCGTCCATTTTTTCGCTCGAAACGTAACCGTGTGCACGTCGATGCCGACAATTGGCGGATCTTCTGCAAAGTTACTGTCGGTGGCAGCGGCAAACGCTGGAAGCAAGAGCAACAGCGAAAGGCTGCTCGCGAGAAGACAGTTCATCCTCTCACTCCTCATCCATCGGCGACGATTCCACGTCGGTCATGCTCAGCAGCCGAAACTCATTGTTAACAAACTCGTAGTAACGATCCCGGTTACTGCTTTCCAACGCATTCCCCTGGGCATCTTCTTCGCCGTCGAGCGTGATGCCCGACACGATGATCAAGCGGCTCACGGGGTGGTAAACCATGCCGAACGTGCTGCCGTCGTAAGCATTCGGCAGACCGCCAACCACTTCACCGGTCTGGGCGTCCAGCACTTCGCCGCAAATGGCGCTGCCGCCACAGCCGAGCCTGTGCAGGATGTAATGGCCGGCGAAGTTGACCTTGCCTTTCAGGGCTTGCAGCCGTGCCTGATCCATCACCGGGTTACTGTTTTCTTGCGGCACCAGCTCATGATGGGGGCCGGTGAATACCGGGGTGACGGTGTAATCCTTGAAGTCGGGGTCGGCGGCGAATGCCATGGATGTGACAGCCAATATCAAGCTGCCGAGAAGAGCCGAAAATCCTTTCACGTAGTAACTCCGTAAATGCAGTAGGAACCAAGGGTTTACTCAGACTGCCCTTCATAAAGCTGTGTCTGCGGGTTGAATTGCCACAGGTGTGGCCGGGTCATCGCTACCTTGCCCTTGTAGCGAATCTGGTCACGCTTATCCCGGATGTAGGAGTAGATCTCGATGTCTTTGACATCGCCGCCGTTCTTGGGCGGGCCGTCCAGAACCTTGACCCCGGCGAAGTAATCGCCGCCCGTGTGTTTCAAATAACCACGGCACTGGATCAGGAAGGCATACGTCATGTCGCCTGCCGAGCCGTGACTTGAATATGAGAGAAAAATGAAGTCGTCCTGGCCGTCACCATTAAGGTCGCCTTGGTACACGACCTTGCCCTCTTCCAAAGAAAACCGGTTGTCGTAGAACGACGAATGCACGTCAATTTTTCGATCTGCGCTTTTCACCCATTGCGAGAGATAGTTCTTGGTATCGCTACTCTCGTTGCACAGTTCCGTCGCCATGCCCGACATTGGCAGCCAGCTCATCATTAACAAAAGCAGTCGCTTCACTTCATATCCTTCGAATTCATCAGTTCCAACTCACCATCCCGATACAACACCTCACACCCCACCCACGCCGGATCCACCTGCGGCATTACCGCCGACGGCTTGCGCAACTCCCGCAACAACGTCGAGCCATGCGACAAGCGCCCACCCATGCGGGCAATAACCGCCCGCGCGGTTTGGTAATGCGCATGTCGCCCCGGATCGAGGGAGTCTTCGAGCAGAATGTCGGCGCCGAGAATGCCTTGCACCTGCCCCGGATAAATCATGAACCCGGTGGCCTGTTCCGCACCTTCGCGACCGTCCTGCCAGAAGCTGCCGTCTCGGGTGCGAACGTCGGGATGCGGCGCAAACCAGTGCTCGCGGTCCGCCAACGGCATTGCGTGGTGCAGACGAAAGAAGATGCGCATCAGGTTGTCGCGATACCACTCGCGCACTTGCAGGTAGTAACCACGCAGGCCCGGCAGGCCGATCGAATGCGCGAGGCGGATCAGCCCTGACCATTGCGGGAATGGCTGGAGCGGCAGCTCGCTCGACGCTGGTCGAGGGGTGCCTGGATCGGTCTCCCATGGCAATCGATGCGGGCTGTTTTCGAGGTTGTCGTACGCGGTCGGCGGGCGGCCCAGCCAGTCGTCGCCACTGCTGGCCAGCGCCGTGGCGATGCACAGATTGCCTTGCACCACGAACACGTAAAACCGGGTGAACCAATCCGCCAGTTGCTGGCCGTCGGCACCCTGGGCGACGAGTTCGGCCAACTCTTGATCGAAGCGCTGCAAGCCATGTTCAAGGCTCAGCAAATGTCCGCGTGCGATACGCTGCATGCGCAGGAACAACGGCAGCGAACGCAACATCCGCAGTGGTCGCCACGGCAGATGCGGAGTCGCGCCGCCGACTTCACCGGCGTAGTTGCTGGCGCTGATGCCCCAGTCGGCGAGTCGGGCGAGGAACAGGTCGTTGTTGATGTAGGACGCGCCACCGAACACAGCGGTGAACGGCTCGTTGTCCTGCAACACCCGCGCATCCCAGCGCGCCATGATCGCCGGAATACTTGCCGCTGCCCGGCGCTGGGCGTACTCCACAAAGACGCTCGGTTGCGGCGGCAGGATCTCGGCGATGTTGGCGGCGGTGAGGTGCCGGCGCCAGCCGTAGTCGCTGATCGGTCGGTATTGCAGCAGCCACAGTTGCCCGCCGTCCCAGGCCCATTCGACGTCGCCTGGTACGTAGTGAAATACCCGCAGCACGTCTTGCAGAAATTGCCATAGCCGCTCTTCGGTCAAGCCGTGGGATGGCGTGAACGCGCCGCTTCGCCAGGCATCGCCAACCCGCGAAAGCGTTGCCCGCGAAGGGCTGACATGACCGTCGGCCAGCGATTCGAGATGGCCTTCAACCCACTCCAGCTCTACCGAGAGATGTCGCACGAAGGCGATCCCGGACACTACCGGGGTGACGAAGCGCTGCACCACCACTTCCTCGACGCCTTCGGCCGTCAGTTCGGCGATGCGTTTAGGCACGTTGGCGGTCGGCTCGCGCAGATAGGTGGTGCTCAACCCGGCATTCGCCGAATCGGCCTGATCCTCGCCATAACTGGAGGAGCGCACCGCCCAGGTCACGTCGGGTTGGGCGGCGAGAAACGCAGGCAGACGCGGATCAGCGCAATCGTTGAGCGTCAGCGCCGCCGGCACCGGTTGCCGGGCCAGTTCAGCCAAGCGCAAACGCCCGCCCTTGGTGTGCGCAACAAACCCGCGCTCGCCCGACTCCAGCCACTGCGCAAACTGCGCGGGTGCGTCGATCCACGGGTAATGGCCCCAACCGGGTTTCAGGCTGATGGTCAGATCTGCGCGCGCAAGAATCGCCGACCATGCCGCCGCTTGTTCGATGCCCAGTACCTTGTCCTGATCGCCCCAGACCAGTTCGACCGGGTCGGTGATCCACTCCAGCAAGGGCTGCGCGGTGTCGGCACGGATCAGATCCCAGTGCGGCACGAATGCACGGCAGCGCGCATAACCGGCGCCCATGCGCTGGTACTGCGCGGGCGTCCAGGTCTGATTGGAAAACTTGCGCGCGAACAGCGTGGGTTTGGTCGACAGCAGCCAGTGGATGGTCTTGCGAATCGGCAGCGGCGACATCAGTGCCGGCAATCGACGCTGCCACAAAAACGCGCCCACCGGCGCCAGCAACACACTGCGAGAAAAGTGCCCGGGCCGACGTTGCAACGCGTGCAGCACCAGCAACGCGTTAACCCCGACCGCCATGATCGCGCTGCCCTGCGTCGTCATCGCCAGTAAGGTCTGCGCGTAGTCCGCGAGATCCTCGCAGGGTGGCTGCGGGTTGGCGCCGAAACCGGGCAATTCCAGCGGCACCACGTCGTAGCGCTGAAAGTACGGCAGCGCGTCGTCCCACCAATCGGCAGCGCTGCCGTTGCCGGCCAGCAGGTACATCAAAGGCTTGCTCATGAGCGATCCTCAGGTCAGATCGCGCAGAGCGGCGTCGAGGGTTGGATAGCGGAATGTGTAGCCAGCCTCGGTCAAACGCTGCGGCACCACGCGCTGACCGTCGAAGAACAACTGCGCCATCTCCCCCGCCAATGCACGCACTGGCGCGGCGGGAATGTGGAACCACACCGGACGCTTGAGGAGCTTGCCGGCCTGCTCGGCGAACGCGGCCTGACTGAGCGTTTCGGGCGCGACCATGTTGTAGGTGCCACGCAGAGTGTCGTCTTTGAAAGCCCGCGCGATCACCTGAAGCACATCGTCGCGATGCACCCAGCTCATGATCTGCCGACCATCGCCCATGCGCCCGCCGAAACCCAGGCGGAATGGCAGCAGCAACGGCGTCAACGCACCGCCCGGGCCGAACACCACACCGAGGCGCAGCACCACCTGACGCACGCCAAATTCAGTGGCCGGTTGCGCGGCGGCTTCCCATCGAGCGCAGAGTTCGGCCATGAAACCATCGCCCTTGCTGGCGTGTTCGTCGAGGTTTTCACTGGCGTCGCGCACGCCGTAGAAGCCGATGGCCGAGGCCTGCACCCACAACGCCGGTTTGTGCCGCGCATTCTTCAGCCAGGTCATCAGCGCTTCGGTGGTGTTGACCCGACTGGCGATCAGTTGCGCTTGGCGCTTGGGGCTCCAGCGCGGCCCGGCGACTGGTGCGCCCGCGAGATTGATCACCACGTCGAAGGTTTCCTCGTAGCCGAGTTTGCTCAGCGAACGCACGCAGCGCGCACGACCGTCGAACAGGTATGCGGCTTTCAACGGATCCCGCGCCAGCACGCTGACGGTGTGGCCGGCGTCGAGCAATTGATTGACCAGCGTCTCACCGATAAACCCGGTGCCGCCAGTCACCAGCACACGCTTGAAAGCGCCGCCGGCAAACGGGTTGGACGGCTTGCCCTCGCGCTTCATGCGCAACGCCGCCAGACCATCGCGAATCCCCGACGCCGTCACGCCCACGGCAAACAGCGTCAGCACCCAGCCCTTCCAGCCGAAATCCACAGCGCTCAGGCCGGTCGGCAAACTCGCCCACTGCGCCAATTGCACACCGTACAACGCAAAAAACGCCCCGCCGTTCACCGCCAGCACGGTGTGCATGATGCGCTCGATGGCCGGCAATTTGCGGCTGCGATCCTCGACCACGAAATTCCACAACGTCAGGCCGATCTCCAGGGCGAACAACAACGCAATCACCAGCGCCCACGCGCCGCCGAACTGCAAGTGCGCGATGCCGAGAAACAGAACGCCGTAGAAACACGAACGCAGCGCGTGAATCGACAACTCCAGCCGCGCACTGTGGCGATACGGCAGCGCCACGGTCAGTTCGTGGTGATACAGGGTGTCGAGCGCACCGAGGCAAGCCTGCGCGATCAACAACGTGAACGCCCAATCCAGCAGCGAAAAATCAGGCATGGGCCGACTCACTCATTGCGGTATCGGAAAGGGAATTTCGGCGGTCATGGCGATACAGCCAGATCAGCGGTGGCAACAGGACGAGCAGCGCAAAAGCGTCGAGCCACAGATGCGACCAGACCTGTTTTTGCGCCGAGAGCAGCATGTCCTGCGGCGCCCACAGCAGGATGCCGGCCAACAACCAGACCCAGGCCATCGGCGCTTTCAGACGATTGCCGATGTGCACCAGCGCGAGCATGTACAGCGAATAACTTTGCAGCGTCGCGCCAAACAGCGCGAGCCACCAGACCTGCTGTTCGCGGGCGGCGGCAGGCACCGCGTCGACGCCCCAGAAAATCTGTTCGAGGGTGTGCAAATAACCGTCAAGCAAACCGGAATGACCGGCCCAGCTCAGGGTCAGACCGGCGAGCAGATGCACCAGCGCGGCGGCGTACAGCCACAGCACCAACGCACGGCGAAGGGAGAAAGAGGGGGCTGGCATTCCGTGTCCTGAGCGCATTCCTTTGGGGGTGGGGAGTTTAAAGGAAAATGAGTGTTGTCAGTCGCTCGAAGACAAAACGTTTGGTCGCGTTCAGTGACCGCTATCGCACGGTGTGAGCTTCGATCACGCCGAGTAAATTCTTCAACCTGGCAATATCTTCTTCGTAAAAGCCATTACATTGCGTGACGACTACATATTCAGAGCCGTTTGCTTTTTCGTGGGTACTGCATACAAGTCCAAAACCTTCCCCGCCACCCTGTCGTCCATACACGACATCTCGGGCATCAATCAGTATCCAGCCTGGCATTGCCAGTTTTTTAGTGGCTGATTCGGGCAACTGATCGAAATACATGATTCCCTCAGCATCCGGCAACTTGACGAGCAAGTTGTAGGGCGACGACAAAGCACTCATCCCCACCGTTTTCTTGACCTCGTTAAGGTCATTACCCCGCACGATAAATGTAGGGAGGCGGTCGATATCACTTTCATAAGTTGGATGATTGCGTGGCGCCAGCTTCAGGACTTCCACGGCGCCCTCGTTGAGACAACTGACCACTTCGAGCGTTGACTGGATGTCGTGAAACTCGCAGGTGGATTCTTGAGCAAACACTGTCGGTGATAGAAGTCCCGCGCAAAACGAGAACACCCAGGTGAAACAAGGTTGACGCACGCTCAATCGAATGGCCCTTTTATGCATTTCCGTATCACCACCCAACCAAGTAAAAACATTAATCAGCGCAACATCAATGTGCCGGAAGGATGCCGTCCAAATATAAAGCTCTCTCCAGACTCATCTTCGCGGTGCACCTATTCAGATCTGCAGAATAGGATGGCTTGTCCCATTCATTCTCAAACCCCTCAAGCCTGCAGTTCGAATCCCTCAGCTTTATCCACGCCCGCTGGGAGTTTTTCAGTCGATCCAGAAACGCCTTATGCTCTTCATGCCGAGACTGGTATTGAAAAATATACCGAGACCCGGCTCTTTCAATCAGCGCTTCGTAACGGTCATTAAGCACGCGATCCGCAGCCTTCATCGCTTCTTCTGCGCACTCGGCACGTTGCCCGGCCACGGCCTCGCAATCCGCATCTTGGGCAAAGCTGACTGACGAGACTGACATCGCCATAAATGCAAAGAACATCAAACGGGCGACATTCACTGAGTTCCACCTGCGCCAATACATTCAATTGAGCTGTCCATGACGACGCCTCGGGCCAACAAGCGCTCGACCGCAGCAGGACCCGACTTAAGCTCGGTCTTGCTGGCCTCGCGATAACAGGCCATTGCGCGGGGTAGATCAGCAGCGACGACAGTGCCGGTTTCGTAGACTTCACCCAATCGCAGGAGTGCGTGGGTAGAGCCTCGTAGCGCGGCGCTTTCCAATGTCGCCATCGACTTTTGCGGATCGATGCAGGCCTTGTCATCGCCGTACTCACCCTCATCGCAGTAAAACAAGGAGAGAGCCACGCCATCGTCGGGATTGCTCTGAAATGCCTGATTCATAAGCTCCAGAATCTGCTCATTCGGCAATCGAGGTGCCTGCCCGGAAAGACTGATCCCCGCAGCCGCTATCGCCGCTTGGGCCGAACCTTTGCGGGCTCCGTCCACATAGCTATCCAGCGCTGCCGCGTACAAAGAGACTCCGGATTCGCCAGACGCCTTGTTGACCAGCCGATCGAACATCACGCCTTTTTTCAGTTCGCGTTCACCGGGTGTGGGTTGGTCAGTACGAGCCACGTCATCCATCACCGCTTCGAGCGTCCAGTCTTCAACACTGTTCAGCACCCAGCAGTCACTGTGCTTGAAGACGAAAATCTTCAAGAAGGCCCCTTGCTGATCACGCACCACCACCCTGTTCAGAAACGGAATCTCGATAGCCAGATTAGACGCTGCAGCATTCTCCGCACTCAGCATGCTGAATTCATTGGCGGGCAAATGCTTGACGCTGCGCACGACAACCTTGGGTATGTTGTTCTCAGGTAACCGCTCCATGAACTACACATTCAAAGCGTTCCCCTGACGCCGGATGCTGTGCTCCCGTTTTTCTCCGGAGCCAGCCCCCGCCATGATGCGACCCGACGCCAAAGTTGAAAAAGTGTACCTCTACCCCAAACCCGTGGACTTGCGAAAATCCATCGA
>NZ_CAXAPL010000066.1:0-19645 GCF_963970845.1 Pseudomonas sp. RA_105y_Pfl2_P56
ATGGTGCGGGAAGCGGTCTTGATCTACAACCAAGAGCGCCCGCACCTGTCCTTAAAATACAAAACGCCCGATGCAGTGCATCGGGCGTTAGGGTGAGATCGGTGTAAACCTATTTCAGGACTAGACATAATGCCTTCCTAGCAACAGCGGCTCACGCTTTCACAGCCCCAGCGCTAACGCTCAGAGCCCCCCTCAGCGAACGTTAATTTATACTCGCCTGCCGGTCAGTTCAAAAACACCCACCAGCACAGGGATGCGCCCATGTCCGTTCCAACCTACGATCAGTTCATCGAACCGATCCTGCGGTTTCTCGCCACAAAACCCGACGGTGCAATTGCTCGGGACGCCCACGAAGCGGCAGCCAAAATGCTGCAGTTAACAGAAGCGCAGCGTGAGGAGCTGATCGCGAGTGGTCAGGCCACCTACAAGAACCGATCTGGCTGGGCGCACGATCGTCTCAAGCGCGCCGGTCTTTCCAGCAGTGCCAAACGCGGTTATTGGAAGTTGACTGACGCAGGAGTGCAGTACGCCCAGGAGCATGCATTTCCACTGTCAGCCAAGGATGTGGAGCATTTGGCAATCGGTTACATGAATGTGAAGCTGAAAGTCGCGCCAGATGCCGAGCCACTGGATGACCAACCAAATGTGGAGCCAGATCTGGCCTCCGCCACCGAAAGCCCCGACGACCGACTGGAGCGAGCGCTAAAGGAACTGCGCGATGCCACGGCGGCCGACCTTTTGGACAACTTGCTGCAAGTCAGCCCCAACCGTTTCGAAGTGATCGTGCTGGATGTGCTTCATCGCTTGGGTTACGGCGCCAGTCGCAATGATCTGCAACGTGTCGGCGGTTCCGGTGATGCCGGCATCGACGGCATTATCTCGCTCGATAAATTGGGGCTGGAGAAGGTTTACGTTCAGGCCAAGCGCTGGCAGAACACGGTTGGCCGGCCTGAACTGCAGGCGTTCTATGGGGCGCTTGCTGGGCAGAAAGCTAAGCGTGGCGTGTTCATTACCACCTCTGGCTTTACAGCGCACGCTGTCGACTTCGCCAAATCGGTGGACGGCATTGTGTTGGTAGACGGCACGCGGCTGGTGCATCTGATGATGGATCATGAGGTGGGCGTGACATCCCGTTTGTTGCGGTTGCCGACGCTGGATCGCGATTATTTTGACGAAGAGTGAGTTCAGGCGTGTTGCTGCTTGACCCTGCTAACCAATTTCCATATTGGACTTGTAGTTAAAAGTGATGGCACATTAGAATCACGATGATTGTTCTACCAACCCCCACGGATCGAGGGTTACATCAGCGCGGGGCAAGGCCGGGACTGAATTCAGTTTAGGTTGATGTGCAGGTCAAGGAGACCACTATGTCGGACGTTAAAAGCATCAAGGATCAGAAGCTTCTCTACCACCTTACTTCTGTTGAAAACCTGGATGGAATTTTCAGGGATGGCTTGAAACCTCGCGCCGGCCTCTCGGGTTTCAAAGACGTCGCAGATGCTGAAATCCTGAAAAAGCGGCAGACTCTGCAGCTCGACAACTACGTGCCCTTCCACTGGTTTGCGAAGAATCCATTTGACGGAAGCGTGCAGCGCAACAGGCCAGAGGCCCGATTTGTGTTGATCTCGGTCTACAGATCAACAGCCAAGCAATACGGCTGGAAAGTCATTCCACGCCACCCGTTAGCAGGCGACTCAATACAGCTACTTGATTACGAACAGGGTTTCGAAGCCATCGAGTGGGATGTCATGAGCAGTCGCGATTACCTGGACCCTCATTGCAAAAGCATCTGCATGGCAGAGTGTCTCGCACCGGGGGTTGTTAAACCTGATGCCTTCTTCAAAATCTTCACCCCCAGCGAAGAAGTCGATGCACTTTGCGTAGCTAAATTGCAGGCGGCCGATGTTAATGTGCAAACCAGCGTGAACCAGAGAATGTTTTATCAATGAACTACACCAGCCTGAATCCAGAGAAAGCTCTGATTTGGCGTATCGTCCATCGCGATAACCTGCCCTGGATTCTGGACAACGGTCTGCATTGCGCAAACTCGGAAGCACAGGCACCTCAGTACGTGAATATCGGTAACGTCGACTTGATCGACAAGCGCCGTTCCCGTCAGGTGCCCATCGCTCCCGAAGGCGTTCTGGCCGACTACGTGCCCTTCTATTTCACGCCCTTCTCAGTGATGATGCAGAACATTCACTCTGGCTGGAGTGTTCAGCAACGCAGCAATGACGAGATCGTGATTCTGGTCTCAAGCCTGTATCGCGTTGAAGAGCTCGGCCTACCGTTTGTCTTCACAAACGCGCACGCCTATCCGAGTTGGACAAACTATTACAGCGATCTGGCCAATCTCGACCAGATCGATTGGTCTATCCTTCAACGGCGCGACTTCAAGCGCGATCCTGATGATCCTCGCAAAATGGAGCGTTATCAGGCTGAGGCGCTGATCCACCATCACTTACCGATTACGGGACTACTGGGCATCATGTGCCACACCGATGCAATGAAAGCACGCATAGAAGCAGACGTCGCCGCTAGAGGCCTGACGCTGCCTGTCCATGCGCGTCCCAAATGGTATTTCCAATGATCAAATTCACCCAAGGCAACCTGCTGGAAGCCAAAACCGAAGCCCTCGTAAACACGGTGAATACCGTGGGCGTGATGGGCAAGGGCATCGCATTGATGTTCAAAGAACGCTTTGCGCAAAATTACCGTCTCTATGCAGCAGCGTGTAAGGCGAAGGAAGTAGAAACCGGCAAGATGCATGTGACGGCCACCAATGAACTCGATGGCCCTCGCTGGATCGTGAACTTCCCAACCAAACGCCATTGGCGTTCTCCGTCGCAAATGGCATGGATCACTGAGGGCTTGCATGATCTGCGTCGGTTTCTGCTTGAGAACGACGTGAAATCTGTCGCCGTCCCGCCTCTAGGTGCTGGTAACGGCGGCTTGAAGTGGCCTGAAGTCCGTGAGCAGATTGTCGAAGTGCTGGGGGATCTGGACGCTGATGTCTTGGTATTCGAGCCCTCGAACCAGTATCTGAACGTCGCCAAACGTTCGGGCGTAGAAACGCTCACGCCAGCCCGCGCGCTTATCGCCGAACTGGTTCGTCGCTACTGGGTGTTAGGCATGGAGTGCAGTCTGCTAGAGATCCAGAAGCTGGCCTGGTTTCTTGAGCGCGCTATCGAGAAGTTGCCAAATACCGAGAACCCTCTGAATCTGAAGTTTGTCGCGCACAAATATGGGCCGTACGCCAACCGGCTGGAGCACCTGCTCGATAACCTCGATGGCAGTTATCTGCACTGTGACAAACGCATCAGTGACGCAGGCATTAGCGATGTGATCTGGTTTGATCAAGAGCGCAAAGCCTTTTTGCAGACTTATCTGAAGACGGAGGCCAAGGAATACTCTCAAGCCCTGGAACGGACTGCCGAGTTGATTGACGGTTTTGAATCGCCATTCGGCATGGAGTTGTTGGCGACGGTGGATTGGCTGTTGAGCCAGGAAGAGGTATCTGCGACCGTACCTGCAGTGCGTGAGGCGTTGAAGCAGTGGGACGGTGGCGCTGGTGCTGCTGCTCGCAAGAGCAAACTGTTCGATGATCAGGCACTTGATATTGCGCTCAAGCGTCTGACCTCCAGCAGTTTCCGACCTGAACTGGCGGCCTGAGTGATTGAAAGGAGTTGGGCAGCAACCTGCTGCTCAATTCCCCATCACGGATAACTAAACGCCTTCACCAACGTCAACTCCCCCACCGCCCGCATCGGGATCAAAAACGTCTCCATCTTCTCGCTTGGTGTGCCTTCCTCGGTAATCACCGTTACCTGCGCCGTCGTCAGCGGTTGCGCGGCTTCATCCCCGCCATCTTCATCGCTGCGATACCCGCCACCGTAGTAATTCACATACACCAGATACTGCCCCTTGATCGGCGCCGGCATGGCGAAGATTTCCGGGCCGTAGCCGGTGGTGACGTCGACGTCGAGGGCGCCGCCGTTGGGGGCGACGCGGTTGCCGTACCAGATGTGGGCGCCGTCGGGGGTGACGAGGTGCAGGTCGAGGTCGGTGCCGTCGCTGTCCCAGGCCAGCAGCACGCGCAGTTTTGGCGGGGTAGCACCGCCGCTGGTGTTGAGGAATTGAGTGCGGCGGCGTTGTTGGCCGTCGGGGCTGCGCACTTCGACGCTGTTGCTGCCGTTGGGGAAGGAGAACGGACGGTCGAAGCGGCCGGCGGCGTCGATTTTCAGCGGCATGCTGACGCCGTTGACGATCAGTCGACCGGGCTCATTATTCTTCGGACTGGCGTTGATCTGGCCGCTGATGCGCGCTGTGTTGGCCTGGCCGACCGGGGTGTTCACCGAGGAGGCCGGGTAGTTGACGGTCTGACGAAAGCTTTCGCCCTCGCCTTGCGGAGCGCCGGTGCGCCAGCCCCCGACCGGGGTGTCGAGTTTGATGCTGTCGGCGGCCCTAGTCGGCGATAACGCGGTCAGCGTGCAGAGCAGCAACAAGACCTGTGGATAACGGAGTGTCATGGTCTATTCCAGCAAAAGGTGACGGGCGAGCCCTTCGATGTAGGTTTCATCCTGGCCGTTGGGATGCGCTTCAAAGGCCAGGTGCAGATATTCGTGGGTCAGGTCGAGGCGGTCTTGCAAGGTCAGTACGCCGCGCACATAGATGCGCTGGCGTTCGCGGTCGACAAAGGGGCGGCCGAACGCGAGTTTGCACACGGCGAACGTGCTGACTTCGTTGTAGCCGGTTTCGCTTTCAAGCTTCTGACGCCAGCCGCGTCGCTGTTTTTGCAGCCAGTCTTGCGCGGCGGGCAGTGCTTCGCAGGAAGCGACCGGGTTGTCCCAGCGGCTGAGGCTGGCGCGGGGATAGGCATGGAGCAGGATTGCGTCGTAGCGCTGGCCAGCGTTGGCTTGTTCGACGGCTTGCTGCCAGGCGAGTTTGTCCGGGCCGGGTTGGTCGGAGTGATAGGTGACGGTGCTGCCAGCCAACACCAGATCGGCCGTCCAGGCGGCGATGTTGCGCGATTGCGCCGATGCCGGGCGTGGAGCAACCCGCTGGCGATTGCTGCTGTCGTCGATGCTCAGGCAATCGCCGTGGCGCGTGGCGTTTTGCAGCAAATAGGTACGGATCGCCACGGCCAGTGCTTTGGCGGCTTCGCCAGGTTCGGGTTTGGCTTCGCGATCAAGGACACGGGCGACGTATTCTTCGCGATCCAGCCTTGCGACGAGTTTGTCATTGAGCAGAAACAGTTCGCCGTCGCTGTGGATATCCAGCGCGTTGCCGTTGGCGAAATCAACACGGTAGTCGCCCTGCAACGGGCCAGACGTCACGACCCGTTCGCCCGCCAGAACCCGTACAACGGGATAGCGCGAGAACAGTCCGACTTCGACACAACGCCTCGCCTCTGCCGGCCACGCAACCGGCAACACCGTCGCCAACGCAGCACCGTAATGCCGTAAAACCATTTGACTGGTGCCGCGCCCTCCGGCCCAAACCGGCGAGCCGTCCGCTGTCCATCCGGCAAATCCGCCCTGCCGCGACTGCCGGTCGTGATCGCCGAGCCAGCTCCAGGTTTTCACCCGCAAGCGCGCGCCGAGTTCACCGACGACATTGCCGTCGGCAGCATTGAGCACCACGTCGAGCAACACGCGGCGCATCTGTTCTTGAGCTGGCAGCAACGCCAGAACACTCAGCAACTCACTCACCGAAACCCGCGTGGCCGGTTGCACCGACGGCAAATCCAGCAACCACAATGGCGCCTTACGCGCCTGCCAGTAGGTTCGCCAGTCATCGGCTGCAATCCCCAACCGCGCCGGCTCGAAATACAGCCCACACGACTTCACCAACGCCTGATCCCGCTCGATCTTGCCGCCCGCCGAGCAGCAATAGACTTCCTCTTTCGACTGCCCGCGACATTCATATGCCGGCTCCCGAGCGCCGGTATCCACCAGCCACGCGTAGACAAACAGCTTCCAAAGACTGCCCAGCGGCGCATCCAGGGTCGAAGGCAACGGTTCACGAGCAATCAGTTGCGTCGTACTCAGTGACAACAGCTCACCTTTGTACGCCACGCGCAGTGGCTCATCCTGCGCCGTCGCCAGCGCAGGAATCATCCACAACAGCAGCCACAGCAGCGGCCGGGTCATGTCAGTTGACCGTGACCTGACCGAGGGCGGCTTTCGCTTCCTGGGCTTGATGCTGTGGCGCGTACACCTGAGTGAAACGCACCGGCGGCAGGTTGAACCGGCCCTTCTGCGAGAAGCGCACCAAATGGCGCAGACGCAACTCGCCGCTCAGGGCATCCACCGGCACCGCGTAGGCCAGTTGTCCCGGCTCGAAACGCGCCTTCTCCAGCGAGGTCGGTTCGGTACCGTCCTTGCCCTGCAACTTGATGCCCCACGTTGTGCGCTCGACATCGGCGCCCGGTGGCAGCGGCACTTCGAGCATGCCGTAGCGCAGCGGTTTGGGCGCTTTGCTGGTGAGGATCACTTCGTCCAGATACAGGCTGTCGCTGGACAGCGGTTTGGTGCCGACCGGCTCCAGTTTGAAAGTGAACGCTTCGTCGCCCGGCACCAGTCGCAACAGGCGACGGGTGATGGTCACCGCCATCGGATCGACGGCCGGTTGCTGGGTCTGGAAACTCAGCGCCGCACGCAGCGGACGCTCTTGAGTGCCAGACACCGTCAACACGCTTGGCACCGCTGCATTGCCCTGCCACGTCCAGTACATCTCACCGGTTGCGCCGTAATTTTTCTTCCAGCCTTCACCCGGTGTCAGGGCGATGGTCGGCGACGCCTGGGCGATGCTGCGTTGCAGCCAGGTCAGCGCCAGCGCACGTTCGAGGGTCGATTGCTGTGGCAGCAGACGCTGCAACAACGCCGTCGCACGGGGCTGATCAAACGCTTGCAGCGACAGGTTCAGCGCTTCGGCAAACGGCTGCGAGCTGACGGCCAGACGCTGTTGTGCCGCACTCACCTGACGACTGAAGGTTTCAGGCAAGGAGACTTTCGATTGCGTGGCCAGCGAGGCGGTCAAGACCCGCGCCGCTGCCAGACCCAAAGCCGAATCCGGATCGCTCATCACCAGGCTGTCCTGGCCGTCGTCCATCAGCGTCTCGGCATTACCTTCACCGGCCCTCGCCAGATCCTCCATCAAACCGCTGAGCAACGTGTTGACCGGCAAGCGCATTTGCCTGGCGAACGACAATATCAGCGCCCGTTGCAGCAACGGCGTGTTCGGCGCCTGTTTGGCGTAAACCTCCAACACTCGCTGCCAGTGCTCTGGCGGCAAGGTCAGTTCCAGCACCTGGCTGGCGTTCCAGTCGGCGTAGTACGCATAAGCGGTGAGGAATGCATCGGGTTCACCGGCATAGCCCCACCAAGTGAAGCTCGCCGATGGCCCGGCCATTTGCACCAGACGTAGGCGGCTGTTTTGCATGATCAGGCGCAAGCGATCACGGATCTGCGGGCTCGAGGCCAGCGATGGATAGGCGATGCTCAGTGGCAGCAAACGGCTGGCGGTTTGCTCGACGCCGCCGTACGGGTAGCTCAGCAGATCGTCGAGGGCAGAACGGAACAGCGCTTGCGGGCTGTCATCCAGACGCAGGCGAATATCGGTGGCGTCCGCCGGCAGGCTCAACGGCGTGTCGCCGCTGGCTACATCAAGGCTTTGCGTCTGCGTCACTTGCCAGCCATCGCCGGTCGCGCTCAAGCGCACGGCCAAGGCATCAGCGATTTTGCCGTCCTGCACCAGTTCCGCTGTCCACTCGCCCGAAGCCAACGCAAATGCCGGCAGCGGCACATAGTTGATGCCGTTATTCAGGGTCACCGGCAGGCGTTGTTCGGCGCCGGCGTAATGGGTCACCAGTTCAGCCTTGACCGGTTTCTCGGCCTGACTGAAGGCGAATACACCGAGTTGCGGCTGATCGCCCTTACGGAGTTTGCTCGGCCCGCTCCACTTCAGGTACAGCGGTTTTTCCGAACGAACGAACTGTTTCTTCTGCCCGACCTGACCGTCATCGGCAATCGCCCGAGCCGTGATGCGCCAGCGGGTCAGCGAGTCCGGCATTTTGAAAGTGAAACGGGTTTTGCCGTCGGCGCCGGTCAGCAACTCAGGTTGCCATGCGGCGGTGTCGACGTCTTCGCGACGCGGACGCTCCAGCACTTTCACGCCACGCTCGCTGCGGTTGGCCTTGCCCGGCGCGCCAGGACTGCCCGGCAACGCTACGTCGTAACTGATGAACGACAGGCTGGCGCTGGTGCGCACGTTGTTGCGGCGTGGGTGGTAGAAGAACTGGTCGATGCTCGGCGCGACTTCCGGTTGCAGCGCGTAGACCATTTCATCGACGACGCTGACGGTCAGGTGCGCCGGTACGGCTTTGCCGGCGAACTGCGTGGTCAGGTCGACGGTGACGGTGTCGCCTGGCAGATACACCGCTTTGTCGGTGCTGATCGCCACGTCGATTTGCGGCGCGACCACTTTGATCCCGGCATTCTGGAAGCTGTACTGACCGCCCTTGGTGTACAGCACGGAGAAGGTCAGGTTCGGCGCAAAGTTGTCCTTCACCGGGATGCGTGCGCGGTATTGGGTGTCGCTGAGTTTTTCCAGTGTCAGCCAGTCGCCGCCCTTGGCCAGCAGCGCGGTGGCTTCGACCTTGTCACGCTCCAGCGACAGCAAGGCATCGCTGACCGGTTCCGGGAAGGTGATCAGCGCCAGCGCTTCATCGCCAGCCTTGTACTCGGGTTTATCGAGGACGATTTCCACGGTGCCCGGCACGGCTTTGACGCCGTCGCCGGTGACCGAATGCGCAGTAGCGCCGAGGACGCGACCGTGCTGATCTTTCAAGGTCAGGTTGTAGGTGCCCGGACGTTCAAAAGCGAGGCTGAAGCCTTTATCGCTGGCCGCCAGTTTGCCTTCGCCCGTGCTCTGATCCTCCAGACGCACCCAGCCATAAGAGCTCGGCGTCACGGCTTTGCTTTGCTCGCTGCCACCTTCGTTGGCGTAGCTGAACGCGACTTTGTCGCCGACCGCACTGAAGCGTTGCGGCGCGCTCAAGCGAAAACTCGCGGCGCCACGGTCGATAAGGATTTCCTTGGTGGTCTTGACCCGATACGCCGCACCATCGCTGGCGAACACGGTGAGCATGTAGCGGCTCGGTTTGTCGGCGGCCGGCAGGTCGAGGCTGGCGTTGCCCTTGCTGTCGGTGGTCAGTTCGGTGCTGGTCAATTCCACCGGGAATTGCCCCAGGTATTGCAGTTCGTTGTCGACCATCGACAGTTGCTGGGCGCGCAGGCTCAGGCTCAGTTTGGCGTTGGCCACCGGTTTGCCGTCCGGGTACAGCAACACCAGACTGCCTTTGACCGGTTCGCCGGTGCGGTAATCCTGTTTGGCCAGATTCAGCGAGATTTCGAAGTGCGGCTTGATGTACTCCGCCACACGGAACGCACTGCTGTACGCCTGATCCTTGTAGTTGAAACGGAGTTCATAACCACCGGCCACGGCGTTGTCCGGCAACTGGAAACGGCCCTGAGTGCCGGCCTTCGAATCGAGCTTCAGATCCATTCGTTGCAGTTCGGTGCCGGTGGCGTCGAGCACGCTGACGTTGACGTCCGCCGCACCCGGCAGCACCGAATCCCGTGCGTTCTTGAACTCACGACCGACGATCTTCAGCGACACCCAGTCGCCCGGGCGATACAACGGGCGGTCGGTGAACGCATAGAGCTTGGTGTCGTAGATTTCGCTGTCGTAATAGAAGTTTTCAGAGACGAACACCCCGCCCTCTTCGTCCTCGCCGATCACGAATGAACGCTCAGGGCTGACGTGTTTCAGGCGCAGCAAACCCTCGGCATCAGTAGCACCGCTGCTCATCACGCCGAGGCCGTCAGTCCACAGCACATTGACCTTCGGCACCGAACTGCCTTCGTGCTTGCGCGCCGCCCAGACCAGTAATTCATCACCGGCGATTTTGCTCACCGCCACGGTGTTGGAGACGAACACCATGGTGGTTGCGCGGTATTTGCCGATCAGCGCTTCGACCAGGTACAGACCGGGTTTCAGGTTGCCCAGCGGAATGTAGACGTTGCCCGGCGCGACGCTGACGAAATCGCTGGAGGAGCCGGCCAGATTGACCCCGGCCGGCGGCTGGATCGGTTTGGCCTGCCACAGCGGATAACGGAACTGGCTGACCACCGGCAAACCGGGAATCAGTGCGAATTGCGGTTGCGCGTCATACGGGGTCGGTGCGGCGATGGCGTTGCCCATCTTCAGTTCCGGCACTTCCTCGGTGACCTGTTTGCGCGACTCGTAGGAGAACGCACGCTGCATCACCCGCCGCGATTTGCGGTACCAGTTGTCCCACAGATACGCGAGGGTGTTGGACAGGCCTTCGCCCTTGAACTGGCCATCGCTGACCACGCGGTGCAGGTTCTTCTGGCGTTTGAGGAAATCCAGTGGCTTGTCGATGCGATACACGCGAATGTCGGCGCCACCGTAGGGTTCCATGCGGAAACGACGGTAGTCACGGCCCGGTGCTTCGAGGCGCACCATCGCCTGTTCGTCCGCCGCAAAACTGCTGTCGGCCAGCAGGAAGAAGCTTTCACCGGACACCGGCGTGTAACCGCTCGGTTCGACCGAATCGTCGGCATTGACAGTCGCCAGCGGCAGCAGCAGTGCCAGCAACAGAGGAATTTTTGCGCAGAGTCGCAACATGCGGGCACCGGTCATTGGGAGAGAAAGTTCAGTCGATAGACGCCGATGAAGTTGGGGTTGGCTGCGTCGGGTATCCATCGGGTGTCCTTCCATGTCATGAGTTGCTGCAGGCTTGCCGAACGCATGCCGTTGTCAGTGGGGGTTGTGGTGCCGGTGTGATAGGCGATGTAGCGGCCCATCCAGATCATCAGGTGCTGGTCGTCGCCCTGATCGAAAAACATCAGGTCACCGGGGCGCGCCTGTGACACGTCACGGCTGACCAGATGACTGTTGAACTGAATCAGTTTGATTGCGTTGACGTACGGCCCGACTTTGCCCCCGCCCTGTTGCCATTGCTGGGCGAGCTTGCGCTGGTCATCGCTCAGCGACAGCTCCGGCGGCAGATAGCGGTTGGACAGGCCATTGCTGCGCAGCCATTTGTTGTCATGGACTTTCAGCGCTTCGTTGGCAGCGAAACGCACCAGGCCGGCGCAGTCCTGCTGGTACCAACGCGGGCTCGGCCCCTGGCTCAATTGCTCTTGGGCGATGCGGACAAACCAGGCGCGGAACACCTGTGATTGCGCCGGATCGAGCGCCGGTGCCTCCATGGCGCGGGCACCCGCGCTGAGCAACAGCGCGAGCAGGCCGAGGCTGCGGATCAGTGCCGTCACAGCGCTTTCCATTCCAGCGGCAGCCATTGCCAGTGGCCGTCGGGTTCGCTGCCTTCGGGCAACGTCAGGGCATATTTGCCATAACCGCCGAGGGTGCGCAGTTTCGGGATCAGGTAGGTTTGCGCGGCGTTGTAGAACACCGGTTCCATGTCCTGCGGCAGGCTGTCGAGGGTTTCCTGCTGCATCAGTTGCGCCATCGAGTCAGGGCCGAAATAGATCGGCATCAGTACGTCTTTGGGCAGCACATCGGCCATCGGCGGGAAGCGTTTGTCGAGGGTGCCGAGCGCTTTGTCGACCAGTTTGTCGTCGAGGGAAAACAGCAGCGTCGAACCGTGGCGGGCGAGGCTGACGTTCATGAACGCCCGACCACTGATCGCGTCCGGGTTCTCGGCGGTTTTTGCTGCGTATGGGCCGAAATTCGAGCTGACCTGACGCCGCCAGACATGGCTTTGGCCTTCTTGCTTCTCGATCACCGGGAAGACACTTTCTTCGACGTTGGGCTCGAAGGCGCCGACCATCGAGCCAAACAGTTTGCCGAGATCACCGTCGAATTGGCTGTTGCCCTCATCCTTCAAACTGGCGACCAACAGTGGCGTGTACAGCCGCGAATCGGCGTACCAGCATAGGCCCGCCGCGCCAGCCACGTGTTCGGTGAGTGTCTGCGCTACCGCCTCTTCGGCGCCGAGTTTCACCAACAGCGGTTTCTGCGGTTCGGCCGCCACCGGCAAGGTCACACAGGCACTGGCGCCCAGCGGCATGGCTTGCCACACCGGTTTGAAATCGAAGTCCGGCTGGTTGTCCAGCTCGTCCATGGCCAGGTAGCTGTGCCAGCCCTTGTCGTCCATGTCGAAACGCAGCCCGGCGAAGTTCGGGATAAAGCGCTGATACCCCATGGCGAGCACGCTGGAATTCACCGACAGGCGTTGTTTGATCTCTGGCGCCTTGGCCGGCAGGCCGAACGCTTGCGGGAACAGTTTGTCGCCATTGAGCAGTGCCGCCAGCGCTTGAGACGAAACGTGCCCCCACTCTGCGGATGCGCCGTTTTCTGCCTCGTAGTATTTCGCAGGATTGGACAGCACCACCAGTTTGTCGCCATGGGAGGCGAACAACAGGGATTTACTGGCGTTGTAGCTGAGCTGATAAAGCGGCACCTCGTCGCTGCCGACTTCAAGTTTGCCGAACACGCTGAGCTGCGTGTCATCCAGCGCCACTTTCGCCAAAGGCTCCAGCAGTTTCGCCAGCCCGCCGCGATCCATCACCAACAGGAAATCCTTCAACCGGCCATCAGCCCCGCGCCATAGTGCTACGTCTGCCGGTTGATCAAAAAGCTGCTCGATCAGGCTGTCCTGCAGTTTCAGGTCGTGCTCGTAAATGATCCGGCGCAGGCTGCCGATCAGCCCGAGTCGGTCGCCGTGGGTTTCGTAATAGAAAACGAAATCTTCGGTAAGCGTGGCTTTGAGAAACGGCACCGTCAGCAGGTCTTTGGGCAACTGGCTCAGGGAGCGGGTTTCCAGCAGCGCATCGGGACGGCTCAGGCCGAGCTTGTCACTGGCCAGCTCGGCCGGCGGTGTTTTGGGCTTGAGCAGCAGCCAGCCAAAACCACCCGCCACGCCGGCCACCAGGCATAGCCCGATCAGCAGCGCCGGCCAGCGTCGGGAAGGTTTGCCGGCCGGTGTCGGGACGGCCGGAGAAGCAGCGTTATCACTCATATTCACAAAACCCGAAGTTCATCCGTGTTGCGGGATGCTTAATAGTTGAAAGTCTTGACCAGCAGCAGATCACCGATCGCCCGCAGGGGCACGATGAACGTCTCGCGTTTTTCGTCGACAGTGTTTTCGTTGAGTACCAGCGTAATTTGCGAGGTGATCACCTCGTTCTGGTTGCTGGTCTCCTCGAAGTTATAGCCGCCGTTGCCGAAGTTGCCCCAATAGTTGACGTAAACCAGATAGGTACCGTGCAGCGGAGCGGTCATGGTGAACATTTCCGGGCCGGGGCCATCGACGCCATCCGGGTCCAGACCGCCGCCATTGCTCAGCGCCGGCCGCGCCCAGAACGCATGCTGACCGTCAGGCGTGACAATGTGCAGATCGAGTTCGGCTTTCGGATCGTCCCACCCCAAGACAAGACGAATTCGCGCCGGCGTGCGCAGGTTATTTGCTTCATAAAATTGCACGCGCTTGAGCGACTGGCCTTCGGCGCTGATCACTTCGACACTGTTGGAACCGGCGCCGAACGCGTACGGCCGGGCGAAACGCCCCTGATCGTCGGTGTACAAATTCAGCGGATTGCCATTCACAGCGAGACTGTGCGGCGGGCGCATGTGGCCGATGGCCTTGAGCTGGCCTTGAATCATCGTGCGATTGCGCTGGATGCCGCGATCGATTGGCGGCGTCGGATAGGCGACTTGCGGGTTTTCACTGCGATCAAGCAACCCGTGATAGCGCCAGCCACCCACCGGTTCGGACAACTCGGCACTCGGCGCAGCCCTCAGCGCAGGCGCACAGGCCAACCCGATCAGCAGCCAAAGAAATGAACGCATGTAACGCCTCCTGCCATGCCTGAACGAAACCTTGCACCCGATCCTCGGTACTTCACAGCGGTAGAAACTGCGTTTCGTCTGAAAGACCCGTGACTGCCAGGTCGTAGAAGGCGCGAAGAGTAGCGATTTAGTAGTTTTTTAACAATCGGATACATCTGCTTTTGCGGTGGGAATCACGCACATTTATTGGGTGTGAGCCGAATAGCGGGCTTATTCGGCTCACGAAATGAGCCGAATAAGCAGCCTGATCCAATCACCCCACGCGAAATGGCCAATCCTGGCTGGCAAGACCTCCGGTTTTGCCTTGGCCAGAGGCATGACTGGCGCGAACTCAAAGCACTATTTCAACTGGAGCTCAAGGTCATCTCATGGTCAACTACTGCCAGAAAAACCGTCGGCAAGGACGGTAGGAGACCAGAGGTGGACCTGTGAAGCTGCGCAAACTGAAATTAAAGGATTTCCGTCGATTCGAAGAGATCGAAATCGATTTCCATCCTGAACTGACGGTCATTGCCGCACGTAACGGGCAAGGTAAAACTACAATTCTTGAGGCCATCGCAACCGCTCTTGGACCATTTGTCGGTGCTTTTGATATGGGGAACTCCAAACATATCGAGCGGACAGACGCTCGTTATGTGCGTCTGGGCAACAGTTTCGAAAATGAACAAAACTTTCCTGTCATTATCGATGCAGTGCTTGAGGAGCCAGATATCGAGTGGCAAAGAGCATTGCATGGCCCCAAAAGCCGTACTACGACAAAAGAAGCATCCGCTCTGGCGAACTGGGGCAAAAAACTCCAGGACTCGCTGCGTTCCAAAGTAGCAACAGCCTTGCCGCTGGTTAGCTATTACCCTGCCGGACGATTGTGGATAACCCATAACAATAGCTCGCGTAAAGCCGTGGTTAGCGCCAGCCGAACCATGGGCTATGAAGACTGCCTGTCCTCTGCTTCCAACTTTGTACAAATGCAGCAATGGATGCGCAAGGCGACAATGGCACTTCTCCAGCAGCGGGAATTACCGGGGTATGAAGAGTCAGATCTACAACCCAGAATCGCCGGGATTCAAAATGCCGTGAATCTGGTTCTGGAGAATGAAGGGTGGAGTAACTTTCATTACAGCCTCAGTTTCGAAGATCTCGCAATGTCCCACCCAGATCATGGACTGTTACCTATCAGCCTGCTCAGCGATGGTGTTCGAGCCATGATTTCGCTTACCGCCGACATGGCCTTTCGTTGTGCACGCTTGAATGGTCAGTTTCAAGATCAGGCGCCTTTGCTGACAGAAGGCATTGTTCTCATTGATGAAGTCGACCTGCATCTGCATCCTGCCTGGCAACAACAAGTTCTGGCAGCCTTACGCAGGGCATTTCCCAAGATCCAGTTCATCGTGAGCACGCATAGTCCTCAAGTACTGACCACCGTGAACCGTGAACAGATCCGTGTGATTCATAGAGACGAACAAGGATGGATCTCGGAACAACCGGCAATGAGTCCTTTGGCACAGAAGTCAGGAGATGCCCTGGCCGGGGTCATGAATGTGAGCACCCGTCCACCGATGCCGATAGTCGAAACAGCGCACGCCTATGAACAGCTATTTCGAGATGGCGCGGGCATGACTCCGCAAGCGCAACAGTTGAAACAGGAACTGGACGAAGCGGGTTATGAAATCTCCGAAGCCGATATGACGCTCTGGACATTCCTTGCGGCGCAAGTCAGGAAGACGCGCAATGATTGAGTTGGCTCACAACCCCGTAATGCCGCAAGCGCTTCTGGACTTCAATGCTGCCTATCCACAAGCAGGGCCAAATGAATTCGATGGCGCTGCTTTTCACTTGGTGAAAAAAATCGTGAAGGCAAGTCTCCATCACGATCAGGGTGGGCTTTGTGCCTACTGCGAAACGCCATTGGAAGCCGATACTGGACAAATCGACCACATCAAGCCCAAGCGCGGCAATGATGGGCATCCTCACTTGACGTTCACCTATACCAACTATGCACACGGATGTATTCGGTCAGATGGGTGCGGCCAACGAAAGGGTGACCGGCTCCTTCCGATTGAGCCTGCACCCGGCTGTAACGAACAGTTCTCACTGTCGTCGGATGGCTCACTGGAGCCTATGCCTACTCTCAGCAGAAGGGAGAAGCATGTGGTTCGTCAAACGAGAGACATGCTTGGCCTTCAAAGCGCTGCGCTCGTTCTTGAACGGGAAAAATGGATAAAAGCCTTTGTTAGCCTGCTGCAAGAACAACCTCTGGTCGCGAATGATTTTTTGAAGGAGGCACCTTTCCGCTACATATTGCTTCGTTTGATCAGCTAGATATTTCGTCATACCCGATCATTAACGCGTCCCCGCTCATTTGCCCATAAACCCCCTATCTGCTAGTGTCGCGCCGGTTTAACGTCAACCGGAAATAGCCGCCATGGCCCGCAAAAAAGCTGCACTGGATTTCGAACAGTCCCTCGCCGACCTGCAAACATTGGTCGAGCGTCTGGAGAACGGTGAATTGTCGCTGGAAGACTCGCTGACCGCTTTCGAGCAGGGCATCGGGCTGACCCGTGACTGCCAGGCAGCGCTGGCCCAGGCCGAGCAGAAGGTGCAAGTGCTGCTGGAGCGTGATGGCGAACTCGCCGAGGAACCCTTCGACGCGGAACAGCCAGAATGATTGCAGCGTATTCGGCGACCAGCCAGGCCCGGGTCAACGCGGCACTGCAAAGCCTGTTCAACGCCCCGTTGCCAGAACTGGCGCGCCTCTATGAGGCCATGCGCTACAGCGTGATGAACGGCGGCAAACGCGTGCGTCCGCTGTTGGCCTACGCCGCGTGTGAAGCGCTCGGTGGCAAGGCTGAGCAGGCCAACGGCGCAGCGTGCGCCGTTGAACTGATCCACGCTTACTCGCTGGTGCACGATGATTTGCCGGCAATGGACGACGACGATCTGCGTCGCGGTCAGCCGACCACGCACAAAAAATTCGATGAAGCCTGCGCGATACTCGCCGGTGACGGCTTGCAAAGCCTGGCGTTCAGCGCCCTGCTCGCCCCCCACCTGAGCGATCTGAGTGCCGACATTCGCCTGCAAATGGTCACTGCGCTGGCTCACGCCGCAGGCCCGGCGGGCATGGTCGGCGGTCAAGCCATCGACCTCGGCTCGGTGGGGCTGAAGCTCGATCAGCAAGCCCTCGAACAGATGCACCGGCACAAGACCGGCGCGCTGATCGAAGTCAGCATCAAACTCGGCGCCCTGGCCAGCGGCCGTGCCGAGCAGGATGAACTCAACGCCCTGCAGACTTATGCACAGGCCATCGGTCTGGCCTTTCAGGTGCAGGACGACATCCTCGACGTCGAAAGCGATACCGCCACCCTCGGCAAGCGCCAGGGCGCCGATATCGCCCGCGACAAACCGACCTACCCGGCCCTGCTGGGTCTGGACGCGGCCAAGGCCTATGCCCTGGAGTTGCGCGATCAGGCTCTGCACGCCCTGCGACCGTTTGACGCGGCAGCCGAGCCTTTGCGCGAGCTGGCCCGGTATATCGTCGAGCGCCGCCACTGACGGCAAATCCGCCAAAGAAGACCAACGCGTGGGCAGGGGGCGATGCATCAGGTAAACTGCCGCCTCTTCTATACCTATAACGATTCGCCTGATGCCCACGACGTTTCATGAGATTCCCCGCAAGCGCCCGACCACGCCCCTGCTCGACCGCGCGAACACGCCGGACGGCCTGCGCCGGTTAGGCGAAGCCGAGCTGGAAACCCTGGCCGATGAGTTGCGCCTGGAATTGCTCTACACGGTCGGTCAGACCGGTGGGCATTTCGGTGCCGGCCTGGGCGTGATCGAGCTGACCATCGCGCTGCATTACGTCTTCGACACCCCGGATGACCGGCTGGTGTGGGACGTGGGTCATCAGGCGTATCCGCACAAAATCCTCACCGGCCGTCGCGAGCGCATGGGCACCCTGCGCCAGAAGGACGGCATAGCGGCCTTCCCGCGCCGCGCCGAGAGCGAATACGACACCTTTGGCGTCGGCCACTCCAGCACCTCGATCAGCGCGGCGCTGGGCATGGCGATTGCCGCCCGTCTGCAGAACAGTGATCGCAAGGCGATTGCCGTGATTGGCGACGGCGCGCTGACCGCCGGCATGGCCTTCGAAGCGCTGAACCACGCGCCGGAGGTGAACGCCAACATGCTGGTGATCCTCAACGACAACGACATGTCGATCTCGCGCAATGTTGGCGGTCTGTCGAATTACCTGGCGAAAATCCTGTCCAGCCGCACTTACGCAAGCATGCGTGAAGGCAGCAAGAAAGTGCTGTCGCGCCTGCCTGGTGCCTGGGAAATCGCCCGTCGCACCGAAGAGTACGCCAAAGGCATGCTGGTGCCCGGCACCCTGTTCGAAGAGCTGGGCTGGAACTACATCGGCCCGATCGACGGCCACGACCTGCCGACCCTGATCGCGACGCTGCGCAACATGCGCGATCTGAAAGGCCCGCAGTTCCTGCACATCGTCACCAAAAAAGGCAAAGGCTTCGCCCCGGCGGAAGTCGACCCGATCGGTTATCACGCAATTACCAAACTTGAACCTGTCGACGCCCCGGCCGCTGCGCCGAAAAAGGCTGGCGGGCCGAAGTATTCGGCGGTGTTTGGCCAATGGCTGTGCGACATGGCAGCAGCGGATCCGCGTCTGGTCGGGATTACCCCGGCAATGAAGGAAGGTTCGGATCTGGTGGCGTTCAGCGAGCGTTTCCCGCTGCGCTACTTCGATGTGGCCATTGCCGAGCAACACGCGGTGACGTTCGCTGCCGGCATGGCTTGCGAAGGCGCCAAACCGGTGGTGGCGATCTACTCGACGTTCCTTCAGCGCGGTTATGACCAGCTCGTTCACGATGTGGCGGTGCAGAATCTCGACGTGCTGTTCGCCATCGACCGCGCAGGTTTAGTGGGTGAAGACGGCCCGACACACGCTGGCAGCTTCGATCTGTCGTACCTGCGCTGCATCCCGGGCATGGTCATCATGACCCCGAGCGATGAAAACGAACTGCGCAAAATGCTCACCACCGGCCACCGCTACAACGGCCCTGCGGCTGTACGTTACCCTCGCGGCACGGGCCCGAATGCGACCATCGAGAAAGATCTCGAGCCGATCGAAATCGGTAAAGGCATCGTCCGTCGTCAGGGCAGCAAAGTCGCTCTGCTGGTGTTCGGCGTGCAACTTGCCGAGGCGCTGAAAGTCGCCGAGACGCTCGATGCCACCGTGGTCGACATGCGCTTCGTCAAACCGCTGGATGAAGCACTGGTGCGCGAGATTGCTGCAAACCACGAGTTGCTGGTGACGATCGAAGAGAACGCAATCATGGGCGGCGCCGGTGGCGCGGTCAGCGAATTTCTCGCACGCGAGAACATCCTCAAGTCGATGCTGCACCTGGGCTTGCCGGATATTTACGTCGAGCACGCCAAGCCTGCGCAGATGCTGGCCGAGTGCGGGCTGGATGAGGCCGGGATCGAAGCGTCGATTCGCGAGCGTCTGGCACTGCTCAACAAATAAACGCAATACCCTGTGGGAGCGGGCTTGCTCGCGAAAGCGCCGGATCAGTCAAATATTGAGATGACTGACACTGCGTTTTCGCGAGCAAGCCCGCTTGTATGGTAGGACTTGAAGGGAGGAGGAGGGACAAGGCTCGATTCTGACTGTTAGCGCAGTACAGACCGTGGGAGATTTCACCCTCCTCCTTTCACCCAAGCGCCGATA
>NZ_CAXAPL010000067.1:0-18854 GCF_963970845.1 Pseudomonas sp. RA_105y_Pfl2_P56
ATGCGCCCGTGAATGCCTTCGCCGTTATGGCCAAATTGCAGAAACGCCGGTTGGCTGAGCAAGCTCTCCAGATCGAAATCCGGGTGCTCGCTGACCAGTTCAATGTGGATGTTGTAAAGGTTGCTGACTGCTTCGGTGCCGCTGAAGGCCAGCACCTTGAAGTCGTGACGGATAGCAGGAATCTGCAACGAGAAGTGCGCCGCATTGGCCGGCCGGAACATACGCTTATCCTTAAGCAAAGAGGAAAAGAGCGCGATGTCGAAACCGTCCCTGGTTTGTGCTCGCGAGAACTGGCGGGCACGGTAACAAGGGAGCTGATTATTCTATGTAGGGAGACTCGCCAACACTTGTAGGACGCGTCGCGAATTAGAAAATCCCCCCTCATCGAAGATCAGTGGCGGGTAAATCACTAACTCAAATTCCACGGCAAACAACGCCCGGATTGATGGGCGGCACATTGTGTATTTCAATTCGGGATGTTTAACAACTGAGGGAAAAATACAGAACCGTCCCACAAGGTTTTCAGGTTGTCCGTCGGACGTCCGGTCTTTAGGCTGTGCTCGTCGCTGCCAATTCAGCGACCGGGCCTGGAAATCCGACGACAGTTGTGCGCACCAGCGCCATTCATAACGTATCCTTGCGCGCCCTTATGGTGTGCACTCTGTTATGGCGGCTGTGCGCGGGAGACCTTCGGGTCTGCCGGGTTACTCTGTCCCGGATTTCCAGCCTGCGTACAGCTGCCACCCATTCGCCTGGAAATCGAATGGACCAGCTACAACCGTCACACAGGGTAATAATCATGAAAAAGCCAACACCCAATCCCCCCGAAACAAACACCGACCCAACCTCCCCCTACGCCTCCATCGACAGCAAAAAAACTCCACGAAGCGGCAGACCGCGCCCTCGACCACTACCTCAAACCGACCGCTCACCTCATGGCGTCCAATCGCCCCTACGAACCGATGTACCTCGCCAACCCGGCGTATGACACCGAGTCCCTGCTGGCCAATGCCAGCGAAACGTTGGGTTCGGTCACCGAGATGCTCAACAACTTCGCCGCCATGCTTGATACCTCACACCGCAAGACCGCGCTGGGCATCGCGCAAATCGTCATGCTGAGTGAGCTGGCGGTGAATCAGGCACTGGATAACGTTCAGCCGACGGCGTAAGTACGGCGGCGCATAAAAAATCCGATGCCCGTACAGGCATCGGATTTTTATTTCTGGCGGCCAAAGGTCAAATAGCAACCACGAAGCGGCCATTCAAACCGAAAGCGTCTTGCCATCCACCGGATCACCAATCGTCAGGAAATGCCCGCCCGCCACATGGTGCAGCGTGCGCAAACCATCCTGCCCGTCGAAATGCCAGCGCCCCTCACTGAACACGCGTTCGTCGGCATGGGCGGCGATGACTTCGGCTAGAAACAAATCGTACTGTTCGTGATTGCGCGGTTCGGGCAACAAGCGGCATTCGAGCCAGGCGACGCAACCGTCGAGCAATGGCGCGTCGACTTGTTCACCACTGAAGGTCTGCAAGCCATACGCCTGAAACTTGTCCTGCCCTTGGTTTTGAGTGATTTCCAGCCCCGACGTGTTACCGACGGTTTGCACAATGTCGGCCTGATTGGCGCACGGCACGTTGAGGACGAAGGTGCCGGAGGCTTCGAGCAATTGACGGGTCCAGGTGGACTTGTCGAGCACGACCGCGACTTTCGGCGGTTCGAAATCCAGCGGCATCGCCCACGCGGCGGCCATGATGTTGCGTTGGCCATCATGGGCTGCGCTGACCAGCACGGTCGGCCCGTGATTGAGCAATCGGTAGGCTTTGTTCAGGGGTACCGGGCGGCGGTGGGCGGCGCTCATGGGGATCTGCTCCGGGGAAAAGGAACAGATTGTAGCGCCAGCGCACAGAAAGCAGTGGCGATGAAACAACATGTGGGAGATTGCTCGCGAAGACGTCAGGCCTGTCGACATCAATACTGAATGTAACGGCCTCTTCGCGAGCAAGCTCGCCCACAGGTGGGAGGGTTAGTCCGATCAGTTGGACAATTGATTGGCAAACTGACCGACCGCATCGACCACTTTCTGCGCGCCGTCCTGGATCTCGACAATCACCGTGCCCGCCTCCGCCGCCAGCGCCAGCCCTTGTTCGGCCTGCAACTTACCGTCGGTCATCAGAGCGACGGCGTTGCGCGCCATGTCCTGGTTCTGCCGTACCACGCCGACGATTTCCTCGGTCGCCTGACTGGTACGTGAAGCCAGTTGTCGCACTTCATCGGCCACCACCGCAAAGCCGCGCCCCTGCTCCCCCGCACGGGCCGCTTCAATGGCGGCGTTGAGTGCCAGCAGGTTGGTCTGTTCGGCAATCCCGCTGATGGTTTTGACGATGGAGCCGATCACTTGCGATTGTTCGTTCAGTGCTTCGATGCCTTCGCTGGCTGTCTGCATGTGCCGCGACAAGTCACGCATCACATTCACCGCTTCGGTCACCACGGTGGTGCCACGCTGCGCAGTGCTGTCGGTTTGTTGCGAGGTGCTGTAGGCAATGCTGGCGGCGTCGGCGACGGCTTGTTCGCGGTTGACCTGCTCAGTGATCACCGTGGCGAATTTCACCACTTTGTACAGTTTGTTGTTGGCATCGACCACCGGGTTGTAGGAAGCCTCCAGCCAAACCGTACGACCATGGCTGTCGACCCGTTTGAAACGTTTGGCGACAAACTCACCGCTGTTCAGGCGATGCCAGAAGTTCTGATATTCGGCGCTGTTGTATTCCTCCGGAGTACAGAACATGCGGTGATGCTTGCCTTTGATCTGCGCCAGGCTGTAACCCATGCTGCTGAGGAAGCGCTCGTTGGCATTGAGTACGTTACCGTTGAGATCAAACTCGATCAGTGCCGTGGAACGTACCAGTGCGCCGATCAGGTTTTCGTGCTCGCGGGACGCTTCAATGGTGCGGGTCAGGTCGCTGGAGTAGATCGAGATGTGCCGGATCCGCCCATCGGAGGAGCGCACAGGCTGCACGATCGAACGCAACCAGGCCTCGTTGCCATTGCCACGCAACAGGCGCACGGCACCGGCGAAATGCTCGCCACGGGCCATGGCGTTCTTGAAGCGCTGGTGGAATTCGTCGGATTTGACGTGAGCCGGTACGATGTCTTCAATCGCGCGGCCAATCAGGTCGTGGCTCTTGTAGAGCATCTCATTGAGGAAGTTCTGGTTGACCGATTGAATCCGTCCGTCCGGTTCAAGGGTCAGCACCAGCATCTCGCTATCCAGACTTTCCTTCACTTGCTTAAGGCTGGAGAGTTCTTCACGAAGAGCAGCCAGCTCTTGCTTCAAGCGTTTGTTGAACATGGAAAGCACCGATGGATAGGTTGAGAGGCGGTGTACAGCCTAACCATCGGCCTTGGAACGCTTTTCTGAAGAGCGCTTGAGACTGCCCAGTCAAAAATACTTCATGCACGCCGAATCAGGCATTTCCCGCCACCTGACATTGGTCCGTGCGCGGCACCCCTGATGCCTAAATACGCAGCGCTCAAAACGCTTTCCGCGCCCAATACCGCGCAGAACATGACGCAGATCGGCATCAGACCGACCAACCACGATCAGCAGGCACGGTAGCGCCATCATCAGTTTCTCAGCGACCTCCAGGTCGTAACCCAACCGTCACATCCGCTTGCTAGCGTCCGGCAGAAACATACTGAAACATTTAAGCAAAACGGGCGCGATATGAACGACGAGACAAACGACAAAGACCCCTCCTCGCCAGAATCCGACAATCCCACCGACACCAGTCGCCGCCGCTTTCTCGGCGGCGTCGCGGTGCTGGGCGTTGGCGCAACACTGGCCGGGTGCAGTCATGCCGGCGATCAGCCTGGCAAACCGGCCGAACGCCCACTGTCCCCGGCTGAACTGGACAAGGCCCTGCGCGATCAAGTGAAAACAGTCGTGGTCATCTACGCCGAGAACCGTAGTTTCAATAACCTGTTCAGCGATTTTCCCGGCGTGGAAAAACCGATGTCAGCGCTCAAGCCTGCCGATTATCAACAACGCGACCGCGACGGCAGTCTGCTGCAAACCCTGCCCCAGGTCTGGGGTGGCGTGTTGCAGGTCGGCCCGCAAACGCTGGATGGCGTGACCTACCCCAGCGCCACGCAGTTTCAGCAAAACCTGCCCAACGCACCGTTCGCCCTCAAAGGCCCGAACGGCGAGGACTTGCCGTTCGGGCTGGTGACTCGCGACTTGTGGCATGTGTTTTATCAGAACCAGATGCAGATCAACGGCGGCAAGAACGACGGTTTTGTGGCGTGGGCCGACTCCGGTGGCTTGACCATGGGCCACTATGCCCAAAGCCGTTATTCCCTGCGTCTGTGGGACGTCGCGCAGGAATTCGTGCTGTGCGACAACTTCTTTCAGGGTGCCTTCGGTGGTTCGTTCCTCAACCACCAGTATCTGATCAGCGCCACCGCACCGTTCTATCCGGACGCGGCCCACTCGGTGGCCAAGAGCCAAATCGCCGCCCTGCAAAGCGACGATCCGGCCGATCCGCGTCTCAAGCCGCTGGAGCAATCACCGGCCAGCGCCATGACCGGGCCACCGCAGTTCGGCCCGAGCGCATTGACGCCGGACGGTTTTGGCGTCAATACGCTTGCCCCGCCCTATTGGCCAACGTGGATTCGCGACCCGGAGCGCCCAGCGTACGCAAAAGCGGATCTGCCAAACGTCATGGTGCCCCAGACCCACGAACACATCGGCGACAAACTGTCGAAAAAGAACGTCGACTGGGCCTGGTACGCCGGGGCATGGCAGGCGACGCTGGAGCAATACAAGGACTCCGGTGGCATTCCAAAAATCCCCAACTTTCAGTATCACCACCAGCCGTTCAACTACTTCAAGCAGCAAGGCCCGCAAAACCCGGACGAGCGCAACAAACGCTTGCGCGATGCCGGTTTGGGCGACGAGTCGAGTACCAACAAGTTCTTCGCCGACGCCGAGGCCGGCAAGTTGCCGGCGGTGAGTTTCTATAAACCTCAAGGCAACCTGAACATGCACGCCGGTTATGCCGACGTGGCGTCCGGTGACCGGCACATCGTGCGTGCCCTGAAAGTGCTTCGCCAAAGCCCCCAGTGGAAAAACATGGTGGTTATCGTCACCGTCGATGAAAACGGTGGCTGGTGGGATCACGTTGCGCCGCCCAAGGGCGACCGCTGGGGGCCAGGTTCGCGGGTCCCCGCCCTCGTGGTGTCGCCGTTCGCGCGCAAGGGCACGGTGGATCACACGGTCTATGACACGGCGTCGATCCTGCGGCTGATCACCCGCGTCTTCCAACTGGAAACGCTCGACGGCCTCAAACAGCGTGACGACGCGATGATCGCCCGCGGTCAGGAACCCATGGGCGATTTGACCAACGCCCTGCACTTTCAGGCCTGAGTGCCAGTCCTGCAACACGCTGCAAAAAACTGCGGATGACGGCTTCTCTACATCACGCGACTGATCCAATATGAGGCGCCCCCGACTCTCGGGGAAACCACGCTGAAAAGGATCTGAGCATGTTCAAACTCGCAGGACTCACCCTCGCCGCGCTCACGCTGAGCGCGGCGGCCCACGCCGATGCCGACCTGAAACTGGGCAGCACCGAGCGCGTTACCCGCCTCTTCGCCTACCCCAACAATTGCAGCGTGATCTGCTTTCGCAATTGGTCGCTGGAGCAGACTGTCGCCCACTATTTGAGCCAAAGCGTGCAACGCGACGGTTATACCGATGCAAAAGTCTTGGTCAAAACCGATAACGGCCAGCTCTACGCCGAAATCACTGGGGTGCCAAAAGACTACGATAAACCGCTGTCAGCGCTGCTCGATGCTGGCGATCTGGCCTATACCGGCGCCAGCAAGCTCAACGCAGACGGCAAATGGGCCTATAGCTGGTACCTGTTCCTGCCGCTGGGCATGGCCCTGGAAAATCGCAAAAGTGTCGAGCTGCTGCACTTCCCGCCGGATTATTCACTGACTCAGGCACAGGACTATCTGCGCTCGAACACCACCGACCGCTGGGCAACGCTGTTGACGGTCAATGGCATTCCCGCCGATCAGACGCCGGCCTACCAGACCATCATCGACATCGCCCCGATCGCAGCGCCGTCCAACGCTGGCAGTGACCTGGAAGGCGTGTATGACTACTTCAAGGACTACCAGACCACACTGGTCAAGCAGTTCAGTCAGACCGCCAGCGGCACAACGCTGCCGATGGTCGCTTTCGGCGCTCCGGTGCGCAACTGGATCAAGCAGCAGTATGGGCCGACAGTTGGCGTGCTGGGGCTGGCGACCATCACCCCGAGCGCAGGCGTGAATGTGCCAGTGCTCGGTTCGAACCACCCGAGTTACATCTGGTACGCCGCCGATCCCAAGAGCTATACCGGCGATGATGCACAAGCCAAGGCTGACGCAGCAGGCCTTAAAGTCATGGGACAGGATTTGAGCGCCGCCTGCTGGCAGGCCGGGATGGGTAGCAAACCGGGGAGTAATCCACAGACCTTACTCAACAGTTGCACCCAGACCTGGCAGGTGACGCAGAAAGTCAAAACCTGCGAGTTGTTCTACACCTCGATCCGCGACATGACGCCGGAACAAGCCACTGCCCAGTGCGCTACCCCGCCGATCAAGGCGCAACTGCAACAGCTTAAAACCCCGCCTGCCGCCACCGTCCCCGCTCCGCACCTGTAACCACGCCCGTGCCATTCCCGCGTCAGTGATGACTGACGCGGGAAAGCGTCTTTATCGCCTGTCATATCTGACAGTAGACGGGCTATACCTTTCAAGACAAGATTGGATCCAAATAGCCATGATGCTGAGCCGGCAGGACGCCGGTGCAAGGGAGTCGCAATTTTTTCGGTCAAGGATGGTTATGAACACTCAAGCCCGCGCAAAATCCCGCCCACCTGATACCGAAGGCATCTACCCGTTTGCCGGGCTGCCCGTGCGTCTGGGTTTTCCATCCAGCGCCGACTACACCATCGTCCACGATGAACACGGCACGCCCACGGCAGTCGTCGCACGCCGTGAATTCATGCGTATCAGCCGAATGTGCCGGGTCTCGGGGCAATTGCTGCCCTACCGCTGCCGGCAAACCCGCCAACTGATGGAGGGCATCCACATTTACGACCCGCGCTTTTGCGGGCTACTGGAACACTCTTGCGACCCGAACGTGTTTCTGGACATGACTGAGTTATGGCTGTGGGCATTGAAAGATATCCACAGCGGCGAGCGGCTGACCATGGACCACGCCGCCACGGAAGACACACTGCCGCGCCAGTTCGCCTGCCACTGTGGTTCCCCACGTTGTCGCGGCTGGATCACGGGTTACAACGAACCACCCAACCGCGAAGGCCAGCACTTTTTGCAGCGCTGGCGAAATGCCCGCTCACGTTGATCAGCCGATTACAACGCGCCGATCGGACGTAAACGGTACTGCGGCGGCAACTGCTCGAAACCACTGATGGTCGTGTCCAGGCTTTTCCAGCGACCGTCCTTGATGCCGTAGATGCAACCGTGGATCGACAGGCTCTGCCCGCGATGCCAGGCATTCTGGACAATGCTGGTATGGCCGACGTTGGCGACTTGCTGGATCACGTTGAGTTCGCACAGGCGATCGACGCGCTCTTCTTCGGTCGGCAGTTTCGCCAGCTCATCGCGCTTGTCGTAATACAGGTCGCGAATCGAACGCAGCCAGCCATCGATCAGGCCGAGCTGGCCATCCTGCATCGACGCCCGCACACCGCCGCAGCCGTAGTGGCCGGTGACAAGGATGTGTTTGACCTTGAGCACGTCGACCGCGTACTGGATCACCGACAGACAGTTGAGATCGGTGTGCAGCACCACGTTGGCCACGTTGCGGTGAACGAACAGGTCCCCCGGCAGCATGCCGACGATTTCATTGGCCGGTACTCGTGCGTCGGAGCAGCCGATCCAAAGATATTCAGGCGTTTGCTGGCGCGCCAGTTTGGCGAAGAAATCCGGGTCTTCCTTGGTGATCGCGTCAGCCCAACGCTCGTTGTTATCAATCAGATTCTGTAAGTCGTGCATGCTGTAAGGCCTCAAGAAAGATGCGCAGGTATGACAGACGACCGTCCGTCGAGGTCACGGATACGCGATAGATAACGCGGGAGTATTTTCTTGGAATTTCTCCCGTGCCCGGTGTGTCCACCCAGTAAGGCCCACAGTATGAGGAATTGCCATGACTGATTCACGACGCCCTTTTGACGCGGTGCAACCGGAACCCATCGATGATAACGAAGACCGCATGGGTTCGGTGCATGAACTGGATTTCGACGACGAGCAGCCCAGCGCGAAGATTGGTGAGGCTTTGCCCGAGCGCGAACGCCAGCAACTGATACCAGAGGACCGCGTGCGTGAAGCCGGTATGACGGGCGCTTCAGTCGCTGATCATGAACCGACAGACGATGACATGAGCCCGGAAACACTCATCCACGAGGACGGGGCCCGGGACGCCGACGAAATGGGCGAGGATCATCAGGCTGACTGGGATTTGAGCGTCGTTGATGAGGACGATATCGGTGGCGGCAATGGCCTGGATGAGGCGGAACTGGCGCGGCGTGATCCGCTGGACGGCAACCGCTGATCGGTGGCGTCTGACAGAACGCCTTCGCGAGCAAGCCCGCTCCCACACTCAAATGCTTATTCCTGTGGGAGCGGGCTTGCTCGCGAAGCTTTTAAAAAAGATCAGTCAACCAGAGTGCAGGCCATGACCACAGCATCTTCACGCCCGCCCACCGCCGGGTAGTAATCCCGACGCCGGCCAATCTCATTGAAGCCATAGCGCTCATACAGCCTGAACGCCGACCGATTACTGTCGCGCACTTCCAGGAAGCATTCTCGGGCAGACGCCGCATACGCCCGCGACATCAGGTACTCAAGCAACGCAAGGCCCAGCCCGCGGCCCTGATTCTCCGGTTTGACCGTGATGTTCAGCAGATGCGCCTCATCCAGAATGATCTGCACCACCCCATGACCGACCTGTTGCTGACCTTCGAACATCAGCCAGATCTGGTATTTGCCCAGGCCATCGAGAAAAATCCCGCGGGTCCACGGATGGCTGTAGGCCGCGAACTCTATCTTCAGCACAGCATCCAGGTCCGCCTCGATCATCGGGCGGAACGTTACAGCGTCACTCATTCGATTCTTTCCAGCGCGCCATCAGCCGACGCATGGCTTGCCAAACAGCGGCCTTGCGCTGTGGCTCTTCCATTAATAATTCCAGACCCGGGATGGCCCAGGCCGAGCCCAGACCTTCGATCTGCAATTCACGATTGAACGCTTCGGCGTCCGCTTCACCGGCAAAACGCACCGCCGGCAGGCCGATCAGCCACAGGCAGGCACACGGCGCTGCTTCCATTTGCACCGAGAGGAAACCCTGCACAAAGTCACGCGCCGCGTCCGGGCCCTGATCCAGGGTGCCGCGGTTCAACCACGGCCAGCGTACCGGCTCGCCGACGATCTGCGGCGCATCCGGCAGCCCGGCAGCGCGCAGCATGTCTTTAAGCAGCAGATACGCAGGGTCGCGACTCTGGAACGGCTCCCCTGTGGGTAACTCCACCAACAGCAGGCAGCGACCGGCACGCAGCAATTGCAGGGCGAAACGCGGTGGCGGAACCGGCGCCGGTTTGGCGACCACCGGGGTGTCGTCGACCTCTTCCACCGGTTTGGCATTGGTTCGGGTGCTCGCCAGTGAAGGGCGCGGCACTTCGATTTTCGGCCGTTCGGTGGGGCGCAAGGCCGGTTGCACCGGGACTTCGGCCTCTGGAGCCAGCACCACCGGCACCTCAATCTCAGGCTCGGGCATGTCCAGCAGCTCGGGCCGCGAGGGGGCGGCGAAAGGCAGTTCGGTGCGCGGCAGCCAGTTGACCACCTGCATGGCGTTCAAATAGGCGCGGCGGCGGGACTCGATAAGCAAGGGTCGGCCACTTGTGGATAACTGAAAGTGTGCCGATTCTACCGCCCTTCGCTCAAGATCGCTTGCTGTTGATCGATAGCCTTGGCCTGAGCTCTTTACCTTCGAAAATGCGACAGCCCGTCCCGAGAGTGAATCGCATCCTTCGTGATGCAGTACAATCGCGGCTTTTAATCGCCAACCAGCCGGCCATTCCGATGATCGAACCCAAGCGCGTCTTGCGCGCCCTCGCTGAACACTGGGCACTTCTGGAGCCACTGTGCGAGCACTTCGACCAAGGCACCCTGAGCCTCAACGAACTGCGCACGCAACTGGCCGCCCAACAACTGGACAGCACGCCGCAGGACATTACCAGCCTGCTCGACGTGTGGATTCGCCTCGACATTCTGGTGCCTGTGGCGAAAAGCCCGAATCGTTTCGAGCTCAACGCACAGATTCACGACTTTCTCGCCTACCTGCGCCGTGAGCACCGTCTGGGCCTGTGCCTGGAGATCGAAGCCTATCTGCGTCACCTCGAACGTCTGGCCGGTTACATTCAGGACGCGTTCGACATCCGTGATGGCAACGACCTCGCCCGCCAATTGCGCTTGCTCGACATGCGCGTGCGCGACGTCCTGAAAAAACTCGATAACGACGAGCAAGCGCTGGTGGCCGTGGCCGAACGAGCCAAAACCAGCGATCGTCAGATTCCGTTGCGTCAGCGTTATGCCGAAGTGTTGGCAACGTGGGACGAATACGTCGAGCCGATGATCGACCTGGTGAACGCCGACGGCGCCTTCGAACAAGGCGTGCGCAAGGTCGAAACCGTGTTGCTGAAGATGCTCAGCGAGCAACAGCGCCTCGGCCATCTGGTCGACGACGATATGCTGCTGCGCACCCACGCGCGCATCCTCGAAATGCAGACCAGCGCCCAGTTGACCCTGCGTCATGCCCGGGAACTGCTGCTGCCGTTGCGTGAAGAAGCCCGTCGTCATAACGCCGTGACCCGTGGTGCCGCGCTGGCCCTGGCGGCCATTCGCCGTAAAGGCATCGACGCTGTGCCACAAGCCGCCATGCCGCTGTTTACTCGCCCGCAAAGCACCTTCCTCGGCAGCGCCAGTCAGGTCGAAGCCTACGTCTATGCGTTGGCGCGTTTCGAGCCAAAACCGGCGCGTTTCCCCAAGGCACACAAGACCCAGAAAGGCGAAGCCCCACGCGCGCCCCGCACCGTGCGCGAGATGGTCGACCGCTGCGAAGAAGCCTTGCCGATGCCGGATCTGATGACCTGGCTGCTGGAGCAGGAGCCGGACGGCGCCACCGACGAATTGCTCTACTGGTTCTCGCGTCTGTCGCGGGAAAAACGCTTCAAGCGCGAGCGTCTGGAACGCCGCGAATACCACACTCACGAGCACCAGGTCAGCCTGCGCTCCTTCGCCCTGCTCTCGGCCCGCGACCCCGCCGCCGAGGATTCTGCGAGCATCCCCAATGCATCTTGATCTCTCCGAACTGTCCCAACTGGCGCCGATCTTCCGCGAACTGTTCAAGGGCTACCACGTCAGCCGCCGCGACCCGGAACTGTACGCACAACTGTCGAACTTCCAGGACCAGTACCGCACGCTGTTCAAGGCGCTGGGCTTTGAACTGGTCTGCGACACCCGTGGTTTCTACTACTTTGTGCCGGACATGGCGGCAGCGGCGGTGAACAAGACGGCTCAGCGTCTGGCGCTGTTCACCTTCATCCTCGTCGAGCATCTGGCCGATCAGGGCCGAGATCCGATCGCCGTGCTCGACGGCGGCAGCCTCGGCCGCGAAGAGCTGCCGTCGCTGCTGGAAAAATACCGCGACCTGTTCATTCAGGCTGAAGTGCAGACGGTTGAAGAGCTGGAAGAAAAAATCATGCGCCGCATGACTCAGCTCGGTTTCGCCGGCGAAGAAAACGGCGTCTATCGCTTCCTGCCACCGATGCACCGGTTCCTCGATGTGTGCCTGTCGGTGCAGCAAGACCGCGATCTGGCGGCCAGCGTACACAGCGTATTGCCGCTGCCAGCGCCGGTGCTGATCGACGAAGCCGCCGAAGCCAAACTGCTGGAAACCGACGACCCGCTCGATCTCAGCGAATTTGACGAAGAAAGCGAAGAAGACGCACTGGCCCGTGCCATTGCCGAAGAACAGGAGTCCGACGCATGAGCCAGGAACGCTACGGCATCCGCCGCTTTGCCCTTTTGAACACCGCCGGTTACAGCCTCGGCCTGTTTCCGCTGGAAGAACCGCTGTCGGTCTATGGCGCGAACAACCTCGGTAAATCCGCGTCGATCAACGCCTTGCAGTTCCCGATTCTGGCGCGCATGTCGGACATGAGTTTCGGCAAGTACAGCCTGGAGCAATCGCGCCGCTTCTACTTCGCCTCTGACACCAGCTACATCCTCGTCGAAGTGAACCTGCCCCACGGCCCACACGTCATCGGCGTCGTCGGTCGTGGCCCGGGCGGCGGTTTCGGTCATCAGTTCTTTGCCTACGCCGGCAAGCTCGATCTGGCCCATTACCAGAAAGACGACACCTGCCTGCGCCAGAAGGAGCTGTTCAGCAACCTTGAGCGCGAGGGCCTGAAAGCCTACGAACTCAAACCCGATGAACTGCGCCGCTTGCTGGTCGGCGGTCACACGTCGATCCCGCTGGACCTGACCCTGATCCCGCTGCGTTCCACCAGCGAGCAGAGCCTGAAGACCTTCCGCGCCCTGTTCATCAACTTGCTGCACATGCGCGAAATCACGGCAGCCAAACTCAAGCAACTGTTCCTCGACGCGTTTGAACACAGCCTGCGTTCCGGCAGCGTCGATTACATCGCGGCGTGCGAAGAAGCGTTCCGCGATGTACGCCGCATGGAACAGGACTACAACTCGCTGGTCGCCGCCGGCCCGCTGGTTGAGGCCCTGGCCAACGGCGTGAAACAGCGCGACGTGCTGCGCGGCAAACTGCATCGCCTGTCGCCGCTGCTCGATTCGTTGCTCGGCACCTGGTCGGACTACGCCAGTGCGCGCAAAGAAGAACTGACTATTCAGGCCGACCACTACCGTGGCGAGCAGGACAGCCTGCAAAACGATCAGCGCGGCGGCACCCAGGAGCTGATGCGTCTGGAACGGGAGATTTCCGGCATCCAGCGCTGGCTCGGCGAGCTGTCGGTGCTCAAGAATCGCTTTGCCCTGGTCGACGACGTCAAAGTGCTGGAGCAGCAACTGCTCGCGGCCAAAGACGCTCACGATGAACTCGCCGGAGCCTTGGCGCAATCGCGTCAGTTCAGTGCCGAGGATCTGGAAGAGCGTCTGCGCGATCTGGAAAAACGCCTGAAGTCGGTGAAGCAGCAACTCGATCACGCCGACAACAACAGCTATGCGCGCCTGCGCGAAGAATTCTCGCAGCAGGACGTCGAGCGCTTGATGCGCCTGTTCAACAGCGCACTGTTCAGCCTGCCGCTGGGCGAACACGGCATCACCCTCGACGAGGAAGGCGAGTGGGTCAAATCGGTTGAGCTGATCCTTGATGGCTTCAAGGGCGAGCGTTTCGAAGTGCCGGGGCTGTCGATCGACATCTCGCACATCGAGCCACCGGCCCTGCAGGCACTGGCCGACCGTGCCGCGCTGCGCGATCAGAAAGAGCGTCTGGAAAAAGAGCTCAAGCAACTCAAGACTCAACAGGCTGTAGCCGCCGACCGCGCCGCGAGCAAGACCCAGACCGAAGCGCTGTACCAGCAAGTGCTGGACGCGCAGAAAGCCCTGGAAGACTTCCGTCGCACTCAGACGCTGAGCGCCGAAGAAGGCGACAAGCTCGAACAACTGGCACAGATGGAAGGCGCGCAGGATGAACTGAAGCGCTCCAGCGATGCGTTCACCGAGCGCGTCCAGCAACTGTCGGCCAAGCTGCAATTGGTGGGCCGGCAGATCGCTGACATGGAAGCCAAGCAACGCACCCTCGACGACGCCCTGCGTCGCCGTCAGTTGCTACCGGCGGACTTGCCGTTCGGTACGCCGTTCATGGATCCGGTCGACGATTCGATGGACAACCTGTTGCCGCTGCTCAACGACTATCAGGACAGTTGGCAGGGCCTGCTGCGCGCCGATGGCCAGATCGAAGCGCTGTACGCACAAGTGCGCCTCAAAGGCGTGGCCAAGTTCGACAGCGAAGACGACATGGAACGACGTCTGTCGCTGCTGATCAACGCTTACGCGCACCGTACCGACGAAGCCTTGACCCTGGGCAAGGCCCGTCGCGCGGCGGTCACCGACATCGCCCGGACCCTGCGCAACATCCGCAGCGACTACGACAGCCTCGAACATCAACTGGCACTGTTCAACCGCGAGATCAACAAGCGTCAGGTCTCCAACCTGCAGAGTTTCCGCATTGTGCTGGCGCCGAACAAGGAAGCGCTCAAGCACATCGACCAGATCATCCACAGCGCCGGTCAGTACGAAGAAGGCGAAACCCTGTCGGTGTTCGACTTGAGCCAAAGCGCCGAGCAGGACAACAAGAACGAAGAGGCCAAGGAATACCTGGCGCGGCTGGTGGCGGCGAACCACAACCAGCTCGGCCTCAAGGATTTGTTCGAACTGGCGTTCGAGATCACCAAGGTCAACGGTCAGCCGGTGATCCACACCGACATCGACGGCGCGGCCTCCAACGGCACCACCATGACCATCAAGGCGCTGACCAACATGTACTTGTTGCTGCACTTGATGGATCGTGACCTGGCCGGTCGCGTGCGCCTGCCGTACTACCTCGACGAGGCGGCGGACATCGACGAGAAGAACCAGGCCGCCCTGCTGGAAACCAGTCTGCAACTGGGCTTCGTGCCGATTCTGGCGAGTGTGAAGCCGCAAGTCTGCGCCAGTGTCGCCATCGACCTGGAAGGCGGCAGCGGCCCGGCCGGTATCTACATCGACGAAGCGGACTGGAAGTACATCCGACGTCACGATGTGGTGAAGGCGACCCTCAATGTTGAAGCCGATGAACCGCAGATGGATGCGGTTTGATCGGCCTTAGCACCAGGCAATAAAAAGGGCCGCGATCTGTTTGGATCGCGGCCCTTTTTTATGGCTTGGGGTTTGTAGTGACTGTCAGGCAAGACGCCAGATCAAATCCTGATCACTTACCGAGCGAAATCTTCGGCGCCCAGGTCAGCCACTCATCCTCAAACTTGTCGAACAGCGGGAACGTCTGCTCAGGACGCGCCGGATTGCCCATCCGCTCACCGTCCGGTGTGGCGAAAGCAATCCCGCCCTGAATCACCGTCTCAAGCGACTCCGTGCGTACCGTCACACCTTTGAACAAGCCGATATCGAAGCCCACCCCGCTGGTGTTCCAGAATCGACTGCCGCTGCGCACCAGAGGCGCATACTTTGGCTCAATCAGAATGTGTACCAAGACCCGGTCGGCCGTCTGACCCAGCTCGTAACCCGTGACCTTACCCACAGTGATTTCACGATAGGTCACCGGCACACCAGGCTTGAGTGAACCTCGGCGAGCAGCACTCAACACCAGACTCAGACCCGCCTCTTGCTTGGTCACCTGCGGTGGATCGGCCAGTGCAACGAAGTTTTTCTGCGGGCCAAGGTTCTTCGCGGCCGGTTGCACTTCGATGTATTGGCCCGTGACCAGGGTTTCCAGATTGGATGTTTTGATCAGACCCAGTTCAGGTTTTACCACCCAGAACTGACTACCGACGCGGGCGATCTTCTCTGGCACTTCGGTGATTCGCGCGGTCAGGATAACGGCTTGCAGATCGTCGGTCAGATCAACGCTTTCGATTTTGCCGACATCCAGCCCCTTGAAGCGAACCGGGGTACCACTGCGCAAACCATCAGCGCGCTCGACCTTGATCGTCACCACGGCGCCTTTCTGATTGGCTTCATCATGATTGGCGAACAGACGGAAGCGCGGAATGCGTTTGTGCAACGGCGCTTTGGCCACTGGCGTTTCAAAGGCGATGCCACCGGCCATCAAGCTTTGCAACGATTCACTTTTAACCTGAATCCCCCCGGTCAAGCCGCCCGTCAGCGTAATGCCACTGGCGTTCCAGAACCGGGTCGAGGCGTTGACCAGATTTTCGTACTCCTTCTCGATGTGAACACCGATCACCAGTTGCTTCCTGGTTCTGGAGAACTGATAACTCTGTACTGAACCGACCTTGACCTGTTTATACAGAATCGGGCTACCGACCTCGATCGAGCCCAGGGTATCGGTAAAGAGCACCAAGTGCAGGCCCGGTGAACGCAGATCCAGCGGTGGCGCTTTCGGCCGAGCCTCGAACTCACGTTTCGGTGTACCGCCCTTGTCGCCCGGGCGCACGGCGATGTAGTTACCTTTCACCAGCGCTTCAAGCCCGGTTATACCCGCCAGGGAAATCGACGGTTTAACCACCCAGAATTGAGTGCCCTCCACCAGATAGTCTTCGGCCAGCGGATCCAGCGTCAGCTCCGCGGTGGCACTGGACAGATCCGGGTCGATTTTCAACGCTTTCAGATTGCCAACCTGGATGCCTTTGTACATAACCGGCGTGCGTCCAGCCTGCAGGCCTTCGAAGTCACTGAGTTTGACCTTGACCCGGAGCCCGGCGGCTGCCGCATCGAAATCCTCATAGAGACGGAACGGCAGGCTTGGGTCAGTCGGCGGACTGTCCTTGCGGTTCTCCGGTGTGGCGAAGGCAATACCGCCAGCGACAATGCTGGCCAGCGATTCGCTGCGCACTTTCACCCCAGACAGATTGGCGTCGATGCTGATGCCGCTGGCGTTCCAGAAACGCGTGTGTTTGCGCACCAGTTTGGCGTAAGTCGGCTCGATAAAGACTTTGAGTTCGACGGTACTTTGATCTTCCGAGAGCAGGTAGCTTTTGACCTGACCGACCTTGATCTGCTTATAGAACACTGGGCTGCCGCGGTTCAGCGAACCGAGTCGATCAGCCTTGATGGTCAGATGCAAACCAGGCTTGGCGTCAGACAGCGGAGGCTCTTCGGGCAGCGCCTTGAACTTGCGTTCAGGCTCGCCTTCGCCGGGACTGATCGCGACGTAGTTACCTGAGACCAGCGTTTCCAGGCCGGTGATACCGGCCAGCGTTACGCTCGGCTTGACCAACCAGAAGCGGGTGCTGGTCTTGAGGTATTGCTCAACATCCTTGTTCATCTCGATCGTGGCGATCACGCCTTTGGAGTTGCCTTCATCGTCAAGCTTGAGGGCCTTGACCTTACCAACCGACATGCCTTTGTACATGACCTCGGTCTTGTTGGCCTGGATGCCTTCACCGCTTTCGAAACGCACCTGAATCTCGATGCCGGTTTCGGAGTAGGCACGCCAGCCAAGCCAGCCGCCGATGATCAGGGCAATCAGAGGCAACACCCAAATGGCAGACCAGTTCGAAGCCGGCCGGGTTTTTGCTACAGGCAAATCAGTCATGGTCGTCGTCCGACTCCGTGTTATCCCAAATCAGTCGGGGATCGAAAGTTACTGCAGCAAGCATCGTCAGAATCACCACTGTGGCGAAAGCGATGGCGCCAAGATTGGCTTCGACACTGGCAAGCCGGCCGAAGTTGACGACCGCCACGAGAATGGCGATCACAAAAATATCGAGCATCGACCAGCGGCCAATGAACTCGATGAAACGGTACATCCAGATACGCTGGCGCGCTGACAACGGCTGACGTCGTTGCACCGAAAACAGAAGCAATGCAATGCCGACCAGTTTGAAGGTCGGCACCACAATACTGGCGACGAACACCACCGCAGCGATCGGAATCATTCCGTGCTGCACCAACTGAATCACGCCCGACATGATGGTGCTCGGATCACCCTGCCCCAAAGAACTGACAGTCATGATCGGCAACACATTTGCGGGGATATAGATAATCGCGGCCGTGATCAACAAAGCCCAGGTTCGGGCCAGACTGTTCGGCCGACGAGCATGAACCCGCGCGCCGCAGCGGGTGCAGGTTTGCTCATTGGTGTCCGCCTCTTGCCTGTTCAACTCATGGCATTCGGTGCAAATCAGAATGCCTGCATCAATCGCCCGCATGAGCATCCTCTCCAGATAACGCCTGCCAGATCTGATGCGGTGACATCACCACTTCCAGCCAGACCTGTACCAACAACAAAGCAATGAAACACACCAGGCCGAGGCCAACGGTGATGGCCGCCATATCCGCCAGTTTGACGATCGCCACCAGTACGCCCATGAGGTAAACCTCGAGCATTCCCCAGTCTCTGAGGTGATGATAAATGCGGTAGAGCAGCAAGCCGTAACTGCGACCGACATTGAAGCGGATCGTCAGCAATACCATCAACTGGCACAGTAACTTGAGTAACGGAATTGCCATGCTGCACAGGAAGACAACAATTGATACGCCCTGCATGTCGGTCTCGAACAGACCGACTACGCCACTCCAAACGGTGTCGTTAGACGACTGCCCGAGTAGATTGAGCTGCATGATGGGTAAAAAGTTCGCGGGTATGTAGAGCAACAGTGCAGCGATGACCAAGGCAAGGCTGCGCTGCACCACGTTATGGCGGTGGGCGTATAGCTCGTAACCGCAGCGTGGGCAGAGCGCTTTCTCGCCGTGAGCAAGTCTTGGCTTGCGCATCAGCAGGTCGCACTCGTGACAGGCCACCAAGTCTTCCAGCGGTAAATCTGACAGCCCGCAAGCGTCAACCGACTCTGACATAAAGGCTCTGGCTCCGAAAAAGGTGGGGCTATTCTAGTGTTCTGATATGAAAATAACTGTGCAATTTTGTTCGCTGCCTAAGCAAAAACTTTCCTGCGGGCAAAACAAAACCCCAACTGCTTTCGCAATTGGGGTTTCGGAATTTAATCTTGACGATGACCTACTCTCACATGGGGAAACCCCACACTACCATCGGCGATGCATCGTTTCA
>NZ_CAXAPL010000068.1:0-17797 GCF_963970845.1 Pseudomonas sp. RA_105y_Pfl2_P56
CGGTGATCACCATCGAGGCCGGTAAAACCACTGGCACCGTGACAGTTCCAGCGCCGGCTGATGACGTTTACAAAGATGCCGGCAAGGTCGAGGCAACCATTTCGACTGCCACCGGCGGCAACTTCGAAAACCTGGTACCGAGCACTGTTCCGGCCGTGACCAGCGTCACTGACACCATCGACACCACGTCGGTGAAACTGAGCGCCACCGGCACCGCAGCAGAAGGCGGCACCGTCACTTACACCGCCACCGTGGGCGCGCCAGTGACCGGCTCGCCAGTCGTCGTGACCTTGGCCAACGGTCAGAACATCACCATCGAAGTGGGTAAAACCACCGGCACTGTCACCACGACTGCGCCAAACGATGCGCTGACCGGTCATGCGCCACTGACCAATGCGATCACCGGCGTAACCGGCGGCAACTACGAAAACCTCGTAGCCGACAAGACCCCGGTCAGCACCACGGTGACTGACACCATCGACACCACCAATCTGTCGCTGACTGCGACCGGCACAGTGGCCGAGGGCGGTTCGATCGTTTACACCGCGACCTTGACCAACGCCGCTGGCTCGCCAGTCACCGTGACCCTGAGCAACGGCTCGGTGATCACCATCGAAACCGGCAAAACCACGGGCACCGTGACTGTTCCAGCGCCGGCTGACGACGTCTACAAAGACGCTGGCACCGTGCAGGCAACCATCACCGGCACCAGCGGCGGCAGCTTCGAAAACCTGGTGACCAGCAACACACCAGCCGTGACCAACGTTACCGACACCATCGACACGACCACTGTCAGCATCACCGGCAGCACCTCGGTAACCGAAGGCCAGACCGCCAGCTACACCGTCAGCCTGACCCACCCGGCGCAAACTGAAGTGACCCTGAAAATCGTTTACAGCGGCACCGCTGCCGACGGTTCGGACTTCACCGGTGTGTACACCGTGAAGATCCCGACGGGCGCCAGCAGTGCGCAGTTCAACGTCGCGACCATCGATGACAAGATCACCGAAGGCACCGAGAACTTCGTGGTCAAGATCGACTCGGCCACTGGCGGCAACTTCGAGAACCTCGCCGTCAGTAGCACCAATGGCAGCGTCAGCACCTCGATCATCGACAACGATGCACCGCCGGTTCTCGATCTGGACGCCAACAACTCCAGCGGCGCGACCGGTGCCGACTACAAGGTGACCTTCACCGAAAACACTCCGGGTGCGGGCGTGTCGATTGCCGACACCGACATCAGCATCACCGATCCGGACAGCACCCTGCTGACGGGCGCGACCGTCACTCTGACCAACCGTCAGGACGGCGATGCGCTGAACCTGGGCAACAGCGTCAACGGCATCACCATCAATGCCAACAGCACCAACGGCACCGTTACCCTGACCTTGTCGGGCAACGCGACGCTGGCCGACTACATGCAGGCGATCAAGAACATCAGCTTCACCAACAACAGTGAAGACCCAAGCACCGTGCCGCGGATCATCACCGTGAAGGTGACCGATGGCGGCAACTACTCCAACACCGCGACCACCACGGTTAACGTGGTGGCAGTCAATGATGCGCCGGTAGCGGCACCGGTCAACGTCACCGGCACCGAAGACACGCCGCTGATCCTCGGCTGGTCGACCTTTGGTGTCACCGACGTCGACAGCCCGGCCAGCAGCCTGGGCGTGAAAATCACTCAGTTGCCGGGTGAAGGCAAACTGCAGTATCTGGACGGCTCGACCTGGAAAGACGTCGCCACCAACCAGACCTTCAGCAAGGCCGACATCGACGCTGGCAAACTGCGTTTCATGCCGGATGCCAACGAGTCGGGCGTGAACGGTTACGGCGGCACCGGTGTGGGCAATAACCAGGCGGACTACGCACAGATCAAGTTCCAGCCAACCGACGGCCAACTGCTGGGCAACACCGGCACCGTAAAAATCGACATCACGCCGGTGGCCGATGCCCCGACCGTGAGCGTGGCCGACAACAGCGTGAAGTCCACCGGGCTGATCAAGGAAGTCTGGACCGGCCTGTCGGGCCTGGGCACCAATGGCAACGGCGCCGATTCGACCACGTTGAAAAACGTGATCGACGGCGCGGGCACACCGAACTCCAGCGGCACCGTGACCAATGTGCAGTCCGACGGCAGTGTAGCCGCCGGTACCGCCTCGAAAACATCCGGCCTGATCTATCTGGAAGCGGGCAAGACCTACACCTTCAGCGGTGTCGGCGATGACAGCTTGCTGGTGACCATCGGCGGTAAAAACGTGGCAGCCACGACGTGGGGCGCGGGCGGCAACCTCAACGGTTCGTTCACCCCGACCACCAGCGGTTACTACACCCTGGACATCTACCACCACAACCAGAACGGTCCAGGCAGCTACGACGTCAACCTGTCGGTCAACGGCGGCACGGCGATCGACCTGAGCAGCGCTGGCGTGCCGATCTACACCGGCGTGCAGGACTTGATCAACTCCGGCGTGACCGTCTCCGATCTGCACGGTACCAACGGCGAAGGCTATTACGACGGCTTCAAGCTCAACACTGGTGCCGAAGGCACCACGGTCAAACTGTCGGCGGTCTCCACTGCGCTGACCGACACCGATGGTTCGGAAACCCTGAGCGTGAAGATCAGCGGCGCACCGGTCGGCTCGGTGCTCAGCGATGGCGCGGGCCATACCTTTACCGTCACGGCGACCAGCGGCGATGCCAACGTCACTGGCTGGAATCTCGGCAGCCTGACCGTCACGCCACCGCCGTACTACAACGGCCAGTTCAACCTGACCGTGACCTCGACGTCCACCGAACAGGTCGGCGGCTCGGCGAGCAGCACGGCAACCATTCCGGTCACCGTGGTGCCGGCGGTCTACAACGCCATCGTCGCCACTTCGGCCGATGACACCGTCACCGGTACCGATGGCAACGACATCATCGTTGCCGACATCGGCGGTCTGACCGTCGTGCCGGGCACCAACTACAACATCGCATTCATGGTCGACAGCTCCGGCAGTATGAGCACCTCGTCCATCAACGCGGCCAAGGACTCGCTGACATCGGTGTTCAACACCCTCAAGCAAAGCCTGGGCGGCAGCAATTCGGGCACGGTGAACATCTTCCTGGTGGACTTCGATACCCAGGTCAACAAATCGGTGTCGGTGAACCTCAATGACCCGAACGCCCTGACCAAGCTCAAGGCCGTGCTGGACTCGATGACGTCCGGCGGCGGCACCAACTACGAGGACGTGTTCAAGACCACGGCCAACTTCTTCCAGAGCGCTGAAGCGGTGGCCAACACCGGGGCGAAAAACCTCACGTACTTCATCACCGATGGCCAGCCGACCTACTATCAGAACGGCGAGCAGACCAACCCGACGCTGTATGGCAGCGTTAAGCTCGACAGCGTGGTGACGACCAGCAACTACAAGCTGGGCGACACCTTCAGCACTTACATCGATAACACCCACTACCTGAGCATCAACAGCGCCGGCAGCGTGGTATTGCAGACGTACAAGAATGGCAGTTGGAACTGGAGCAGTCTGGGCACTATTCACGCTCAGGGCGACGGTACCTATGAGCTGTCGAGCCTGGCCGGCACCGGCAACAGCACCGACTCGTCGACCACCAGCAACTCCAACAGTAGCTTCACGCTGCTCAGCGGTCTGTCGAACGTCGAGGCCATCGGTATCAACACCGGCGTCAGCCTCAACGATCTGAAGCCGTACGACTCAGACCACACGCCGCAAACCAACATCGATCCGAAGGACCTGGCCAACTCGATCATCGGCCACACCGAAGCGACGATGCCGGGCAACGACACTGTCAGCGGCGGCAACGGCAACGACATCCTGTTCGGCGATCTGGTGAGTTTCAACGGCATTGCCGGCGAGGGTTATCAGGCGATGCAGGCGTTCGTAGCCAAGGAAACCGGCGTCGACGTCAGCAAAGTCACCACCAGCAATGTGCACCAGTACATCACCGAGCACTATCAGGCGTTCGATGTGTCCGGTGCGCATGACGGCAACGACACCCTGCTGGGCGGCGCGGGCAATGACATTCTGTTCGGCTCGGGCGGCAACGACTTGCTCGACGGCGGTAAAGGCAATGACATCCTGCTCGGTGGCACCGGCAACGACACGCTGATCGGTGGGCAGGGCAACGACATCCTGATCGGTGGTTCCGGTGCCGACACCTTCGTCTGGAAGGCGGGCGACACCGGCAACGACGTGATCAAGGACTTCAAGGCCAGCGAAGGTGACCGCATCGACCTGCGTGACCTGTTGCAGGGCGAAACCGGCAGCACCATCGACAACTTCCTGAAGATCACCACGGTCGATGGCGTGTCGTCGCTGCAAGTCAGCTCGGGCGGCAAGTTCAACTCGGGCGATACAGCCGCCGCAACGCCGGACGTGACGATCAAACTGGAAGGCAACAACTGGTCCAGCGCCAACATTCACAACCTGATTGCCGGTAGCGATCCGACCATCAAAGTCGACCACAACAACAGCTGATCCGTGAACAAAACGGCCGCCCCAATGGGGCGGCCGTCACGTTTGTGCTGTCCGGACCGGTGACGATTGCGTCGCCGCACCGCATACTCGCGTGCGGTTGGCTATGCTGCTGACAGCATGACGCGGGTTCATTTCTGAGGGATGCTCAATGTTTTACGTGCAACGCGATGCGCAAGGCCAGTTGATTCGCGTGGAAGCCACGGCCTACGCCGAGGCCACGGAAACGCTGCCCGCCGACCACCACGAAATCCAGGCGTGGTACGCCAACGAAGCCGTGGAAAACAGCCTCAAACAGCTCAAGCAGAGCGACTTTGAAATGATTCGGGTACTCGACGACCTGATTCAGGTGCTGACCCAGAAAGGCGTGATCCGCGTCACCGACCTGCCCCCGGCGGCCCAGGCCAAACTGATGGACCGGACCCAGGCGCGTGAGGCGTTGGGCGGGTTGAGTCAGTTGATTGACGAGGATGAGGGCGGGTTGATCTGAAGACTCAATCTTCAGGCCCATCCGCGAGCAAACCCGCTCCCACAGGGGAACGGGTCAACAACTCAAATCCCCCGTGGGGGCGGGCTTGCTCGCGAAAGCGGCATCCGTGACGCCGCCAAACTAAAAGATCACCGCCAAGGCTTGGGCTCACCCAAAAACTGCCCCTGTACCCCATACAGCCCCATCTCGCGAATCACCGCCAACTCCCCTTCAGTCTCCACACGCTCGGCAATCAGCGGCAGATCAATGCTGTGCGCCGCACGCTGGATCGCCTCGATGAACAAGCGCTTGTCACTCTCCTGATCGATCGCACGAATGTAGCTGCCATCGATCTTCAAGTACGCCAGCCCCAGCCGCGCCAGGTTGCCGATCATGCTGAAGCGCCCGCCGAAACGCTGCAGACTCAAGGAGAAACCAAGCTCGCGCAGACGCCGGGTCAACTGTTCCAGTACGGCTTGCTCCGGCAATTGCTCTTCGCCTATTTCCAGGGTCAGACGCTCCCCCAGATTGGAATGAGCCCGTAAAATCTCGAAGACTTTGTTCAACGCCTGCGGATCGGCCAACGTCGCGGACGACAGGTTCAGCGCCAGCGAATCCTCATGCTCCATCATCTGCTCAAGCACGCGTTCGAGCATCAGGCGATCCAGTCGCGCGGTCCAGCCAAAACGCTCCAGCCACGGCAGGAAACGCCCGGCCGCAATAGTCTGCCCCTGATCATCAAGCAACCGCGACAGCACTTTGTAGTGCAGCACAAACTGCGTGTCTTCAGCGGCCACTACCGGTTGGAAGAACAGCTCGAAACGCCGCTGATTCAATGCCTGATCGAGCAAACGGTGCCAGGCGTGGTGATCGTCGCCAACGTCAGCCGTGAAGCTGTGATCGATACACGCCCAGTTCTGCTCGCCCTGCCCCTCGGCCTGCGCCAGCGCCTGATCGCCAAGGCTGAGCACGGCTTGCGGCGAATCGCCGTGGGCAAACGGCGCCAGACCAATCGACGCCACCGCCGCGACATCGGTAGCCCCCGTGGTATGCAAGCTGCCCAGCGCGGCATCAAGGCTTTGCGCCAGTTGCAGCGCTTCCTCACGGACCAGCCCCGGCGCCAGCACGGCGAATTCACCGCCGCGAATGCGGGTGACGAGGTTCTGGGTTTCCGGGTATCTGGCGCACTCGCGGGAGAGTTGCTCGCCAACCGCTTTCAGCAACTCATCAGTGCGCTGGCCGCCAAGGCGCTGATTCAGCCCGGCCAGGTCCTTGACCCGCAATAACAGCAAGTAACCGGAGCTGGCCTGCTCCGGGTTACTCACCCGATTGTTCAACTGCATCTCGAAATAGCGCCGGTTGGCCAGCCCCGTGAGGTTGTCCTGATAGGACTCTGCACGCAGTTTTTCACTGCGCTCGGCCTGTTCCTGAAACAGCGCCTTGAGCTTCTCGACCATCTGGTTCATGGCCAGCACCACGCGCCGCAACTCGGGTGTGCGCGGTAGCTGCGGCAGGATGAGAAATTCGCGCCGGGCAATCGCATGGGACTGCTGGACCATGTAATCCAGCGGTTTCAATTGCCGGCGCAGCAACAGCGCGCCGAGTACGGCACTGACGGCACCGCAGATCAGCAACCAGCCAAGACTGCCCAGCGCGCTCTGCCACAGCTTGGCGAGGGCGAACATCGGGTGACTGACCACTTCAACTCTTGCCGCCTGCTCCCAACCACGACTGACCAGCGCATCACCGCCAGCGGGCTCCAGACCAATCAGTTTGACGAACCAATCGGGCACGTTGGTAACGGCAGGGATGCCGCTGCGCTCAACGATGGTCTTGTCGGTCTTCAGATCAACCACGCGGATGCTCGCGTAATAGCCGCTGTCGAAAATCGAACTGACCAGCAACTCGACCATCGCCGGATCGTCGATATTAGGCGTCAATGACAACGCCAGCGCCGTCGCCGCGTCCTGAGCGTGGGAGCGCAACTGGTTGACGTACTGGGTGCGCGAGCTCTCCAGACTGACCATGAAGCTGCCGGTGAAGGCGACCACCAGGAACAGACAGATAGCGATCAACAGCTGTTTGAACAAAGACATCTGAGCGCGTGCTCCTAGTTAATCGTTTCGACCGGGAAACCTTCGGCCTGCATTTTTTTCAGCACATCCTGCCAGCGCGACAGGCGTTTGGTGTCGCCGACCTTTTTGTTGCCCTTGGCCCCCGGCAAATACAGACCTTCGGCATTGAAAGAATAGACCGGCAGCAAATCGGTCCGTTGGGACGCAGGCTGGATCGAATCGATCAGACTGTCGAGCACCAGCGGCATGGCGTCGGGCGTGGAATAGTAAGTCAGCACCATGTGCGCGCGGTTCTGGCGCAGTGCCTTGACGTAAGTGATGCGCAGCTTGTCGCTGGAAACGCCCAGGTGGCGCAGACTGAAATACTTGGCGATCGCGTAGTCTTCACAATCGCCGGCGCCCTTCCACAGCGCCTCAATCGGGGTTTCCCAATAGTCGACCTCGTGCCACAGGTCGATGTCTTCGACATAGCGCACCTGTTTGTTGAAAAACAGGTTCACCACCTTGAGCTTGTCCATTTCGCTGACCTGTTTCTGCGTCGCCAGCAGATTTTGCCAGGCATCAATCCGCTGCTGCCCTGCGCCCAGCGGTCCATAGAGTGCCGTAGCCTTGCGGCTGATCGCCGAAAAATCCCAATCGGCATGCAGACCGCCCAGCATGAGGCCGGCCAGCAGCAGTGCGCAGCCTAACCAGCGCAACGTGCGGGGGATCACGAAACGTACCGCCACAGCAGGTTTCCAGGAGGCAGGAATGAAAGCGTTTGATGGTGAAGCTTAGCCGGGGAAAAAACAATGGCACCATGAGATCATCCACGACGCGCTAAACTTCAAATGTGACGGAGATCCTCTACACGGTTTGACAACCTGTAGAGCAATCTCTAGTGTCATTTGGATCCAAATTCAGTCGACATACAGGGTGCGTAGTCGTGACTCAGAAGCCCAAACCGCTGCAGAGCATCAAAGTCGATGGGCCGATTCCCGCTCACTTGGCTCGCTCGACGATCGAAGAAACCCTGCGTGCCGCCATCCTTGATGGTCGTCTACCGTGTGGCACAGCCCTACGCCAGCAGGATCTCGCTGATCTGTTCGGTGTCAGCCGCATGCCGGTGCGCGAAGCTTTGCGCCAGCTCGAGGCGCAGGCACTGCTGAGCGTTACCACGCACAAAGGTGCCGTGGTGGCCCCGCTGATTCAGGGTGATGCCGCGCAAACCTACGAGTTGCGCATTCTGCTCGAGTCCGAAGCCATGCGTCAGTCGATTCCACTGCTGACCGACGCTGATCACGCACAGGCAGCCCGTTACATCGAAGCGTTAGAGGCTCAACACGATTACACGGAAATCGGCCAGCTCAACCGCCTGTTCCACATGGCGTTGTACTGCAAGGCGCCCAACCAGCGGCTGTTGCGTCTGGTGGAGGACGGGCTCAACGAAGAGGAGCGCTTCCTGCGTTTCAACCTCGACGCCATGGGCCTGGGCAAACTGTCTCAGGACGACCATCGCGCCATGCTGCAAGCGGTGATCGAGCGTGATGTCGAACGCTCGATCGCTCTGCTCGAACAGCACCTCAACCGTGGTGTCGATGTCATCACCGAGTATCTCGCCAGTTCTGCCGCGCAAAACCGCAAAGCCACACGTTGATCCCTGCACGCCGGGCTCAGACTTGCAGGTCTGCCCGGCGAATAACCCGCTTACAAATCCTCCGCGCACCGGCCACAAATACGCTGGCATCCATACCCCTTCGCTCTAACCTCCCTGCGTCAATCAGCCCGAAACTTGCACCCCTGCGGTGAAGAATCGGTAATAGCCGTGGCGGCCATTTACCCTCACTCTTGAACGGCCAACCCAAAAAGAACGGGCGACGCACCGCACCGCCGGCGCAGTCCCCGCAACAGGAACCTACGGAAGGAGCCTTGTCACGGGAAAAGGAAAGAATCGGCGCCCGTCATCGCCCACTTTCATCCCTTCAAATAACTTAAATCTCTTCATCACAAAGTTGCTTCGAGTGAGGCATTCACTCTGTACATTTCATTTTGGCCTTTATTGTCCGAAAGGAGCAACTTCGCCCCAATAAAACTTATTCAAATAGTTTTATCGGGCACACTCATACTTGAAAAAACGACAACTAAAAATAATTAAAATTAGACTTGTTAATTTGTTTGGCGTTGTATTAGTTTTTCCTCGCCGAGCTTGAACTTCCCGCACCAGTGGGGCGCAGACCAACCTTACAAGTAAAGGGATGGCAACGCCCAGTCCGGCTGCCGCGCAGTTCTAGACATACATCAATCCAACTTCATTGATTTGTATGAGGCTGCCGTACGCCTGGAAAAAGAATAACAAGCCGCTGTTCCATTGATTGCGCAGTTGAAAGAGCTGTCCCATTTCACATCAAGGATAAAGGCCCGTCATGTCTCAAATAAAGCACCAACTTGCCCAGAAGAAAGCCGAACTTAGCGTTCACCCCATCTTTGGCGAAATCGACTCATTGAGTACCTTGCAACGTTTCATGGAAACCCATGTGTTTGCCGTGTGGGATTTCATGTCGCTGACCAAACGCCTGCAACAGGAACTGACTTGCACCCGTCTGCCCTGGCTGCCACCGCGTGATCCCCATGCCGCACGTCTGATCAATGAAATTGTCCTCGGTGAAGAATCCGACGACTGCCTGAGCCATGGTCATTACAGCCATTTCGAGTTGTATCTGGATGCGATGCGCGAAGTCGGTGCGAGTACCTCGGCTGTGGAACGCTTCGTCGCGCTGCAGCAAGAAGGCGTGAGCTATGACGTGGCACTGCAGAGCATCGAGATCGATCCGGCCGCCGCGCAGTTTGTCCGCGACACGTTACGCATTGCCCTGCATGCGCCGGGACACAGCGTGGCCGCTGCGTTTCTGCATGGCCGCGAAAGTGTGATCCCGACCATGTTCCAGCGCATCCTCGATGACTGGGGCATCGGCATCGAACAGGCGCCGACCTTCCGCTACTACCTGGAGCGGCACATCGAAGTCGACTCCGAGGATCACGGCCCGGCGGCGGAACAGCTTCTTGAAAGGCTCGTCGACGGCGACCCGCAGCGAGAAAGCGAGGTTTACGCCAGCGCCATTGCCGCCGTCGAAAGCCGCATCGCACTGTGGGACGGCCTGCGCCTGAGCATGCGTGAACCGTTGGCGGAGGTGGCCCGATGAATGCCGCCGATTACCAATCTTTCGCCGAGGCGTGGGAGAGCCGCGCAACCATCCGGACCCGCCCGCGACGGGTACTGGAGGACGACCAGCGCCTGATCTATCCGCTCAGCCGCCAACCGCTGGTGCTCTGCGACACCTTCCTGCGCGAATGTCCGCAACAGCGTGATTTCGCCTTGGTGCAGACGCTGTACAAGTTCATCAACGACGTGGTGATCTTCGAAACCGAAATCGTCGACAAGACCGCCCGCAGCATCGCCAAGAACCGTTTCGCCGTGCCCTTCCCGTATGCCTGTCGTTACGACGCGATGACCGTGGTGGTGGACGAGGATTACCACGCACTGGTGGCGATGGATTTCATGCAGCAAACGGTGGCCATGACCGGCATCGAGCCGATTCAGTTGCCCGATGAAATCGAGCTGAGTCGGGCGATTCCGGCTGCCGTTGCGCTGGCACCTGAGCACCTGCGCAGCGCCGTGGAATTGATCTGCGTGGCCATCGCGGAAAACACCGTGACCGGTGACGTCGCGGCGTTCGCCCGGGACGACACGGTCAAGCCATCGATCAAGGGCCTGATGGCCGACCACTTGCTCGACGAGGGTCGCCATTCAAGTTTCTGGGCGCGGATGGTGCGCATCTATTGGCACACCGCAGGCCAGGCAGATCGCGAAACCATCGCGCAGATTCTGCCGGTGTTCATCGAACATTACCTGACCAACGACATCCAGAAATCCTTCGACCTGCGCCTGATCGATGCACTGCCGGTCAACGACGCCACGCGCCACTCGCTCAAGAGCGAAATGGCCGGACTGGCCTTTCCGATCAACCGCCACCACCCCTTGGTCGGCAACATCGTGAAGTTCTTCCACAACAGCTCGCTGCTCGACACGCCGTGTGTCCAGCACGCCCTGCACGACTATCTGGTTTGAAGAGGAGGCCGACATGAAACGTCTCGACATTTTGCTGATTGGCACAAGCCAGGCCATGGCTGACCTGGCGGTGGAGCTTGAACAACACGGGCATACATTGCGGCGCAACGGCGCAGCGAAATCGACGGTGGATTTGATCATCGACGATGGCTTCATTGCAGCCGGCGATCTCTGCGCCATTCCACACCTGCATCTGCGCCTGGGTGTCGATGCACAAGGCAGTGCAGGTTTGCCGACACTCGACCTGCTGTGCTTTCTCGGCTCGTCACTGATCAGCCGCACGCCGATAGCGGATGAGCCTTCAGGCAATGGCCAATCACTGCGCCAAAGGGCCCTGGCGCATGTGGTCGACGAGGTGGCATTGCTGGTCAGCCGCTTCTCCCGTGATGAGTCATATTTCCAACAGGTTGCGTGTGTTGCTGCGCCAGACTTTGAACAGGTGCAAAACCTGCTGTTCCTCGACAGCCTGGCCTACGTTCATCGCCTCAACGCCACAGCGCACCCGGCGCTGCTGCAACAGGCACAGACTCCGCTGATCGAAGGCCTGCAACAGAGCCTGATCCGCCACGCCGAACGCCCGGCGCTACACGTCGCCGAGCAGTCGATCAGCTACCGTCAGTTGCACGCTCACAGCCGGGCGATTCAACAGCGCTTGCAGCCGCTGCTCGACCAGCATCCGCAACCGTGGGTGGTCGGCATTTGCCTGCCGAAAAGCCCTGCACTGTTTGCCTCGATACTGGCGATTCTCGGCAGCGGCGCGGTGTACTTGCCGCTGGAGCCGAGCCATCCGTTGCAGCGCCAGCAATACATCCTGGAAAACGCGGGTGCCTTGCTGTTGTTGCATGACGGTGAACATCCGCTGAGCGAAACCATGCCGGGGCTGAATGTCAGCCATATCGACAGTACAGACGCCGATCTCGGTCGCCCCCTGATGCGCCAGCGCCCGGAACTCGACGCACCGTGCATGGCGCTCTACACCTCGGGGACCACCGGGCATCCGAAGGGTGTGCTGCTCAGTCAGGCGAATCTCGCGCACTTCACCGCGTGGTACGCCGACTACACGCAACTGCAGGCCGAGAGTCGGGTGTTGCAGTTTTCTTCGCTGAGCTTCGATTCCTCGCTGATCGATATTTTCCCGACCCTGCTCGAAGGCGCCGAACTGGTGGTGCCCAATGACACGCAACGGCGTGATCCGCTGCAACTGGTCGCACTCATCCGTCGTCGGCAACTGACCCACGCGTTTCTGCCGCCGGCGCTACTGAGCATCCTGCCGCTGGAGCAACTGCAAAGCGTGCAGCAGGTGATGACCGGCGGCGATGTCTGTGAGCCGTTCGTCATCGAGCAACTGACCCGCCAGGGCACACTGCACAATCTCTATGGCCCCACCGAAGCCACCGTGCTGATCACCGCTCGCCAGCTCAAACCCGGCGACAGCAATCGAACCCTCGGCGCACCGATCGCCAATAGCCAAGTGCTGATTCTTGATGACGATCTGCAACCGGTGGCCGAGCACACCGTGGGCGAACTGTTCATCGTCGGTCCCGGCGTCTGCCTCGGTTACCTGAACAATCCAGAGCAGACTGCCGAGCGCTACTTGACCCTGAATCTGCCGGATGGCCAGCCGTTGCGCGCCTACCGCAGCGGCGACATGGCCAAGTGGGGCGAGCACGGTATCGAGCTGTGCGGGCGGCGCGACAATCAAGTGAAGATCCGCGGTTTCCGGGTCGAGCCGGAAGAGATCGAACGTTGCCTGCGCGAGAGTCAGCTGTACCGACAAATCGCCGTGGTGATCGACAGTCAGCGGCGGATTCTGGCGTTTCTCGCCCAGCCTCAATCGGACGCCGCACGTGAAGCGCTGAAGGCCCACGCCCAGCAGTTTCTGCCCGACTACATGCAACCGGTGGCGTGGACTGAGCTGCCGAGCATGCCGTTCGCCAGCAACGGCAAGGTCGACCGCAAAGCGCTGCTCGATCTGCCGGTGAGCGTCCAGGACAGCGGCCCGAAATGCCTGCCGGCGAATGCCGACGAAGCCCTGCTGCTGGAGATCTGGGCGCAACTGCTGGAGCTGCCGCCCGGTGATATTTGCACCGACGAAAGCTTCTTCAATCTCGGTGGGCACTCGATTTTGCTTTCGCGGATGTTGCTGCGCTTGCGTGAGGAGTTCGGCCGCAGCATCTCGATCAACCGCTTCATCGAACGGCCAACCATCATCAAACTGGCGACGCTGGTGCGTGGCAGCGATGCCAGCACCGTGCTCAGCGCTCTGGCCATGGCCGATGCCGAACGAGCGCTGGAGATCGAGCCATTGCCGATCAGCCGCATGGGCGATGTGCACAAGGTGATCGTCACCGGCGCCAACAGTTTCGTCGGCGTACATATTGTCGAGGCGCTGCTCGGTTGGGGCGCGAGCGAAGTGGCGTGTCTGGTGCGTGATGGCGGCGGGTTAACGGCGGAGCAGCGCTTTGCACAATCGTTGCGCGAGAACCGTCTCGAACACCTGGATCTGAGTCGAGTGCGCGTCTACGCGGCAGATATCTCTCGACCGCAACTGGGATTGGCTGACGACGATTATCAACGCCTTGATCGCGAGTTCGGCGCACTGGTGCACAACGCCGCCAACGTCAATCACGTACTCGATTACGAGTCGCTGGCGGCGGACAACGTCGAGCCGATTTTCGCCTTGCTGCGCCTGTGTGAGGGGCGCAGCAAAAAGATCTTCAATTTCGTCTCGACGCTGTCGGCCTCAAGCACGGTCGATGACGCCGGCCGGGTCCTGGAACTGCCCGCCGCGCCAACGCCACCGATCTACATTCGCAACGGCTACAACCTGTCGAAATGGGTCGGTGAACGTATCCTCGAACGGGCGCGCACGCTCGGGGTTCAGGTCAATCTGTATCGCCCCGGCAATATCAGCTTCAACAGCCTGAGCGGTGTCTGCCAGCCGCACAAAAACCGCTTGATGCTGATGCTCAAAGGCTCACTCCAACTCGGTCAGGTGCCGGCCTTCGCGCTGAATTTCGACTTGATGCCGGTGGACTTTCTCGCCCGTTTCATCGCCTTCCACGCCAGCCGTTATTCGGCGCAGCGCGCGGTGTTCAACCTGCACAACCCCGAGCCTTTGAGCTGGGACGCCTATGTCGATTCGTTTCGCGAAACCGGCAATGAGTTCTCGCTGGTCAGCGTCGCGGACTGGCAGCAGCAACTGGGGCGAGTCGATGCCGACAACGCGCTGTTCGGTGTGCTCGGTTTCTACCTCAACGGCTTCGAGGAAGACATCGGCGACATCTCCCTGATCGGCCATGCCAACGCCGAGGCCGGCGTGCAGCAAATGGGCGCGCACTACCCGGAAAAATCCCCGGCGCTGCTGCGTCGCGGCTGCGATTACCTGAAAGAAATCAACTTCATCTAGTTCATCAAAAAGGAGCAACACCATGAGCACTCTGCAACCGGACACCCTGATCAAAAACCCGCACGGCTGCCACGTCGTCTCTTCAGTGGAAGTGCCGGCCGACGCTGCACACGTCTGGGCGGTGGTCGGCAACTTCGGCGGTTTCGACCGGTTCATTCCGGCGCTGTCGCACATCGAAATGACCGGCGAGGGCGTGGCTTCGCTGCGCAAGAAATGCTTCAAGGATGGCAACGTGGTGGTTGAACAACTCAACTCCCGCGATGAACAGGCACGGTGCATGACCTGGACGACGATCTACAACACCTTGGGCGTGGCCAATCTGTGGGCAGCGATGAATGTGGAATCGCTGGGCGAAGGCAAGTCGCGGGCGACCTGGACGATCATTGCCGAGCCTGCCAGTGGGGGGGCCGAAGCCCTGCCGGGGTTCAAGGAGTTTGTGCAGGGGTTTGCCGATGATGCGATGGGGAATGTTTTGAAGCTGTTTGTTTAAGGCTTTGGTTTAGCGGTGACTGAACTACCGCTATCGCGAGCAAGCCCGCGTCCACAGGATCTTGGTCTTACACAAATATTGTGTGCGCCAAAAACTGTGGAAGCGGGCTTGCTCGCGAAGAACGATAACGCGATCTGACTTCAGGTCAGATTTTGAAACTGTCGACCAACTGCTTCAACCGGTTCGCCTGCTGCGACAACGCATCACAATCCTTCAACGTCTCGTTGAGGTTGGCCACGCTCTGCTGATTCAACAGGTTGATCTGGTTAACGTCGACGTTGAGGGTTTCCACCACCGCGGTCTGCTCTTCGGTGGCGGCGGCCACTGACTGGTTCATACCGTCGATTTCACCGATACGCTGGGTGACGCTGACCAGGCGCAGACCGGCCTGGTTGGCCACTTCAACACTCTGCTCGCTGGACGCCTGACTGGCGTTCATGGTGCTCACCGCTTCACGCGAACCGACCTGCAGGGAAGTGATCATCTTGTGGATCTCTTCCGCCGATTCCTGAGTGCGATGGGCAAGGTTACGCACTTCGTCCGCCACTACCGCAAAACCACGACCGGCTTCACCGGCACGCGCCGCTTCGATGGCGGCATTGAGCGCCAGCAAATTAGTCTGCTGCGATATGCCTTTGATCACATCGAGGATGTGGCCGATGTTGTCGGTGCTGGCATTCAGGGTTTCGATCTGAGTGCACGACAGGCTGATCTTCTGCGACAACTCTGTCATTGCCAGAATGGTTTGCTCCACCACTTGACGGCCATCATCAGCCTGCTCGCTGGCACCGCTGGCGTGCTGCGAGGCGTCGGCGGCGTTACGGGCGATTTCCTGCGTGGCGGCGCCCAACTCGTTAATCGCCGCGGCCACGCTGTTGGTACGCGCACTCTGCTCATCGGAGCCGACAATCGAGGCATTGGACGATGCCATCACCCGTTGCGACAGATCATGCACATGGCGAGTGGCCGAAGACACTTCGGAAATCGACGCGTGAATCCGCTCCACGAACTGGTTGAAGGCACTGCCCAGTTCACCGAATTCATCTTTGCTCTCGACCACCAGACGCCGGGTCAAATCGCCTTCGCCCTGGGCGATGTCCTGCATTGCACGGCCCATGGTGGTCAGCGGGCGCATCAACACGTTGATCAAAAGGCTCAGCAGAAGAGCAATGGCACCCACGGCAACGAACATCGCGATCAACGCCGAAGTACGGAACTGGCTGAGTGCGGCGTAGGCTTTGTCGTGATCGATCGACAGACCGATGTACCACTCGGCATTCGGCAGATCATTGACCGGGGTGAACGACAGGATGCGTTCCTGGCCGTTGAGCACCACGTTCTGGTTGCCCTTCTCGATGCGCACGCTGGAGTTGGGGTAGATGTCCTTGAGGTTCTTCATCACCTGATCTTTATCCGGGCTGACGATCACCTGACCGTCGGCGCTGACCAGGAACGCATGACCCAAACCACCGAAGTCCACCGAGTTGATGATCTTCACCAAGGTTTCCAGACTCAGATCACCACCGACCACGCCGAGCAGTTCACCGTTCTTTTTCACCGGCATGGCGATGGTCACCACCAGACCGCCGACGGCGGCCATATAGGGCGGCGTCAGCATGGTTTTGTCGGCGACCACTGCTTGCTTGTACCAGGGGCGCTGCCGCGGATCGTAACTGTCCGGCATCTTCGCGTCAGGGCGTTGAGTGAACACACCGTTGGCCTGACCGACATAGGTGAACTGGAAGTTAGAGGTGAAGGCCGGTTGATCAACCAGCCCCGAAAAATCAGCGTCCTTGCCCTGATGGGCAACGTTCTGCGCGAGGTTCTCCAGAACCAGAATCCGCCCGCTCATCCAGTTCTGCACGCTGCTGGCAGTCAGATCGCCCGCTTGCTGCACGGAAGACTGCAGGTTCTGGCGAATGGTATTTCGCTGAAGATAGTCGTTATAGAGGGTGAACAGCGCGAACGCCAGGACCACGACGCCCGAGGCGGCCAGCAGGATTTTATGGCTGAACTTGAGATTCATTTCATGGGACTTCTTATGACAAATGTGGGGATGCGTTCCGGGATGCAACATTCCATGTAACAGCGTAAGCAGCGTTCTACTGTCTGCTCTACTTTGGTGCACGCATGTCTCACCAGTCTGTCGGCACGTTTCGCAGAAATCTTAGGGCTTTGCACGAAATGGACGTCACTTCTGCCAGATTCCCGCCGAACGGTGATCCAGAGCCTGTGTCGCGGAAGGTTTTCTGACCACTACTCGAGCGCCAGGCACACTGAACAAATGATGATTGCAGTGTTCGGTGTTTTGATTGGGGGGGGCGCCAGTGACTAGCGTTATACCAGGTGGCGCAAATGGCAGGTTCGATACATCAGCAAGGCTCATAAAGCAGTAAGCCCTGAACGAGAAAACCCCTGACTGCGTTAGCAGACAGGGGTCTCGGAATTCAATCTTGACGATGACCTACTCTCACATGGGGAAACCCCACACTACCATCGGCGATGCATCGTTTCACTGCTGAGTTCGGGATGGGATCAGGTGGTTCCAACGCTCTATGGTCGTCAAGAAATTCTGTATCTGGCCCGTCAACACGGTAACGAGCCAGCAAAAATCGGTACTTCTACTAAAACAAAACCCCAACTGCTTTCGCAATTGGGGTTTCGGAATTTAATCTTGACGATGACCTACTCTCACATGGGGAAACCCCACACTACCATCGGCGATGCATCGTTTCACTGCTGAGTTCGGGATG
>NZ_CAXAPL010000069.1:0-16787 GCF_963970845.1 Pseudomonas sp. RA_105y_Pfl2_P56
TGTGAACGCGCTGACCGGTTGGCTGACCGGATTGTGGGTCACGCGGGATGATCACGTCGTGGCTGAACGCCTGAACCATGACCTGGTCTTCGTGGCCTTCCTGGTAGGTGTTGCCAACGGAGTCGGCGGTGAAGGCGCCGGCAGTGATCAGGCCTTGTTTTTCGCCGGTAACCGACATGTACGCTGGTGTTGCCATGGGATGCTCTCCTTGCGGATAAATTTAAGGTGCCCGGGAGGCGAAATCGCCCGGTGGGTGCCGAAGTTATATCAAAGAGCGTGCCAGGTTTTGTTAAGTGCCCGTGAGCCGGGGGTTAAGCTGCACCTGATCGGGTTTTTGACTGTTTTTCGTGCGGATTTGAGGTCTGAAGTGCGCATCCCTTGAGAAACGTCAACAACACCGCGATTCGGATGGGTTAACGTAGCCAGACTCTCGCCGACTTGAGGATTGCACATGCTTGCCAACCGCCCTGAAGTGGATGTCGCGATTATCGGCGGAGGCCAGTCCGCACTTGCCGTCGCTTACTTTCTGCGCCGAACCGGACGTTCCTTTGTCATCATCGACGCTGAAGACGCGCCGGGCGGCGCCTGGCGGCATGGCTGGGACTCGTTACGACTGTTTTCACCCTCGACCTGGAGTTCCATCGCTGGCTGGATGATGCCGCCGGTCACGGACGGTTATCCGAGCCGCGACCACGTACTGGATTATCTGCGCCAGTATGAGCAACGCTACCAATTCCCTACCGAACGCCCCTTTTGGGTAAACGCCGTTGAGCGCTGGGCCGATCGCCTCCACGTAAAGGCCCAGGGCCGCAGTTGGCTGGCGCGCGCGGTCGTCAGCGCAACGGGCACCTGGCGTCATCCCTACGTGCCACATTACCCCGGCAGTGAGACCTTTACCGGCCAACAACTGCATTCGGCTCACTACGTTGACGCCAAGCCATTCGCCGGAAAAAAAGTTCTGGTGGTGGGTGGTGGCAACTCCGGCGCACAGATCCTCGCGGAAGTGTCCCTGGTGGCCGACGCCACATGGATCACCCCGCAGCCCCCGCAATTTCTGGCTGATGACGTCGATGGACGGGTGCTGTTCGAGCGCGCCACAGAACGCTGGAAAGCCCAACTCGCGGGCATCGTCGTGGAGCAACCGGTGGGTGGCTTGGGTGACATTGTGATGGTGCCGCCAGTCGTAGAAGCCCGGGAGCGCGGCGTACTGCACGCGGTTCGACCTTTCCTGGGCTTCACCGAAACCGGCGTGACGTGGGCTGATGGCTCGCAAACACCGGTCGATGCGGTGATCTGGTGCACCGGTTTCCGCCCTGCCCTCGGCTATCTGGAGTCACTGGGCGTCTGTACCGCCGACGGGCGTGTGGCCGTCGAAGGCACGCGTTCGATCCAGGAGCCGCGCTTGTGGTTGGTGGGTTACGGAGACTGGACAGGCGCCGCATCCGCGACACTGATCGGTGTCACCCGTACGGCGCGCAGTACCGTTGAGGAGATTGAGGGATTTTTAATGGAGCAGTGAATCGCCCCGCTTACGACGCGAGGCGTTGTCATTGCAGCCAGACACCCGCCCACATCGCCAGCGTCAACCCTGCCTGGCCGGGAATCACATACGCGGCGAACCGTCGGCCGCCACTGACCCACGCCACCACACACTTGCTCACCGAGTTGCTACTGACAGCGATCAGCGCAGGGCCAGCAATGGCCTCAAGCGGCAACTGGCCGGATTCGGCCAACGCGGCGATTGATGCCGTTGAAGCGTGTGCGTCAGCGAAACCGGTAAACGTGGCCGTCAACATCACACCCACCTCACCAAAGAGGTTGAGCATGACCGACGACAACAAGGTGATGCCCGTCAGGGTCAACGTCACGACCAAGGCCAGCTTGAGGTTAAACGCACCTCCAACCTTGATCGGTTGGTTGGCGCGGGCGTCAGGCCTGGGAAACATCAGGCACACGCCGTACAACGCTGTGGCGGCGAAACCGCCTAACAGCGGCGCCCACATGTGACGTAACAGAGCGGTGTCGACCGCCGCCAGGATCAAACCGACCTGAACGACAGTGGCCAGATTGGACAAAATCGCGGCCGCCGCCAGGACTTTGATGTTTTGCGGCTCCTTGGTGACCAGGTGTCCCATGGAGGCGATGGTCACGGTGCTGGAAGCAAATCCGGAGGCGATGGCACTGACCGCATAGCCGTAATGGGTGCCCAGGTTACGCACGGCTATATGACCCAAGGCCCCGACCGCCATCAGCATCACGGTCAGGGTACAAATGGTGCGCAGATTGATCGCGCCGTAGGGGCCGATGAAACGGTCCGGAGCCAAAGGCAATACCACCAGTGCGACGACCAAAAGCACCAGACCATCGCGCATTTCTGCTTCGGTCAACTGGCTATTGGCGAAGTAATGCAGTTTCTGGCGGTACGTCAGCAGCCCCGCGATCACCACGCCTATGGCAATGGCCAGTTCCGGCGCGGTGCCACACGAGGCCCCCAATATCAACACCGCGAGCAACGCCACTTCACTGGTCACGCCCGGGTCGTCGCTCAGGCTGCGCCAGTACGCCACGGTGATCAGCAGAGCTAAACAGATCGCCACGATCCCTAGCAGCAGACCACCACCGACCTGCATCGCCACGTACCCCAGCAACGCCGTAATGGCGAACGTGCGCAAGCCGGCGAAGGCTCGGCTGGCCCCTTCGCCCTTGTGCCGTTCGCGCTCCAGACCGACGAGCATGCCGATCCCCAGCGCTGCCGCCGCACCGGTCATGCCAAGGGTTTCATTCATAGCGTCCCCGTCCGAGTGAGTATTGAGCCCTTTCAATCCGGTAGCACACCCCCGCGCGTCGTTTCGTTGCAGGGTGCAGCATTTCGCAGCGAACTATCGAGGGAATATGCCCATGTGCATTCGCCTGAGTTCAGCATGGACCCAAGACTGCGCCAGTGCGACGGACGAAAGGTTGATGACGGTCAACCGTTGGGAGATGAAAGCGCAGTACCTCTTCGCGCAGCGATGGTACTGCCCGTTATCCACTTGTTTGCACGGATTGTTTCGATTCGATACATGGCATCACAAATAAAGTACCTGAAGTCGTATTTATCAATCTCCGGCAACTTCTTAAAGTCCTCGCCAACAGCAACCCTTCATGCCGAGGGGTCAGCGACGGGAGATAGCCAAATGCCTTTCATCAGCGTGCGCATTACTCGTGACGGCGTCACGAAGGAACAGAAAGCCAAAGTGATCAAGGAAATCACTCAAACGATGGAACGGGTTCTGAACAAGGATCCGAAACTCACGCACATCGTGATCGAGGAAGTTGAAACGGATAACTGGGGTTATGCGGGCATGACGACCACGCAGTACCGCAAACAGTTGTCGAGCAACTAACGTCTATCAATGAGGAATCATCATGACCATGTCCAATAAAGTAGCCGTGATCACTGGCGCATCCCAAGGCATTGGCGCAGGCCTGGTTAAAGCTTTTCGGGATAGCGGGTACCTGGTTGTCGCAACGTCCCGTTCAATCAAACCTTCGGCAGATCCGGATATTCTGACTGTCGCTGGCGACATTGCCGATCCTCACACCGCCGAGCGGGTTATCCACGAAGCCATCGCACGCTTTGGCCGGATCGATACGCTGGTCAACAATGCCGGCATCTTTGTTGCCAAACCGTTTACCGATTACAGCAAAGAAGATTACGCACAGGTCGTGGCCACCAACATGAGCGGCTTCTTTCACATCTCTCAACTGGCCATCGCGCAGATGGAGAAGCACGGCAGCGGACACATCGTCAGCGTCACCACCAGCCTGGTCGACCATGCTATCGACGGTGTACCGTCGGTGCTCGCGTCACTGACCAAGGGCGGCATCAACGCCGCAACCAAGTCGCTGGCCATCGAGTACGCCAAACGCGGCATTCGCGTCAACGCGGTTTCACCCGGCATCATCAAAACGCCCATGCATGGCGTGGAGACTCACGAAGCACTCGGCAAGCTGCATCCCATGGGCCAGATGGGTGAAATCGATGACATCGTTCAAGCGATTCTTTATCTGGACAGCGCGAACTTCGTCACAGGCGAGATCCTGCATGTCGACGGCGGCCAGAGCGCCGGCCATTGATCGATGCCCTGCTTCACCGCCGGTGTGTACCGGCGGTGTCGTTTCATGTGTTAAACATCAGGATGAAAATGTCACTTGATCTTCGGTGCAAGCACTTATGAAGCGACACTTTGATGATTTGCAGTTGGGCAGTATCGAACTGTTTTGCCTCGCCGCCGAGGCAGGCAGTTTCACGGCTGCCGCCCAACTCGCCGGGGTGACACCGGCAGCGGTGAGCCGATCGATTCTTCGTCTGGAGAAAAGACTGGGTTCCCGACTGTTTGCGAGAACGACGCGCAGCATTCGATTGACCGAGGCGGGAACAAAATTCTTCGAACAATGCCGTCAGGCTTTGACCCAACTGGTTGAAGCCCAACAAGAAGTCATGGGCGCGCAGACAACACCTTCAGGGCGTTTGCGCATCAGTCTTCCGACAACTTACGGGCATCACCGCATTCTGCCGCTGCTACCCGAATTTCGAGCGCTCTACCCAGGAGTCACCGTGGATATTCACTTGGGCAACCGCAATATCGACTTCGTCTCGGAAGGCTACGATTTGGCGATTCGAGTGCGGACACAAGCGGACTCGACCCTGGTTGCGCGCCTGCTCGAGGACGCGAAGCTGGTGGTGGTCGCCTCTCCCGGATACCTGCACAAGGCTGGTATACCCCAGACCCTGGCAGATCTGGATCAGCACGAGTGCATCCAGTTCGAACTGCCCAGTAGCGGGCGACGAATTTCCTGGCTGTTCCAGGAAAACGGCAAGGATCGCGAGATTTTCACTGCCGGTGGCTATTGCTGCTCCGACGATGTGCTCGGCGGCGTGACGCTGGCACGGCACGGTGCGGGACTCTTTCAGACCTACGCATTCATCGTCGAACAGCAACTGGCAGACGGCAGTCTCGTCGAGATCCTTCAGTCTTACAGTGGTTGCTCAAGGCCTTACACCTTGCTATACCCGCACGGTCGCCATGTACCGCGGCGCGTGCGGGCTTTCGTCGATTTTCTCCTGCTATATCGAGACAAGTGGGCGGGGCGTTAGAGAGCGGTCCACCGAGTCAGAACGACCACGCGCTACAAGGTATAGGCGATCCCGACTTGCACCGTTCGTGGCGCCCCCGGGTAGGCGTAGACGTTGCCGAACGCGCCCTCTTCGTAATCGCGGTCAAACAGGTTCTTCACGTCGAGGTTGAGCCGCACCTTGTCATTGACTTTGTAGTAGCCGAGCAAATCGACAACGGTGTAGCTGTCCATCGAGAAAGCGGTGTTGGCGGTTTGTCCGGCGCGCTCATCGACGTACTTGAGCCCCGTTCCCAGACCCAGCCCTTTGAGGGCGCCGTCCTGGAATTCATAAACGTTGAGCAGGCTGAAGCTGTTTTTCGGGATGTTCACCAGTCGTGTACCGGAACGAATCACGTTGTCCTTGGTCACCTCGGCATCAACATAGGCATATCCGCCGATGACACGCCATTCGGGGGTCAGGTTGCCGGCGACGTTCACGTCCAGGCCACGGCTACGCACTTGGCCGGCGGCCACACTGAACGTCGAGTCCACAGGGTCGGTGGTCAACACGTTGCGTTTCTCGATCTGATAGATCGCCGCATCGACGCTCAACTGCTGCTCCAGTGCCTCCCACTTCAACCCGATTTCATAGGACTTGCCTTTCTCCGGCTCAAAGCCACCACCCTGTCGACTGGCGCCGGTGTTGGGTTTGAACGAGCGCGCAGTGTCCGCGTAGACCGCAACGGTGTCGGTCAGGTCGTAGGTCAAACCGATGCGCGGCGTCACCGCGTTATCACTGGCCTGCCAGCTTTTAGCGCCGGGCACATAGGTTTCGTAGTCGTGTTCGAAACGCTCGAAACGCGCCCCGGCCAGAACCTTGAGTCGTTCGGTCAGTGCCACTTGGTCCTGCACAAACGCGGCGTAGGTCTTGAGGTTTTCTTTGTCGTGGGTCGGGGTTCGGGTCAACGCCGGGCGTGGCTGGCCGTAGACAGGATTGAAGATGTCGATCGCATAGGCACCCACTGCGCCACTGGAGCGCTGGATGATCGAATTGTAGTCGTAGTCTTCGTATTCGATGCCGGTCAACAACGTGTGCTGCAAACCACCGGTGGTGAAGTGGCCGGTCAGGTTGAGCTGAGTGTCCTTGTCTGTCCACTCCAGCTTGCGGTAGTTGAAATTGCGCCCTAGGGTTCGACCGTCAGCTGCAATGCCATTGGCCTCGATCGCATTGCCCTGCAACGTACCCTCCAGCCACTGGAAGCCCCCGCCCAACGTCCAGTCGTCGTTGAGAATGTGTTCGAAACGCAGTTGCGCCATGTTGTTATCGTTGTGCAACTTGCCGGCGTCTTTTTCGCCAAAAAACGTGTCGCGCGACGCGGTGCCGATTTGCCTGGCGTAGCGCGTTACGCCACGATCCAGCGGATGATTGTTGCGCATGAAATCGCCTTCGAAAATCACCCGCGTCGCATCGGTCGCCTGCCAGGTGAGAACCGGCGTCACACCATAGCGCTCGGTTTCAACGTGATCACGGAACGTATCGCCACCCTCGCCCACCACATTGAGCCGATAGGCCAGTCGCCCCTCTTCATCCAGCGGACCGGAAGCGTCCAGCGTGCCGCGCTTCATGCCTTGGTCATTCAACTGGCTACCCAATGTGACCGTGGGCTCGGCGAGCGGCTGCTTGGAAACGACATTGAACGTACCGCCAGGATCGCCTCGGCCATACAGCATGGTTGCCGGCCCGCGAAGAACCTCCAGACGCTCGATAATGTTGGCATCCGGCATGTTCGGATAACCGCGATTGATCGGGAAACCATTGCGATAGAACTCACCGGTGGTAAAACCGCGCACCGTAAACGTGGTCAGACCCTGGCCACCAAAATTGTTCGCCCGCCCTACGCCGCCGGCGTAATCCAATGCGTCTTGCAGACGGGTGGCGCCGATGTCTTCAACGGCGTCCTTCGACACCACGCTGATGGATTGCGGTATGTCATGAATCGAGGTGTCGGTACGCGTGGCACTGGCGGAACGCGTTGCGCGATAACCCTGTACCGGGCCGTCTGCCCGCTCGTAATCTGCCGTGCCAACCACGTCGGTTGCCTCCAGCTCAAGCGCTGAAGCGCCGGAATTGGCTTGCTCAGCCCAGGAATAAGGGGACAACGCCTGCAGCACACAGATGGAAAGCAGAGTTCGACGCATGAGGAAAACCTTACGGATAGGCAAAAACGAAGGGCAAAACGGCCAGCAAACCGCGACGCATGGTATACCGGAAATTCTGCAATTGAAACGTATTCCCATTCGCTTATGCGCGTAATTTCACCTCGCCAAAAGCACTCAACGTTCTAACGTTCTTCGCCAGCATCCCTCAGGTTGCCGATGTCAACTACCGAGCAACTGCCTGGTGGTCGCCATCGAGGTGTTCAACGATTGCCCCGTCCGTTGCAGTTTGTTCAGCAAACTGGCCCCCAACCATAGTTGATACAGCGTTTCCGCCAACTGACGCGCATCGCCCTCAGGCAGGCTCTGTTCGGCCTGGCCCTGCTCGATGCACAGGGTAATGCGCGCCACCACTTGCTCGGCGCCATCACGCAGCGTCAGGCGCATCGACTCGGACAGATCGGCAACCTCCGCACTGAGTTTCACCACCAGACACTCGTCGCCGTGCCCTTCGAGGGTGCAGCGATTCTGCCAGCCCTGCCAGTAATCCATCAGCCGTTCATAGGCACTCAGGCCCGGCAGTGTCAGGCGCCGCTCCATATCGGCCAGGTAGCCGACAAAGTAGTCCTCAAGCAGCGCCTGGCCGTAGAGTTCCTTGGATTTGAAGTAGTGATAGAACGAGCCCTTGGGCACGCCTGCGGTTTGCAGGATTTCGTTGAGGCCAACGCTGGTGAAGCCCTTCTCGGCCATCATCCGGTGGCCGGTATCGAGCAAATGCTGGCGGGTGTCGTCGTAGGTCGGTTTCATGGGGCGCAAATTACCAAACAATAGACCAGTCGTATATTTCACGGAGGCGAGAGTTTGCCATACCCGAGCGATAAAAACCCATGGCAAAAAAAACACTAGACGACTGGTCTAATTGAAACCTATGCTGTGCCCCGACAAACATTAACGGGTGTCCACAACGTGCGAATCCGTCGCGCTTCGATAACACCTGATCAACGCAAGGGTGCTTTATGAAAATCCTGATGGTTCTGACTTCCCACGATCAACTTGGCACTACTGGTAAGAAGACCGGCTTCTGGCTCGAAGAGTTCGCCGCGCCCTACTACGCCTTCAAAGATGCCGGCGCTCAGATCACCGTGGTTTCACCCGCTGGCGGCCAGCCGCCGCTTGATCCGAAAAGTGATGAGCCTGATGCACAAACGGCTGAAACCGAGCGTTTTCGCAATGACCCGGCCACTCAACAGGTTCTGGCCAACACCGGGCGCCTGGCCGATGTCAGCGCTGATGATTTCGATGCCGTGTTCTACCCAGGTGGCCACGGCCCGCTCTGGGATCTGGCCGAAGACAAACACTCGATCGCGTTGATCGAAGCCTTCGACCGCAGCAACAAACCCCATGGTTTTGTCTGCCACGCACCTGGCGTGCTGCGTCACGTCGTTGCCGCGGATGGCAAACCGCTGATCCAGAATCGCGAAGTGACCGGTTTCACCAATTCCGAAGAAGCCGCGGTCGGCCTGACGGATGTGGTGCCGTTCTTGATCGAAGACGAGTTTCAGCGTCTGGGCGGGCGCTACACCAAAGCCGCCGACTGGCAGGTGTATGTGGTGGCTGATGGGCAACTGGTCACCGGGCAGAATCCGGCCAGCTCCGCCGCTGTGGCCGAGAAACTGCTGAAAATGCTCGGCTGATTCTTTTACAGATCCGAACACCGTGTGCGTGATGCACGGTGTTTTTTTTCACTCACCCAATAGTCGACTGGTCTAATAAGCGATCGGATCGCACTCATTTATCAAGGTCACCTCCATGCACCACAGCAGTTTCTTCACGCCCGCCACACTGGGCCTTCACACCCTGAAAAACCGCATCGTCCTGCCACCGCTCACCCGCCAGCGCAGTACCCAACCGGGCAACGTCGCCAATGAATTGATGGCCGAGTATTACCAACAGCGTGCCGGGGCTGGTTTGCTCGTCACCGAAGGCACCCAGATCGAACCCCGTGGTCAGGGTTATGCCTGGACACCGGGTATCCATACCGCCGAGCAAATCGCCGGGTGGCGCAAAGTCACCGAAGCCGTGCATGCCCGTGACGGCGTGATTTTCGCCCAACTCTGGCACGTCGGTCGCGTTTCCCACATCGCGTTGCAGCCCAACGGTGATGCGCCGGTATCAGCCTCCGCCGTGGCCACTGACCGGGTCAGTGTGTTCATCGAAACCACGCCTGGCGCCGGCGAACTGGTGGCGCCGTCTACCCCGCGCGCCCTGACCACCGACGAAGTCCAGGAGCTCGTGCAGCTCTACATCCAGGCGGCGCGTAATGCGATGCAAGCCGGATTCGACGGTATCGAACTGCACTGCGCCAATGGTTATCTGGTCAACCAGTTCATCTCCGCCCATAGCAACCTGCGCACCGATCAGTACGGTGGTTCGCTGCACAACCGCCTGCGTTTTCTGCGTGAAGTGGTGTCCGGCGTCGCCGAGTGCATCGGCAAGGAAAAGGTTGGCGTGCGTTTCGCGCCATTGTTCACCACCACCGATGAAGCGCGGACTTACCTGGGCATGGTCGAGGAAGATCCACACACGACTTACATTGAGGCCATCAAGGTGCTGCAAGACGTGGGCATCGCTTATCTGTCCATCGCCGAAGCGGATTGGGACAATGCGCCAGCCATGCCAGAGACCTTTCGCCAGGCGGTGCGCGATACCTTCAGCGGCGCAATCATTTATGCCGGGCGTTACAACGCTGAGTCGGGTGCGAAATTGCTCGATTGCGGCCTGGCGGATTTTGTCGCCTTCGGCCGACCGTACATGGCCAACCCGGACCTGCCTGCGCGAATCGCCAACGACTGGCCGTTGAATGCGTTGAACCCGGCCACGGTGTATGGCGGCAATGCCGAAGGGTATGTGGATTACCCGGCATACGTCGCCTGACGCATGGATCTCGACAAAGTGCTCCCGCTCCTGCGGGAGTGCTGCGTTACGCCACCCAATCCGTCTCCCACCCTCAGAGGCGACTGGATGTAACGTCTTCCCATCTTCACAAAAAGAGCGACGCTCCATTGTCAGCTCGATTTTTTCGGCCTATCTTTGTAAAAAACCTATACAAGGCACGCCGCAATGTACAACTCAGAGCCGTGGCCATTAACGCTTTACTTTGACGGTGAATGCCCACTCTGTGCGCGAGAAATCAAGCTGTTGCGCCAACATGCGGTCGAAACACGACTGCGCTTCGTTGACCTTAGCCCTGAGGACTTCGATCCAGCCGCTCTGGGCTTCACGCTTACGCAAATGCAATCCTCACTGCATGCAAGATTCGACGATGGATGCTGGGTAAAAGGCCTCGACGCCACGCTATGGAGCTGGCGAGCCGCAGGGCTTGGGATCTGGGTTGCACCCCTGAGCTGGCGTTTGACCCGTCCTTTGTTTGCCATTGCATATCGCCTGTTCTGCCACTTGCGCCCTCACTTGGCGTGGCTGCCTCACCCTGATGGCAGCCGGCGTTGTCACGACGGCCACAGCAGTTGTCGCACTCTTATCCAGCCGCAACGCCGCGAGAAATCCGAATGACTCAATCATTAGCCAGTCACTACCGTGAAATTCTTCTCGGCGTCGGTGAAAACCCCGACCGCGAAGGACTTCGAGACACGCCCAAGCGCGCAGCCAAAGCCATGCAGTTCCTGTGCGACGGCTACACGATGAATCTCGAAGAAATCATCAATGGCGCGTTGTTCGAGTCACAGAACGATGAAATGGTCATCGTTCGCGACATTGAGCTCTACTCGTTGTGCGAACACCACATGCTGCCCTTCATCGGCAAGGCCCATGTGGCCTACATACCGACTGGCCGGGTCTTGGGGCTGTCGAAAGTGGCCCGAGTGGTCGACATGTTCGCGCGCCGCTTGCAGATCCAGGAAAACCTGACACGACAGATCGCCGACGCGATCCAGCAAATTACCGACGCGGCTGGTGTGGCCGTGGTCATTGAAGCCAGGCACATGTGCATGATGATGCGCGGTGTGGAAAAGCAGAATTCGGTCATGACGTCATCGGTCATGCTCGGTGCCTTTCGAAAGTCCTCCAGTACACGCCAGGAGTTCCTTCAACTGATCAGCCGATGACAGTGACTTTGTTGTCGGTTTGTCGAATCAAATGCGCCGACAAACCTGTACACGCATAGGTATCTGTACAAGCCTTTTCAAAGGGGTGTTCTCCACCTTCACCCGTGTCTTCAGGGAGTAAAGCAATGGCCCGTTTTTTGGTTGTACTGGCATTGGTGTTAAGCGTCACGAGTTGCGGCAGCGTCGATGTCGGTCGCTATGCCGACCAGCAACCGGCCCTGAACCTGGAGCATTTCTTCAGCAAACCTGTCAAAGCCTGGGGCATGTTTCAAAAGCGCTCAGGCGAGGTTGTCAAACGCTTTGAGGTCAATATCCAGAGTCATCGCCAGGGTCATGACCTGATTCTCGACGAGCGTTTCGTCTACAGCGATGGCACTCGCGAGCGGCGCGTCTGGACCCTGACGCCAGAAGGTGCAGGCCATTGGCGCGGTCGCGCTGGCGATGTCGTGGGCGAGGCCAAAGGTGAAGTGGCCGGCAACGCATTACGTTGGCGCTATGTCCTGAGCCTCCCGGTCGATGGCTCCGTTTATGAAGTGAACATGGACGACTGGATGTACCAGATGGACGAGGACACGCTGATCAATCGCACCCGCATGTCCAAGTTCGGTGTCGAGATCGGCCAGGTGACATTGTTCTTCCGCCGCCAGTCCGGGGGAGAAAATCAATGAGTGATTCGCTCACCATGACCTCCCTGGGCGACGGCTACCGCGCCCTGGTGATCGGCGCCAGCGGCGCACTCGGCACAGCCTTCTGTGAGTGGCTCAAACACGACCCACGGTGTGCAAGTGTGCGGGAACTGGGGCGCAAGACCGATCCCGCACTTGACCTGGAACAGCCGCAGACAATCGCCAGCGCCGCCGCCGAACTGGCCAAAGAAGCGCCGTACCAGTTGATCGTGCACGCTGCGGGCCTGCTACATCGCGACACCCTCAAACCGGAAAAAAGTTACAGCGCCATGGAAGACGCCGCGCTGCAGGCCGTTTTTCAAGTGAACACGCTGGGACCGGCGATGGTCTTGCGCCTTTCTTTGCCTACGACGGAGAACGCCTACCCTGGTAGGCAAGGAGTGATTCATGAATCTGCAAACCCTCACCGAGCACGCCGCCAACAGCGAAGTACGGGAACTGGAACTGCTGTCGCTCGAAGGTGGTTTCTATCTGGCACGCATCCGCATGGATCAAGGCCAATTCACCTTGCTGGACGATACCGCCAAACCCATGCGTCTACGTTCAATCACTCATCTGCGTGACTTGTTGCAAACCGTTCCGGGCTTTCCCTGCGTGTTGGTGCAGCAATGCGTGCACGACGAAATGTGCGGCCGGGACACAGGCCCTGTCGAGGAACTGCGCCTGCCTTTTTCGCTGACACCTCCTTTATGAACCGAACGCTGGTGGGCTGCCCCGAATGAACAAGGTCAATCGCCTGTGCCTGATCCTCGGTGATCAACTGTCGTTTGACCTGGCCTCATTGCAAGGGCTCGATCCCGAACGGGATGCGGTACTGATGGTCGAGGTGATGGAAGAAGCCAGCCATGTGCCTCATCATCCGCAGAAGATCGCGCTGATCTTCAGCGCCATGCGTCATTTCGCCCAGGCGCTGCAGGCCAGAGGCGTGCGTGTCGAGTACGTCACCCTTGATGCCCCGCACAACAGCGGATCGGTGCCGGGGGAATTACGCCGCTGGCAGGACCTGCTACAAGCGGACGAACTGCACGTCACCGAATGCGGCGACTGGCGCCTCGAACAGTCTCTCAAGGAATGCGGCTCAGCCATTGACTGGCATGCCGACACGCGTTTTCTGTGCAGTCGCGCTGAGTTCAGCGCGTGGGCGGCCGGCAAAAAAAAGCTGCGCATGGAGTTTTTCTACCGCGAGATGCGCCGCAAGAGCGGTTTATTGATCAATGGCGACGGTACGCCGGTCGGTGGCGCGTGGAACTTTGACGCTGAAAACCGCAAAGCCTTGCCCAAAGGAGTGAAAGCGCCCTACCCGGCGCGGTTTTCCGGCGACGCCATCACTCGCGACGTGCTTGCACTGGTCAAAGAGCGCTTCAGCAGCCACTACGGCTCTCTGGACAATTTCAACTATCCGGTCACACATGCCGACGCCCAAGCCTTATGGGATTACTTTCTGGACTATGGTCTGGCCGGGTTCGGCGATTACCAGGATGCCATGGCCAGCGACGAACCCTTTGTGTTCCATGCGCGGATCAGCGCAGCGCTCAATATCGGTCTGTTGGATTTACGTCAACTGTGCAGCGACGTTGAGTCGGCTTACAGGTCTGGCCGCATCCCATTGAATGCAGCCGAGGGGTTCATTCGGCAATTGATCGGCTGGCGGGAATATGTGCGAGGGGTTTACTGGCTGAAGATGCCTGACTATGCCCAAGGTAATTCATTTGGTAACCACCGGGCCTTGCCGGCGTTCTACTGGACGGGCGAAACGCAGATGAACTGCATGCGCCAGGCAATCGGTCAAAGCCTCGAACATGCCTATGCCCACCACATCCAGAGGCTCATGGTCACGGGCAATTTTGCCTTGCTCACTGGCATCGCGCCGAGCCAGATCTGCGAGTGGTACCTGGCGATCTACATGGACGCGTTCGACTGGGTGGAACTGCCCAATACCCTGGGCATGGTCATGCACGCTGACGGTGGCTATCTCGGCTCCAAGCCTTACTGCGCGAGTGGCCAGTACATCAATCGAATGTCTGACTACTGTCGCGGCTGTGCTTACAAAGTCAGCGAAAGCACGGCTGACAACGCCTGCCCTTTCAATGCGCTGTACTGGCATTTCCTGATGCGCCACGGCGATCTTCTACGCGGTAATCAGCGCATGAGCATGATGTACAGAAACCTCGACCGCATGCCGCAAGACAAGCAACAAGCGCTTTGGCAGCGGGGGCAGAAACTGCTCGACACACTGGATCGTGGCGAGCCGCTATAAAACCCGGCGTCCTTCCCCGTGCGGGTGCAACTTAAACACCCGGTGACAGGTCAATGTGAGGATTCCCGGTGTACGTTTGAGCCGCGTTGAATGAACTCACACAAAAATCAAGAAGGCCCCCTTGGTGGAAACTCTGAAGCAACTTACTCGCGAGGCGCTTGAGACAGAGGTCATGCGTCTGCGCCTGCTTCTGGAGAGCAGCGCAGCAGCATCACCGGATATGGCCGCCCAGCTTGCCGCCAGCCGAGCGGCGCTTGCCAGTAGCGAGGCGCGTTTCAGCACCATCCTGGAAACCATCGAGGCCGCGTTCGCGATCGTCAAAGTCAAATTCGACGCTGACGATCGCCCCGTCGATTACTACTTCGTCGAGGCCAACCCTGCGTTCGAACGTCAATGCGGCGTCAACCTGCGGGGTAAATGGGTGACCGAGTTCGCCCCCAACCTGGAGAGTTTCTGGTTCGAGACTTACGGGCACGTGGCCAAGACCGGCGAGCCGGCCAACTTCGAAAACTACGCCAATACCTTTGAACGCTGGTTCGATGTTCGCGCCGTGCGTGTCGGCGATCCTGCCGATCGACAAATCGCGATTTTCTTCAGCGACGTCACCCAACGCCGAGACGCCGAGGAGCGCCTGCGGATCAGCGAGGCGGTCGCGCGTGAAAACGTCGAGCGCGTGCAACTGGCCCTCGCCGCCGGGGCTATTATTGGCACCTGGCATTGGGACTTGCCGACAGATTGCTTCACCATGGATGAGTCCTTTGCCAGGATTTTTGACCTTGATCCCGCGTTGGGCCGCACCGGTCTGAGCCTGGAGCAAGTCGTGATGACCGTACACCCCGATGACCGGGACGGGCTTACGGCCGCGATCAACGAAGCAATTGCCCGGGGCGGCGCCTACTCCCATCAGTATCGTGTGCGCCGCGCAGACGGAACATACAACTGGATCGAGGCCAACGGACGCGTCGAGTGCGCCGATGACGGCACCCCGCTGCGATTTCCCGGCGTACTCATCAATGTTGAGGAACGACGCAACGTCGAGGCCGAACGCGACCGGGCCAACGCCGCGTTGCGCGCGCTCAACGACACACTGGAACAACGCGTATCGACGCGCACAGCCGAACTCATGCAAACCGAGGAAAAACTGCGCCAGTCGCAGAAGATGGAAGCGGTCGGACAACTGACCGGGGGCTTGGCCCATGATTTCAACAACCTGCTGGCCGGCATCTCGGCGGCGTTGGAATTAATGGGAAAGCGCATCGCCCAAGGCCGTCTGAAAGACGTCGATAAGTACATGGTCACCGCCCAAGGCGCCACCAAACGTGCGGCGGCCCTGACCCATCGATTGCTGGCCTTCTCGCGACGCCAGACGCTTGATCCACGGCCGACGGATGTCAATTCCCTGATCCTCGGCATGACCGAGTTGATCCAGCGCACCGTCGGCCCCGCCATCCGCTTGAAGACTGTCGCGGCGCCCGAACTCTGGCCGACCCTGGTCGATGCCAGTCAACTGGAAAACGCACTGCTGAATCTGTGCATCAACGCCCGCGATGCGATGCCTGATGGCGGGCGTATCACGGTCGAGACGGCCAATCGCACAATGGACTCGGCGTCGGCCCGCGCGCAGGACATGCCCGAAGGCGAGTACTTGTCCCTGTGTGTCACTGATACCGGCACAGGCATGACGCCCGAGGTCATCGCCAAAGCCTTCGACCCGTTTTTTACCACCAAGCCTTTGGGCCAGGGCACCGGCCTGGGGCTGTCGATGATCTACGGATTCACCAAGCAATCCGGCGGTCAGGTGCGGGTACATTCACAAGAGGGCCAGGGCACCACGATGAGTCTCTACCTGCCAAGGTACTGTGGCGAAACGCGGGCAAATCAGGATGCCACGCGCAACGCGACAACGCCTCTTGCCAAGTCAGGCGGGACAATTCTGATTGTCGACGACGAACCCTCCGTGCGCATGTTGCTTTGCGACGTGCTGGGCGAACTCGGTTATAACCTGCTGGAAGCCGCCGACAGCGTCGAAGGACTCGAAGCATTACGCTCCACTGCGAAAATCGACTTGCTCATCACCGATGTCGGATTACCGGGTGGCATGAACGGACGACAGGTGGCCGATGCGGGCCGGGCAATGAGGCCTGAACTGAAAACCTTGTTCATCACCGGCTATGCCGAAAATGCCGTCATTGGCAACAGTCAACTCGGGCCGGGAATGCAGGTGTTGACCAAGCCGTTTGCGATCGACACCCTCGTTTCGCGCGTCGTTAGCCTGATGTCGGCTAACGTTGAATGAAGCTGTCGCGAACATTCTTCTGAAGTGCCGCAATAATTTGTTGTGTCTAGTCCTGAAATAGGTTTACACCTGTTTCACCCCAACGCCCGATGCGCTGCATCGGGCGTTTTGTATTTTAAGGACAGGTGCGGGCGTTCCTGGTTGTAGATCAGGATCGCTTCTCGCACCAT
>NZ_CAXAPL010000070.1:0-15760 GCF_963970845.1 Pseudomonas sp. RA_105y_Pfl2_P56
TGCCAGAAGGCGTTGAAATGGTAATGCCAGGTGACAACATTCAGATGACTGTTACCCTGATCAAAACCATCGCGATGGAAGACGGTCTGCGTTTCGCTATCCGTGAAGGCGGTCGTACCGTCGGCGCCGGCGTCGTAGCAAAGATCATCGAATAATCGGTTGTAATGTATTTTTCAGGCCGGCATAATGGTCGGCCTGATTTTGTTTTAGGTCAGTAGCTCAATTGGCAGAGCGACGGTCTCCAAAACCGTAGGTTGGGGGTTCGATTCCCTCCTGACCTGCCAGATTCACTTGGTGTGTCTGGCTTTCTTTTCACAGGATCTTCATAGATGACTCCTAAAGCTGAAACTCAAGGCTCTCGCTTCGATTTGCTCAAGTGGCTTGTAGTAGTTGCTTTGGTGGTTGTTGGCGTTGTTGGTAATCAGTATTACTCAGCTTCGCCGATCCTGTACCGCGTACTCGCATTGCTTGTGATTGCTGCTGCAGCTGCCTTTGTAGGTCTGCAAACTGCGAAGGGCAAGTCTTTCTTTGTACTGGTTAAGGAAGCTCGCACTGAGATTCGTAAAGTCGTTTGGCCAACTCGCCAAGAAACCACGCAGACCACGCTAATCGTTGTGGCTGTTGTTCTGGTTATGGCGTTGCTGTTGTGGGGGCTTGATTCCCTGCTCGGCTGGCTTGTTTCCTTGATTGTCGGCTAAGGGTGTCCCGTGGCTAAGCGTTGGTACGTTGTGCATGCTTACTCGGGTTACGAGAAGCATGTGATGCGCTCGCTTGTTGAGCGAGTGAAACTGGCTGGCATGGAAGATGGCTTTGGTGAAATTCTGGTTCCCACTGAAGAAGTGGTCGAGATGCGTAATGGCCAGAAGCGCAAAAGCGAGCGTAAGTTCTTTCCAGGTTATGTGCTGGTTCAGATGGATATGAATGAGGGTACTTGGCACTTGGTCAAGGACACACCTCGTGTGATGGGCTTTATCGGCGGAACTGCTGATAAGCCAGCGCCAATCACTGATAAAGAGGCAGAAGCAATTCTGCGTCGCGTTGCTGATGGTAGCGACAAACCTAAGCCTAAGACTCTTTTCGAGCCTGGTGAAACGGTGCGAGTCAATGATGGTCCATTTGCTGATTTCAATGGCGTCGTTGAAGAAGTTAACTACGAAAAGAGCCGGATCCAAGTGGCAGTGCTCATTTTCGGTCGCTCTACTCCGGTAGAGCTGGAGTTCAGTCAGGTCGAAAAGGTCTAGCTGAGCAAGCATCCCAACCCCGCAGCCTTAGGCTGTGGGGTTTTGTCGTCACTGGGATAAACGCGCAAGTAACCGGGGAGCCTTTCGAGGCGTTTGAACCCGTAATTGGAGTGCCTCATGGCCAAGAAGATTACCGCTTACATCAAGCTACAAGTGAAGGCCGCTCAGGCTAACCCAAGTCCACCTGTTGGTCCTGCTCTGGGTCAGCACGGCGTGAACATCATGGAGTTCTGCAAGGCTTTCAACGCCCGTACTCAGGGTCTTGAAGCAGGTCTGCCAACTCCAGTGATCATCACTGTCTACAGCGACCGTAGCTTCACTTTCGAAACCAAATCCACCCCTGCTTCGGTTCTGCTGAAGAAGGCGGCCGGTCTGACCAGCGGTTCCGCTCGTCCGAACACCGTTAAGGTTGGCACTGTTACCCGTGCTCAGCTGGAAGAAATCGCGAAAACCAAAAACGCGGATCTGACTGCAGCTGATATGGATGCAGCCGTGCGTACTATCGCCGGTTCTGCTCGTAGCATGGGCCTTAACGTGGAGGGTGTGTAATGGCTAAGCTGACCAAGCGTCAAAAGGCTATCGCCGGCAAAATCGAAGCAGGCAAGGCCTACAACATTGTAGACGCCGCTGCTCTGCTGGCTGAGCTGTCGACTGTCAAGTTCAGCGAGTCGTTTGACGTTGCTGTAAACCTGGGTGTAGACCCGCGTAAATCCGACCAGGTTGTTCGTAGCGCTACTGTGCTGCCACACGGCACTGGCAAGACCGTTCGCGTTGCTGTGTTCACTCAGGGTCCAGCTGCTGAAGCCGCTCTGGCTGCTGGCGCTGACCGCGTAGGTATGGACGACCTGGCTGCCGAAATGAAAGGTGGCGACCTGAACTATGACGTAGTGATTGCATCCCCGGATGCCATGCGCGTTGTAGGTCAACTGGGCCAGATCCTCGGTCCACGTGGTCTGATGCCTAACCCGAAGGTCGGCACCGTGACTCCAGACGTAGCTACTGCGGTTAAGAATGCTAAAGCTGGTCAGGTTCGTTATCGCACCGATAAAAACGGCATCATCCACACTTCCGTTGGCAAGATGGGCTTCGAAGCCGTCAAGCTGAAGGAAAACGTTGAAGCTCTGATCGCTGATCTGAAGCGTATCAAGCCAGCTTCCTCGAAAGGTATTTACGTCAAGCGCGTTACCCTGAGCACCACTATGGGCCCAGGTCTGGTTATCGATCAGAGCTCGCTGGACGCGTAAGACAAAGGTTGGCGCGATTGATCGCGCCAATTGAAAGATTGGGGTCCCTGCCTGGCGGGGGCTATCCAAGACCGTAGGCGACGCAAGTCTTAAACCATAAGCCTACGCAGATGGTGCTCCCGGTTCCTTACCGAATCAGACACCAAAACGACATTCGGTTTCGATCGAATGAAACGGTAACAAGCAGGAGTTAAACCCGTGGCAATTAATCTCGAAGACAAGAAGGCCATCGTCGCTGAAGTCAACGAGGCTGCCAAAGTCGCTCTGTCCGCTGTCGTGGTTGATGCCCGTGGCGTAACAGTAGGCGCAATGACCGGACTCCGTAAAGAGGCTCGTGAAGCTGGCGTTTACGTACGTGTTGTACGTAACACCTTGCTCAAGCGCGCTGTTGCTGACACTCAATACAGTGTCCTCAACGACGTGTTCACCGGCCCGACCCTGATTGCATTCTCGAACGAACATCCGGGCGCTGCTGCCCGTATTTTCAAAGAGTTTGCCAAGGGTCAGGACAAGTTCGAGATCAAGGCAGCTGCGTTCGAGGGCAAGTTCCTCGCAGCTAATCAGATCGACGTACTGGCAACTCTGCCGACCCGTGACGAAGCAATTTCTCAGCTGATGAGCGTGATTCAAGGCGCTACCAGCAAATTGGCTCGTACTCTGGCGGCAATTCGCGACCAGAAAGAAGCTGCCGCAGCCTAAGGCTCGTCAACTTCTCGCGTTTTTTGTTTATTTCGATGGTCGCGTAGGCCGTCCCCCAATTCAGGAATTGAGTCATGTCTCTGACTAACGAACAAATCATCGAAGCAATCGGCCAGAAATCCGTAGTGGAAATCGTTGAGCTGATCAAAGCGATGGAAGAAACCTTCGGTGTTACCGCTGCTGCTGCTTCGGCTGGTCCAGCTGCTGCTGCCGCTGTTGTTGAAGAGCAAACCGAGTTCAACGTTGTTCTGCTGGAAGCTGGCGAGAAGAAGGTTAACGTGATCAAGGCAGTTCGTGAACTGACCGGTCTGGGCCTGAAAGAAGCCAAAGAGAAAGTAGACGGCGCTCCTCAGGTTGTAGCTGAAGGCGTTTCGAAAGAAGCTGCTGAAGACGCCAAGAAGAAGCTGGAAGAAGCAGGCGCTAAAGTCGAGCTGAAGTAAGTATCGACTTTGCTCCTCCAGCCCGAGCGTAAAGCGACAGGCTGATGGCTGGTGGCTCTTGCCACCGGCCTTTTTCCGTTATTGGCAGCCGACTGGGTCGGTGCTGATAAAGGTGCTTTAACCACCCGATGTGGTGGCGCAAACCATGGGGTTTGCACGATTTTCTGGCTGCTCCCGTCGGGAGGGGCCAAACAAGCAGGTGACCAAGCTGGGGAACGCTGATGGCTTACTCATATACTGAGAAAAAACGTATCCGCAAGGACTTTAGCAAGTTGCCGGACGTCATGGATGTGCCGTACCTCCTGGCCATCCAGCTGGATTCGTATCGTGAATTCTTGCAAGCGGGAGCGACTAAAGATCAGTTCCGCGACGTGGGCCTGCATGCGGCCTTCAAATCCGTTTTCCCGATCATCAGCTACTCCGGCAATGCTGCGCTGGAGTACGTCGGTTATCGCCTGGGCGAACCGGCATTTGATGTCAAAGAATGCGTATTGCGCGGTGTAACTTACGCCGTACCTTTGCGGGTAAAAGTGCGCCTGATCATTTTCGACAAAGAATCGTCGAACAAAGCGATCAAGGACATCAAAGAGCAAGAAGTCTACATGGGTGAAATCCCCCTGATGACTGAGAACGGTACCTTCGTAATCAACGGTACCGAGCGTGTAATCGTTTCCCAGCTGCACCGTTCCCCGGGCGTGTTCTTCGATCACGACCGCGGCAAGACGCATAGCTCCGGCAAACTGTTGTACTCCGCGCGCATCATCCCTTATCGCGGTTCGTGGCTGGACTTCGAGTTCGACCCGAAAGACTGCGTATTCGTGCGTATCGACCGTCGTCGCAAGCTGCCGGCCTCGGTACTGCTGCGCGCGCTCGGCTACACCACTGAAGAAGTGCTGGACGCGTTCTACACCACCAACGTATTCCACCTGAGCGGCGAAACCCTCAGCCTGGAGCTGATTGCATCGCGTCTGCGTGGTGAAATTGCCGTTCTGGATATCCAGGATGAAAAAGGCAAGGTCATTGTTGAAGCTGGCCGTCGTATTACTGCGCGCCACATCAACCAGATCGAAAAGGCCGGTATCAAGACGCTGGAAGTGCCTCTGGACTACGTCCTGGGTCGCACCACTGCCAAGGTCATCGTGCATCCGGCTACTGGCGAAATCCTGGCTGAGTGCAACACCGAGCTTAACGTTGAGATCCTCGGCAAAATCGCCAAGGCTCAAGTCGTTCGCATCGAGACCCTGTACACCAACGACATCGACTGCGGTCCGTTCGTTTCTGACACGCTGAAGATCGACTCCACCAGCAACCAATTGGAAGCGCTGGTCGAGATCTATCGCATGATGCGTCCAGGCGAGCCGCCAACCAAAGACGCTGCCGAAACCCTGTTCAATAACCTGTTCTTCAGCCCTGAGCGCTATGACCTGTCTGCGGTCGGCCGGATGAAGTTCAACCGTCGTATCGGTCGTACCGAGATCGAAGGTTCGGGTGTGCTGTGCAAGGAAGACATCGTCGCGGTACTGAAGACTCTGGTCGACATCCGTAACGGTAAAGGTATCGTCGATGACATCGACCACTTGGGTAACCGTCGTGTTCGCTGCGTAGGCGAAATGGCCGAGAACCAGTTCCGCGTTGGCCTGGTACGCGTTGAGCGTGCGGTCAAAGAGCGTCTGTCGATGGCTGAAAGCGAAGGCCTGATGCCGCAAGACCTGATCAACGCCAAGCCAGTGGCTGCGGCGGTGAAAGAGTTCTTCGGTTCCAGCCAGTTGTCTCAGTTCATGGACCAGAACAACCCGCTGTCCGAGATCACCCACAAGCGTCGTGTTTCTGCACTCGGCCCTGGCGGTTTGACTCGTGAGCGCGCTGGCTTTGAGGTTCGTGACGTACACCCGACTCACTACGGTCGCGTATGCCCGATTGAAACGCCGGAAGGTCCGAACATTGGTCTGATCAACTCCCTGGCTGCTTATGCGCGCACCAACCAGTACGGCTTCCTGGAAAGCCCGTACCGTGTGGTGAAAGACGCATTGGTCACCGACGAGATCGTGTTCCTGTCTGCCATCGAAGAAGCTGATCACGTGATCGCTCAGGCTTCGGCCACGATGAACGACAAGAAAACGCTGATCGATGAGTTGGTAGCTGTTCGTCACTTGAACGAATTCACCGTTAAGGCGCCTGAAGAAGTCACCTTGATGGACGTTTCGCCGAAGCAGGTAGTTTCGGTTGCAGCGTCGTTGATTCCGTTCCTCGAGCACGATGACGCCAACCGTGCGTTGATGGGTTCGAACATGCAGCGTCAAGCTGTACCCACCCTGCGCGCTGACAAGCCGCTGGTAGGTACCGGCATGGAGCGTAACGTAGCTCGTGACTCCGGCGTTTGCGTCGTTGCTCGTCGTGGTGGCGTGATCGACTCTGTTGATGCCAGCCGTATCGTGGTTCGTGTTGCTGATGACGAAGTTGAAACCGGCGAAGCGGGTGTCGACATCTACAACCTCACCAAATACACCCGCTCCAACCAGAACACCTGCATCAACCAGCGTCCGCTGGTGCGTAAAGGTGATCGGGTTCAGCGTAGCGACATCATGGCTGACGGCCCGTCCACCGACATGGGTGAGCTGGCACTGGGTCAGAACATGCGCATCGCGTTCATGGCCTGGAACGGTTACAACTTCGAAGACTCCATCTGCCTGTCGGAACGAGTTGTTCAAGAAGATCGATTCACCACGATCCACATTCAGGAACTGACCTGTGTGGCCCGTGACACCAAGCTTGGGCCAGAGGAAATCACTGCGGACATCCCTAACGTGGGTGAAGCTGCACTGAACAAGCTGGACGAAGCCGGTATCGTTTACGTAGGTGCTGAAGTCGGCGCAGGCGACATCCTGGTGGGTAAGGTCACTCCGAAAGGCGAGACCCAACTGACTCCGGAAGAAAAACTGCTGCGTGCAATTTTCGGTGAAAAAGCCAGCGACGTTAAAGACACCTCCCTGCGTGTACCTACCGGTACCAAAGGTACTGTCATTGACGTACAGGTCTTCACCCGCGACGGCGTTGAGCGTGATGCTCGTGCCCTGTCGATCGAGAAGTCCCAGCTGGACGAGATCCGCAAGGACCTGAACGAAGAGTTCCGTATCGTTGAAGGCGCAACTTTCGAACGTCTGCGTTCCGCTCTGGTAGGCCACAAGGCTGAAGGCGGTGCTGGTCTGAAGAAAGGTCAGGACATTACCGACGAAGTGCTCGACGGTCTTGAGCATGGTCAGTGGTTCAAACTGCGCATGGCTGAAGACGCTCTGAACGAGCAGCTCGAGAAGGCTCAGGCCTACATCGTTGACCGCCGCCGTCTGCTGGACGACAAGTTCGAAGACAAGAAGCGCAAACTGCAGCAGGGCGATGACCTGGCTCCAGGCGTGCTGAAAATCGTCAAGGTTTACCTGGCAATCCGTCGTCGCATCCAGCCGGGCGACAAGATGGCCGGTCGTCACGGTAACAAAGGTGTGGTCTCCGTGATCATGCCGGTTGAAGACATGCCGCACGATGCCAATGGCACCCCGGTAGACGTCGTCCTCAACCCACTGGGCGTACCTTCGCGTATGAACGTTGGTCAGATCCTTGAAACCCACCTGGGCCTCGCAGCCAAAGGTCTGGGCGAGAAGATCAACCGTATGGTCGAAGAGCAGCGTAAAGTCGCTGAACTGCGCACTTTCCTGGACGAGATCTACAACCAGATCGGCGGTCGTAACGAAGACCTGGACAGCTTCTCCGATCAGGAAATCCTGGATCTGGCACAGAACCTGCGTGGCGGCGTTCCAATGGCCACCCCAGTGTTCGACGGCGCCAAGGAAAGCGAAATCAAGGCCATGCTGAAACTGGCAGACCTGCCGGAAAGCGGCCAGATGCAACTGACTGATGGCCGTACCGGCAACAAGTTCGAGCGTCCAGTTACCGTTGGCTACATGTACATGCTGAAGCTGAACCACTTGGTAGACGACAAGATGCACGCTCGTTCTACCGGTTCGTACAGCCTGGTTACCCAGCAGCCGTTGGGTGGTAAGGCGCAGTTCGGTGGTCAGCGTTTCGGGGAGATGGAGGTCTGGGCACTGGAAGCATACGGTGCTGCTTACACTCTGCAAGAAATGCTCACAGTGAAGTCGGACGATGTGAACGGCCGTACCAAGATGTACAAAAACATCGTGGATGGCGATCACCGTATGGAGCCGGGCATGCCCGAGTCCTTCAACGTGTTGATCAAGGAAATTCGTTCCCTCGGCATCGATATCGATCTGGAAACCGAATAACACGTGACGCGAATCGAGAGCGGGGCAGAATTGCCCGCTCTCTGCTCCGCCAGGAGGAAAGGCCTTGAAAGACCTACTGAATTTGCTGAAAAACCAGGGTCAAGTCGAAGAGTTCGACGCCATCCGTATTGGATTGGCCTCGCCTGAGATGATCCGCTCATGGTCGTTCGGTGAAGTTAAAAAGCCGGAAACCATCAACTACCGTACGTTCAAACCTGAGCGTGACGGCCTGTTCTGCGCCAAGATCTTTGGCCCGGTAAAGGATTACGAGTGCCTGTGCGGTAAGTACAAGCGCTTGAAGCACCGTGGTGTGATCTGCGAGAAGTGCGGCGTTGAAGTTGCACTGGCCAAGGTTCGTCGTGAGCGCATGGCGCACATCGAACTGGCTTCGCCGGTTGCCCACATCTGGTTCCTGAAATCGCTGCCGTCGCGTATCGGCTTGCTGATGGACATGACCCTGCGTGATATCGAACGCGTTCTCTACTTCGAGAGCTATGTCGTTATCGACCCGGGCATGACTACCCTTGAAAAAGGTCAGCTGCTGAACGACGAGCAGTACTTCGAGGCGCTGGAAGAATTTGGTGATGATTTCGACGCCCGCATGGGTGCTGAAGCTGTCCGCGAATTGCTGCACGCTATCGACCTGGAACACGAGATTGGCCGTCTGCGTGAAGAAATTCCGCAAACCAACTCCGAAACCAAGATCAAGAAGCTGTCCAAGCGTCTGAAGTTGATGGAAGCCTTCCAGGGTTCCGGCAACCTTCCAGAGTGGATGGTGCTGACCGTTCTGCCGGTTCTGCCGCCAGATCTGCGTCCATTGGTCCCGCTGGATGGCGGCCGCTTCGCGACTTCCGACCTCAACGATCTGTATCGTCGAGTGATCAACCGTAACAACCGTTTGAAGCGCCTGCTGGATCTGTCCGCTCCGGACATCATCGTGCGCAACGAAAAGCGTATGTTGCAGGAAGCGGTCGATGCACTGCTCGACAACGGTCGTCGTGGCCGCGCTATCACTGGTTCCAACAAGCGTCCTCTGAAATCCCTGGCTGACATGATCAAGGGTAAACAAGGTCGTTTCCGTCAGAACTTGCTCGGTAAGCGTGTTGACTACTCTGGTCGTTCGGTAATTACCGTAGGCCCGACCCTGCGTCTGCACCAGTGCGGTCTGCCGAAGAAAATGGCCCTCGAGCTGTTCAAACCGTTCATTTTCGGCAAGCTGGAAATGCGCGGTCTGGCGACCACCATCAAAGCGGCCAAGAAAATGGTCGAGCGCGAATTGCCAGAGGTTTGGGACGTTCTCGCTGAAGTGATTCGCGAACACCCGGTGCTTCTCAACCGTGCACCGACCCTTCACCGTCTGGGTATCCAGGCGTTTGAACCGGTACTGATCGAAGGTAAGGCTATTCAGCTGCACCCGCTGGTCTGCGCCGCGTACAACGCCGACTTCGACGGCGACCAAATGGCCGTGCACGTACCGCTGACACTGGAAGCCCAGTTGGAAGCGCGTGCGTTGATGATGTCGACCAACAACATTCTGTCGCCAGCCAACGGTGAGCCAATCATCGTTCCGTCGCAGGACGTTGTATTGGGTCTGTACTACATGACTCGTGAAGCGATCAACGCCAAGGGCGAAGGTCGTGTATTTGCGGATCTGCAGGAAGTTGACCGTGTGTTCCGTGCCGGCGAAGCCGCACTGCACGCCAAGGTTAAAGTACGTATCAACGAAACCGTCAACGATCGTGACGGCAACAGCGTGAGCGGTACCCGTATCGTCGACACCACCGTCGGCCGTGCGCTGCTGTTCCAGGTTGTGCCGAAAGGTCTGTCGTACGACGTCGTCAACTTGCCGATGAAGAAAAAGGCGATCTCCAAGCTGATCAACCAGTGCTACCGCGTGGTTGGTTTGAAAGAGACCGTCATTTTCGCTGACCAGTTGATGTACACCGGTTTCGCTTACTCGACCATTTCCGGCGTTTCCATCGGCGTTAATGACTTCGTTATCCCGGATGAAAAAGCCCGCATCATCGGTGCTGCCACCGACGAAGTGAAAGAGATCGAGAGCCAGTACGCCTCCGGCCTGGTTACCCAGGGCGAGAAGTACAACAAAGTGATCGACCTTTGGTCGAAGGCGAACGACGAAGTTTCCAAGGCGATGATGGCCAACCTCTCGAAAGAGAAAGTCATCGACCGTCATGGTGTTGAAGTCGATCAAGAGTCTTTCAACTCGATGTACATGATGGCCGACTCGGGTGCGCGGGGTTCCGCAGCACAGATTCGTCAGCTAGCCGGTATGCGTGGTCTGATGGCCAAGCCGGACGGTTCCATCATTGAAACGCCGATTACTGCGAACTTCCGTGAAGGTTTGAGCGTACTTCAGTACTTCATTTCGACTCACGGTGCTCGTAAAGGTCTGGCGGATACCGCGTTGAAAACCGCGAACTCCGGTTACCTGACTCGTCGTCTGGTAGACGTGGCGCAGGATCTGGTTGTAACCGAGATCGATTGCGGCACAGAACACGGTTTGCTGATGACTCCGCACATTGAAGGCGGTGACGTTGTCGAGCCGTTGGGTGAGCGCGTATTGGGTCGTGTTATCGCCCGTGACGTATTCAAGCCAGGTACCGAGGACGTCATCGTTCCTGCCGGCACTCTGGTAGACGAGAAGTGGGTCGAGTTCATCGAGCTGAACAGCATCGACGAAGTGATCGTGCGTTCGCCGATCAGCTGCGAAACCCGCTATGGCATTTGTGCCAAGTGCTACGGCCGAGATCTGGCTCGTGGTCACCAGGTGAACATTGGTGAAGCGGTCGGCGTTATCGCTGCCCAGTCCATCGGTGAGCCGGGTACCCAGCTGACAATGCGTACGTTCCACATCGGTGGTGCGGCAAGCCGTACTTCCGCAGCCGACAGCGTTCAGGTCAAGAATGGCGGTACCGTCCGTCTGCACAACCTGAAGCACGTTGAGCGAGTGGATGGTCACTTGGTTGCTGTGTCCCGTTCCGGTGAGCTGGCAATCGCTGACGACTTCGGTCGTGAGCGTGAGCGTTACAAGCTGCCGTACGGTGCTGTGATCTCGGTTAAAGAAGGTGACAAGGTCGACGCTGGCGCAATCGTGGCCAAGTGGGATCCGCACACTCACCCAATCGTTACCGAAATGAAAGGTACCGTGACCTACGTGGGCATGGAAGAAGGCATCACGATCAAACGTCAGACTGACGAATTGACCGGTATGACCAACATTGAAGTACTCGATGCGAAAGATCGTCCAGCTGCCGGCAAGGAAATCCGTCCTGCAGTGAAGATGGTCGATGACAACGGCAAGGATCTGTTGCTGCCAGGCACTGACGTTATCGCTCAGTACTTCCTGCCAGCTAACGCCCTGGTCGGTGTTGCGGATGGTGCGAAGATTGCGATCGGTGATGTTATCGCTCGTATCCCGCAAGAAACTTCGAAAACCCGCGACATCACCGGTGGTCTGCCGCGTGTTGCCGACTTGTTCGAAGCTCGCCGTCCGAAAGAAGCATCGATTCTGGCTGAAGTCAGTGGCACCATCGCGTTCGGTAAAGAGACCAAAGGCAAGCGCCGTCTGGTTATCACCCCGAACGACGGTACTGACCCGTACGAAGAGCTGATTCCGAAGTGGCGCCACCTGAACGTGTTCGAAGGCGAACAGGTAAACCGAGGCGAAGTTATCTCTGACGGCCCTAGCGATCCGCACGATATCCTGCGTTTGCTGGGTGTGAGCGCGCTGGCCAAGTACATCGTTAACGAGATCCAGGACGTTTACCGTCTGCAAGGCGTGAAGATCAACGACAAGCACATCGAGACCATTTTGCGTCAGATGCTGCGTAAGGTTGAAATCGCTGAGTCCGGCGATTCCACTTTCATCAAGGGCGACCAGATGGAATTGACTCACGTACTGGTAGAGAACGAGCGTCTGGGCGCGGAAGACAAGTTTGTCTCCAAGTTCACTCGCGTTCTGCTGGGTATCACCAAGGCGTCGTTGTCGACCGAATCGTTCATCTCGGCGGCTTCCTTCCAGGAAACCACCCGTGTACTGACCGAAGCAGCCGTCACCGGCAAGCGCGATTACCTGCGCGGCCTGAAAGAAAACGTAGTCGTGGGTCGTTTGATCCCGGCCGGTACCGGTCTGGCCTATCACAGCGAGCGCAAGCGTCGTCGTGAAGCAGACAAGCCGTTGCGCGTGAGCGCCAGTGAAGTGGAAGCTGCACTGACCGAAGCGCTGAACTCGAGCGGTAACTGAGTTCTGCGATATATGAGCGTAAGGCCCTGATCGCTCCGTTCATCGAATCGAGACAATTTGTCGAGGTTCGAGGGGCGGGGAGGTCGGGGCCTTGCCTTGACTGGGGGCAAGATCCTCTTTAGACTCTTGATCCCCTAAATTTGGCGGGAATTCGTTCCTGCCATTTTGCTTTTCTTGCAAGACAATAGCGTCGCAAGACAACAGTGGAGCTAGTAGATGGCAACTATCAACCAGCTGGTACGTCAGCCGCGTAAGCGTATCGTCGAGAAATCCGACGTGCCTGCGCTGCAGAACTGCCCGCAACGTCGTGGCGTGTGCACCCGTGTGTACACCACCACGCCGAAAAAACCTAACTCGGCACTGCGTAAAGTATGCCGTGTGCGTCTGACCAACGGTTTCGAGGTTTCCTCGTACATCGGTGGTGAAGGCCACAACCTGCAAGAGCACAGCGTGGTACTGATCCGCGGCGGTCGTGTAAAAGACTTGCCAGGTGTTCGTTACCACACCGTTCGCGGCTCCCTGGATACTTCCGGCGTTAAAGGTCGTAACCAAGGTCGTTCGAAGTACGGTACCAAGCGTCCGAAGTAATCGGCCGTTTTGCAGATTTTTATTTTATTGAGTCGATAAGAGTAAGGTCGGGCACGCATCCATTGGATCTGTCCCGAGCTAACCTGAAGACCGCTTGAGGGCTTATCATGCCAAGACGTCGCGTAGCAGCAAAGCGTGAGATTCTGGACGATCCGAAATACGGAAGCCAGATCCTCGCCAAATTCATGAACCACGTTATGGAAAGCGGCAAGAAAGCCGTTGCCGAGCGTATCGTTTATGGTGCCCTGGAAACCGTTGCGACCCGTAAGGCTGGCACCGATCCCCTGGAACTCTTCGAAAAAGCACTCGACGCCATCGCTCCGCTGGTCGAAGTGAAGTCGCGCCGCGTTGGTGGTGCTACTTACCAGGTTCCGGTCGAGGTTCGTCCTTCCCGTCGTAACGCTCTGGCAATGCGCTGGTTGGTAGACTTCGCCCGTAAGCGTGGCGAGAAGTCTATGGCTCTGCGTTTGGCTGGCGAACTGCTGGATGCTGCTGAAGGTAAAGGTGCTGCTGTTAAGAAGCGTGAAGACGTGCACCGTATGGCCGAAGCCAACAAAGCTTTCTCGCACTACCGCTTCTAATTTTAGCTTCACTAATTTTGCGAGGGCTTTATGGCTCGTACTACTCCGATTAGTCGCTACCGTAACATCGGTATCGTCGCTCACGTGGATGCTGGTAAAACCACCACCACCGAGCGCGTCCTTTTTTACACCGGCAAAAGTCACAAAATGGGCGAGGTGCATGATGGCGCCGCGACCACAGACTGGATGGTGCAGGAGCAGGAGCGTGGTATTACCATTACTTCTGCTGCCATTACCGCCTTCTGGAAAGGTTCCGAGAAGCAGTACTCGCACGAGCACCGTTTCAACGTAATCGATACCCCGGGCCACGTGGACTTCACCATTGAAGTTGAGCGTTCCCTGCGCGTACTCGACGGCGCTGTCGTTGTGTTCTGCGGTACTTCGGGTGTTGAGCCTCAGTCGGAAACCGTATGGCGTCAAGCCAACAAATACGGCGTTCCACGTCTTGTTTACGTGAACAAGATGGACCGTGCTGGCGCTAACTTCCTGCGCGTGATCGGTCAGATCAAGCAGCGTCTGGGTCACACTCCGGTGCCGATTCAGTTGGCCATCGGTTCCGAAGATAACTTCCAGGGTCAGATTGATCTGATCAACATGCAGGCTATCTACTGGAACGACTCTGACAAAGGTATGGTCCCTGTTCGCAAGGATATTCCTGCTGAGCTGCAAGAGCTGGCCGAAGAGTGGCGCAACAACATGGTTGAGGCTGCTGCCGAAGCCAGCGAAGAGCTGATGAACAAGTACCTGGAAGGCGAAGAGCTGTCGATCGAAGAGATCAAAGCTGCTTTGCGTCAACGTACTATCGCTGGCGAAATCGTTCTGGCTGTTTGCGGTTCTTCCTTCAAGAACAAGGGTGTTCCCCTGGTTCTCGACGCCGTTATCGACTACCTGCCTGCGCCAACTGATATTCCTGCTATCAAGGGTACCAACCCTGATAACGAGGAAGAAGAGATGGAGCGTCATGCAGACGATAACGAGCCTTTCTCGGCTCTGGCGTTCAAGATCGCTACCGACCCATTCGTGGGTACTTTGACCTTCGTCCGCGTTTACTCGGGCGTGTTGAACTCCGGCGACGGCGTGATCAACTCGGTTAAAGGCAAGAAAGAGCGCGTGGGCCGTATGGTGCAAATGCACGCAAACGCCCGTGAAGAGATCAAGGAAGTACGCGCTGGTGACATCGCGGCCCTGATCGGCATGAAGGACGTCACCACTGGTGAAACCCTCTGCAACGCTGACAAGCCAATCATCCTGGTTCGCATGGACTTCCCGGAGCCGGTTATTTCGGTTGCCGTAGAGCCTAAGACCAAGGATGACCAGGAAAAAATGGGTATTGCTCTGGGCAAACTTGCTCAGGAAGACCCTTCTTTCCGCGTTAAAACTGATGAAGAGACTGGTCAAACGATCATCTCCGGCATGGGCGAGTTGCACCTGGACATCCTGGTTGACCGGATGCGTCGTGAGTTCAACGTCGAAGCCAACATCGGCAAGCCTCAGGTTTCGTATCGTGAGCGCATCACGAAGAACTGTGAAATCGAAGGCAAGTTCGTTCGTCAATCCGGTGGTCGCGGCCAGTTCGGTCACTGCTGGATCCGTTTTGCTCCTGCTGACGAAGGTCAGGAAGGTCTGCAATTCGTGAACGAAGTAGTAGGTGGTGTTGTTCCTAAGGAATACATCCCGGCTATCCAGAAGGGTATCGAAGAGCAGATGAAGAACGGCGTTGTTGCCGGCTATCCGCTGATCGGCCTGAAGGCTACCGTGTTCGATGGTTCTTACCACGACGTCGACTCCAACGAGATGGCGTTTAAAGTGGCTGCTTCCATGGCGACCAAGCAACTGGCCCAGAAGGGTGGTGGTGAGTTGCTCGAGCCGATCATGGCGGTAGAGGTTGTTACGCCTGAAGACTATATGGGTGATGTGATGGGCGACCTTAACCGTCGTCGCGGCATGATCCAGGGTATGGAAGACACAGTGTCCGGCAAGGTTATCCGTGCCGAAGTTCCACTGGGTGAGATGTTCGGTTATGCGACCGACGTTCGTTCCATGTCTCAGGGTCGCGCAAGCTACTCTATGGAATTCAAAAAATACGATACGGCTCCGTCGCACATCGTCGAAACCGTAACCAAAAAACAAGGCTGATTCAGCCCCTTTAGGCTAGGAGTTAATTGTCGTGGCTAAAGAAAAATTTGATCGTTCCCTACCGCACGTCAACGTTGGCACTATCGGTCACGTTGACCACGGTAAAACCACTCTGACCGCTGCTCTGACTCGCGTCTGCTCCGAAGTTTTCGGTTCGGCCGTAGTTGAATTCGACAAGATCGACAGCGCTCCAGAAGAAAAAGCTCGCGGTATCACCATCAACACCGCGCACGTTGAGTACAACTCGCTGATCCGTCACTACGCTCACGTTG
>NZ_CAXAPL010000071.1:0-14447 GCF_963970845.1 Pseudomonas sp. RA_105y_Pfl2_P56
AGTGAAACGATGCATCGCCGATGGTAGTGTGGGGTTTCCCCATGTGAGAGTAGGTCATCGTCAAGATTAAATTCCGAAACCCCAATTGCGAAAGCAGTTGGGGTTTTGTTTTGCCCGCAGGAAAGTTCTTACAGCCCGTAGGGCCTTCTTCCGGCTGTCACAACCTGCCGACAGTGCTAAGGTTCTGCCCTGGCTTTTGTTCTTTCCCAAGGAAGCTTTTATGCCGGACGCCCAGTCCCTCAACGCTGCATTCATGGTGGTTCAGAGCAATAGCCTGGATGAACTGCGCAGCCTGGTGGTCAGCATAATGCGGCGCTATCCACTGGCCCCCCTGGAAAACGAAATTGCTCTGGTCCAGAGCAACGGTATTGCCCAGTGGCTCAAATTGGCCTTGGCCGAAGATCCTGAAGACGATGACCTCGGCGGCTGCGGTATCGCCGCCGCGATTGATGTGCAATTGCCTGGCAGTTTCATGTGGCAGCTCTACCGCATGGTCTTGGGCCGAGATGAAATTCCAGCCAAATCCCTGCTTGATAAAGCTCCGCTGACCTGGCGGCTCATGCGCCTGCTACCTCAGGTCATCGACCGTCCGCATTTCGAACCACTGCAACGCTTTCTCACTCACGACACCGACTTGCGCAAGCGCTATCAGTTATCCGAGCGTCTGGCGGATCTCTTTGACCAGTACCAGGTATATAGAGCCGACTGGCTGGAGGATTGGGCTGAGGGACGGCATCAATTGCGCAACGTCAGAGGCGAAGTAAAACCACTGCCGCCTACCAGTTGCTGGCAAGCCGAGTTGTGGCGTGCGTTGCTGGATGACGTTGGAGAGTTGGGCATGGCTCAAAGTCGTGCCGGTGTTCATCAGCGATTTATCGAACGCATCAATACGATTGAAGAAGCCCCAAAAGGGATTCCTTCGCGAGTGATCGTTTTCGGGATTTCTTCCTTGCCAGCCCAAGTGCTTGAAGCACTGGCCGGGCTCGCACGTTTCAGTCAGGTTCTGCTGTGTGTACACAACCCATGTCGTCATCACTGGGCCGATATCGTCGCTGATAAGGACTTACTGCGTCATCAATACAAGCGCCAGTCCCGCAGGAGCGGTATGCCGGTGATCCTGGATCAGGAAACACTGCACCAACATGCCCACCCGCTTCTCGCAGCATGGGGCAAGCAAGGTCGTGACTACATCAACTTGCTCGACAGCTATGACGATCCGAATAGCTATCGCGCAGCTTTCCGCGACGGACGTATCGATCTGTTCAGTGAGACCCGGCCACAGAATCTGCTTAATCAACTACAGGACGACATCCTGGAACTGCGGCCACTCAATGAGACACGCGAGCACTGGCCTCCTGTTGAGCTGAACGAAGATCAGTCGATCCGTTTTCACATTGCCCACAGCGCCCAACGCGAAGTTGAAATCCTCCATGACCAGCTGTTGGCACGCTTCAGTGCCAACCCGGATTTACGGCCGCGCGATGTAATTGTGATGGTGCCGGACATCGACAGCTATGCCCCGCATATCCGTGCAGTGTTTGGTCAGCTTGATCGACATGACCCACGTTGCATCCCATTTACCCTGGCGGATCAGGGCCAGCGTGGTCGGGATCCATTGCTGATCGCCGTCGAGCATCTACTTAAACTGCCTGACAGCCGCTTTCCGGTGAGCGAAATTCTCGACCTGCTTGACGTTCCAGCATTACGTGCGCGTTTCGGTATGGAGGAGCGCGATTTACCGACGCTGCATCGCTGGATCGAAGGCGCCGGCGTGCGCTGGGGAATGAACGCTGAACAACGTGCCGGTCTAGGCTTGCCGGACGAACTGGAGCAGAACAGCTGGCATTTTGGCTTGCGCCGAATGTTGCTGGGCTATGCCGTTGGCAGCGCCAATGCCTGTGCGGGTATCGAACCCTACGACGAAATCGGCGGATTGGATGCTGCACTGATCGGGCCATTGGTTGCCTTGCTCGATGCACTGGAACTCGCTCATCAGGAACTCACTCAACCGGCTCAACCCAACGTGTGGGGTCATCGCTTGCAGGCGCTGATGCAGTTGTTCTTCAAGGCCAGCAACGAGCACGATGACTACCTGCTCACCCAGTTGGAAGAGCTTCGTGAAACCTGGCTGGAGACCTGCGAGGCTGTGGGCCTGAAAGATGAATTGCCGCTGACCGTGGTTCGCGAGGCCTGGCTCGCTGGACTGGATCAGGGCAGACTGTCCCAACGCTTTCTCGCCGGTGCAGTAAATTTTTGTACGTTGATGCCCATGCGTGCCATTCCCTTCAAACTCGTGTGTTTGCTGGGGATGAACGACGGCGATTACCCCCGCGCGCAACCGCCGCTCGATTTCGATCTTATGGGCAGCGATTACCGTCCGGGAGATCGTTCCCGGCGAGAGGATGATCGCTATCTTTTGCTCGAGGCGCTGCTGTCTGCCCGTCATCAGCTCTACATCAGTTGGGTCGGCCGCAGCATTCGTGACAACAGTGAGCGGCCGGCTTCGGTGCTGATCGGCCAGTTGCGCGATCACCTTGCCAGCGGTTGGCGATTAGTCGACGAACGTCAGGATTTATTGCACGCCATGACCGAGGAGCATCCTCTGCAACCGTTCAGTGCGCGCTATTTTCATGAGGGCGATCAACTGTTCAGCTATGCCAGCGAATGGCAGGTATTGCATCAACATCAGGCGCCCCAAAACGAGGTGGAGTTGCTCGCTCCGTTTGTTCAAGAAGAGCCGCTGAGCCTTACCCTGCTGCAGGACTTCTTGCGTAACCCCGTCCGACACTTTTTCGCCCAGCGCCTCAAGGTGTATTTCGAAGCCGCCGAAGCGCCGCTCGCCGACGAAGAGCCTTTTGTCCTGGACGCTTTGCAGCGATATACACTCAGCGACAGCTTGCTCGAAGCTGCGCTCAGACAGCCGGATAATGTCGAGCAGGCGCTCGCGGTTCAAGCCCTGCGTTTGCAAAACAGCGGACTTCTACCCATGGCCGGTTTTGGTGAATGTCTGCAACGTGAGTTGATCGAGCCGTTGCCCGATCTGTTGCAGCGCTATCAACAGTTACTGACGTTATGGCCGACACCGTTGACCAGTGCCATCCCGATCTCTATGGAGCTGCAGGGCTTACGCCTTGAAGGTTGGCTTTCGGGCTTGCATCAACGTGGCGACGGTGGCGTGTTGTCAGTCACGACCATCCCCAACAGCATCGGCTCGATCAAGAACCGCAAATGGCATCGACTGACCAAGCCTTGGGTTAATCACTTGGTCGCCTGCGCCAGCGGACTTCCGATGGCCACGGCGTTGGTGGCCAGCGATGACACCTTGCTGCTCGAACCGATGGAGCCAGACAGAGCTGTTCGTTTCCTTGGGGATCTTCTTCTCGCCTGGCAGGCTGGAATGCGGCAACCACTGCCGATCGCGGTAAAGACCGCATTCGCCTGGTTATCACAGACTGATCCGCTCAAGGCTGAAGCCGCGGCGCGTAAAGCCTATGAGGGTGATGGCCAAACCAGTGAGGGCGAGCGCCGCGAAAGCCCGGCGCTGTCACGGCAATATGCCGACTTTGAGGCCTTACTCGCAGACGAGACGTTCTCCGGTTGGTGCGATACCTTGTATCGTCCTTTGCTTGAAGCGCCCTGGCGTTCGTTGTCCAGCGAAGGAGCTCGGTCATGAGCAAGAAAATACCGCTGGCTCTGGCATTCCCATTACGTGGTAGCCAGTTGATCGAAGCCAGTGCCGGCACCGGTAAAACCTTCACTATTTCTGCGCTGTATCTGCGTCTGATTCTGGGCCATGGCGGCGAATCGAATGGTTTTGCCCGAGAACTGTTGCCACCGCAGATTCTTGTGGTGACGTTCACCGATGCTGCCACGAAAGAGTTGCGCGAGCGAATTCGCACTCGCCTTGCCGAGGCCGCGCGCTTCTTCAGAGACGAGATACCCGCTCCTGACGGATTGATCGCGCAGCTGCGCGAACAATTCGAATCTCAGCAATGGCCCGGTTGCGCCAACCGTCTCGATATCGCCGCGCAATGGATGGACGAAGCGGCGGTTTCCACCATTCACAGTTGGTGTCAGCGCATGTTGCGCGAGCACGCTTTCGACAGCGGCAGCCTGTTCACTCAGTCGCTGGAGACTGATCACAGCGATTTGCTCGGGGAAGTGCTGCGCGATTACTGGCGACTGTTCTGTTATCCGATGCAGGGCGATGCCTTGAATTGGGTTCGCAGCAATTGGGGCGGGCCTGCTGCGTTGTTGCCTCGGGTGCGTGGCCTGTTCGCCAGTGAACGCGACAGCGACGAAGGCAAGCCCCCGGCGGAGCTGATCGACGAGTGTCTGCAAGAGCGCCGTGCAGCGCTGATCGAACTGAAAATGCCTTGGCGTCAGTGGGCCGACGAGTTACTCGCCATCTGTCATCAGGGCGTCGCGAGCAAAACCGTCGACGGTCGCAAGATGCAGGCGCGCTACTTTGAACCGTGGTTCGAGAAGCTCAAAGCCTGGGCCGAGGACGAGTGCCTCGAGCAGCTCGACATCGGCACCGGATTCACTCGACTGACGCCCGACGGTATGGCTGAGGCCTGGAAAGGCCAGGTCCCACGTCATCCCGGGCTGGATGCCATGTCGAGCCTCAAATCGAGTCTCGATGCTTTGCCGACCCCCGACGCCGCCGTTCTGCAACATGCCGCCAAATGGGTAGGTGCGCGTTTTGAGGAAGAGAAGCGTCGCCGCGCCGAAATGGGCTTTGACGACATGCTATTGCGCCTGGATGCAGCCCTGCAATCTGACGGGGGCGAGCGCCTCGCGACGTTGATCCGCGAACAGTTCCCGGTCGCGTTGATCGACGAATTCCAGGACACCGATCCGGTGCAGTACCGAATCTTCGAGAGCATTTACCGCATCGAAGAAAACAATCCGGATACCGGTCTGTTTCTGATCGGCGACCCGAAGCAGGCGATCTACGCGTTCCGCGGTGCGGACATCTACACCTATCTGCGCGCCCGGCAAGCCACGACAGGCCGACTGCATACATTGGGCACCAACTTCCGTTCAAGCCATGGCATGGTGGACGCGGTCAACCACATATTCGAACGCGCCGAATCCCGAGAGCAGGGACGCGGCGCGTTTTTGTTCCGGGAGAAAAACGGTGAGAACCCGGTGCCGTTTCAACCTGTCGACGCGCAGGGCCGTAAAGAAACACTGCAGATTGCCGGGCAAGACGTTGCGGCGCTGAATGTCTGGCTATTGTCTTCCGATCAGCCCCTTTCTGGCGTGGTCTATCGTCAGCAGTTGGCATCGGCATGTGCCAGTGAAATCACCGCGTTGCTCAATGGGGGGCAAGCAGGTGTTGCTGGATTCGTACAAGAGGGTAAAGACTTCAGAGGTCTGCGCCCTTCTGACATCGCGATCCTGGTGCGTGACGGTAAAGAGGCCCAGGCTGTGCGCGGCGAACTCGCTGCCCGTGGCGTGCGCAGCGTGTATCTGTCGGACAAGGATTCGGTATTCGCCGCGCAAGAAGCTCACGACCTGCTGTCCTGGCTTAAGGCTTGCGCCGAACCGGATGTCGAGCGCTCGCTCAAGGCCGCGCTGGCCTGCATCACCCTGAACCTGCCATTGGCGGAGCTGGAGCGTCTGAATCAGGACGAACTGGTGTGGGAAGCTCGCGTCATGCAGTTCCGTGGCTACCGTGAGCTGTGGCGCAAACAAGGCGTCCTGCCGATGTTGCGACGCCTGCTGCACGATTTTCATTTGCCGCAAACCCTGATGACCCGCAGTGACGGTGAGCGCGTGCTGACCAACCTTTTGCACCTGTCCGAGCTGATGCAGCAAGCCGCTGCGGAGCTGGATGGTGAGCAAGCGTTGATCCGCCACTTGGCCGAGCTTCTGGCGTTGTCCGGTCAGGCCGGTGAAGAGCAGATTCTGCGTTTGGAAAGTGATGAGCAACTGGTCAAAGTCGTGACCATTCACAAGTCCAAAGGCCTTGAGTATCCCTTGGTATTTCTGCCCTTCATCTGTTCGGCCAAACCAGTGGATGGCAGCCGGTTGCCGCTGCATTACCACGATGCATCGGGCAAGGCTCAAGTGAGTCTGAGGCCGACGGCCGAATTGATTGCGCAAGCGGACGACGAACGTCTGGCCGAGGATCTGCGCTTGCTCTACGTGGCCCTGACCCGTGCGCAGCATGCTTGTTGGCTGGGAGTGACGGATCTCAAACGCGGCAATAACAACAGCTCGGTGCTGCACCTTTCGGCGCTGGGTTACTTGCTGGGTGGCGGAGCATCTCTGGGGGAGTCCAGTGCGCTGAATCGCTGGCTGCAAGACCTGCAACGCGACTGCCCGGCAATCAGCACGGGTGAAATGCCCCAGGCCGCCGACGAGCATTACCTGCCTCCACGCAATGACGCTGTGCTCTGTGCCACGCTATCGCCCAAGCGCAAGGCCAGTGAAAACTGGTGGATTGCGTCCTACAGTGCATTGCGCATCAGCGACATTTTGAGTGTGGGCAGTGATGAAGCGCCTGACAGTCCTCAAGCACAAAAGTTGTTTGATGATGAACGCCTTGATCCCGATGCTCCGCGAGACATCATTGCCGGCGGTGCGGATATTCATCGTTTCCCTCGTGGTCCCAACCCGGGAACGTTCCTTCACGGTCTGCTGGAGTGGGCAGGTGAAGACAGTTTTGCCGTTTCCCGCGAGGCGCTGGAGGATGCGATTGCCCGTCGCTGCAACCTTCGTGGATGGGAAGGCTGGATCACCACCCTGAGTGACTGGCTGCAACATCTGCTCAAATCCCCGTTGCCAATCGCTGACGGGCAGCCTCCCGTCATTCTTGAGCAATTGAAGCAGTACCGCGTCGAGATGGAGTTCTGGTTCGCCAGCCATAAAGTCGACGTAGTCAAACTCGACGAACTGGTGCGTCAGTACACCCACAATGGCGTGGCACGGGTGGCGGCAGAGCCGGTGCAGCTCAATGGCATGTTCAAAGGATTCATCGACCTGACCTTTGAACACGATGGTCGTTATTACGTGGCCGACTACAAATCCAACTGGCTGGGCGTTGATGAACTGGCCTACACCGCGCAGGCCATGGAGCAGTCGATCCTCGACAACCGCTACGACCTGCAATACGTGTTGTACCTGTTGGCGTTACATCGTCAGCTCAAGGCTCGCTTGCCAGATTACGATTACGACCGGCATCTCGGCGGTGCGCTGTATCTGTTTCTGCGCGGGACTCGCGCAGACAGTCGCGGTGTATATTTTGCCCGTCCGCCCCGTGAATTGATTGAGCGCCTCGACCGGATGTTCCAAGGCAAACCCGAACCCAAGGCCGAGCCCGCATGGGAACAGGGAGTCCTGCTATGAGTCGCACCTTCGACGATCTGCTGCCGACCCCGTTGACAGCCGACAGCCTGTCCTCGCTCTCGCCTCTGACCCGTGCTGAAGACTTGCTGTTGCTGCTCAATCGTTGGGTTGAGCGAGGTTGGTTGCGTGCGCTCGACAAGGCGTTCGTGGCATTTCTTCACGAGCTTGAGCCGGATACCGATCCACTGGTATTGCTCGCTGCGGCACTGACCAGCCATCAGCTCGGGCATGGCCATGTGTGTCTGGATTTGTTTGAAACCCTTAAAGCCCCGGATTTTGCCCTGTCGCTCCCGCCCGAAGGCGATGTGCAAGGGGGTGTGCTGTTATTGCCCTCGCAACTGCTTGAAACGCTCGATGGCGCCCATTGGTGCAAGGTTCTGGCGGGCAGTCCCTTGGTCGCCCTGGCGGCGGATAGCCGTGATGCGGCGCAGCAGCGGCCGTTGGTCTTGTCATCAAAGCGGTTGTACCTGCGACGCTATTGGGCTTACGAGCGCCGTATCGATTCGGCGCTACGCCAACGTCTCGCCCAAGTTGAGGCGACGCCGGGTGATCTGCCGCAGCGACTGGATGAACTGTTCGGCTCAGCCAAGCCTGGCGAGGTGGTCGACTGGCAGAAACTCGCCTGTGCTCTTGCCACGCGGGGTGCCTTCAGCATTATCACGGGCGGTCCCGGCACCGGTAAAACCACCACCGTGGTGCGTTTGCTCGCGCTGCTTCAGGCGCCGGCGGTCGAGGCAGGCCTACCACTGCGCATTCGTCTGGCAGCACCGACTGGCAAAGCGGCTGCGCGGTTGACCGAGTCGATCAGTCAGCAAGTGCAAACGCTGACAGTCGCCGAAAACGTGCGGGCCAAGATCCCCTGCGACGTCACCACGGTGCATCGCTTGCTCGGCAGCCGTCCCGGCACCCGGCACTTCCGGCACCATGCCGGTAACCGCTTGCCATTGGATGTGCTGGTGGTCGACGAAGCGTCGATGATTGATCTGGAAATGATGGCCAATCTGCTCGACGCGTTACCGCCGCATGCGCGTTTGGTGTTACTGGGCGACAAGGATCAACTGGCCTCCGTGGAGGCCGGTGCGGTGCTGGGGGATCTGTGCCGTGATGCCGAAGACGGTTGGTACAGCCCGCAGACCCGGCAGTGGCTGGAGTCGGTCAGCGGCGAATCCCTGGCGGCCGGCGGTTTGCATGAAGACCTCGACGGTTCCCATCCATTGGCTCAGCAAGTGGTCATGTTGCGTCACTCGCGGCGCTTCGGCGAGGGCAGCGGCATCGGCCAGCTCGCGCGACGGGTCAATCAGCAGTTACCGGAGGAGGCGCGGCAGTTGCTGGCGACGGGGCACTATGACGATGTGTTTTCGTTGCTGCTCAAGGGCGAGCACGATCACAAACTGGAGCGCCTGCTGCTCGAAGGCCATGGCGATGGCCCGCAAGGTTATCGGCATTATCTGAGTGTGCTGCGCAATCAGCGTCCACCTCTGGGCAGGCCGCTCGAGCATCCGGACTGGATCAGTTGGGCCCGTGAAGTCTTACAAGCGTTCGACACCTTTCAGTTGTTGTGCGCGGTGCGCAAAGGGCCATGGGGTGTTGAAGGCCTCAACCAACGCATCACCGCCGCGCTGCTCAAGGCACGTCTGATCGAGAACGACCAGCAATGGTACGAAGGCCGCCCGGTACTGATGACCCGTAACGACTACGGTCTTGGTTTGATGAACGGTGACATTGGCATCGCCCTCAAACTGCCGGAACGCGAAGGGCCTGACGCTGGAAAACCGGTATTGCGCGTAGCCTTCCCGCGTAATGACGGTCAGGGCGGGGTACGTTTCGTGTTGCCGAGTCGGCTCAATGACGTCGAAACCGTTTACGCCATGACCGTGCACAAATCCCAGGGCTCGGAGTTCGCCCACACGGCGCTGATTCTGCCGGATGCCTTGAATCCCGTGTTGACCAAGGAATTGATCTACACCGGTATTACCCGGGCCAAGCACTGGTTCACACTGATCGAACCGCGCACCGGTGTATTTGAAGAGGCGGTACAGCGCAAGGTCAAGCGTCTGAGCGGACTCATGCTGGGGCTGGAAGAGGGGGCCGAACCTCGTTGATGACAAACGTAAGGATTTTCGCTAATTGCTGACCAACCAGTCAGAGGCTGCTGTTTCGCTGGTGATTCAGCGCTGTGCTATCGTTGCGGCATCATTTCGCTGCGATTGAAGAGAATCCCTGCATGAAGGTGGCTGTCTGGGCGACAGAGCGCGTGGTTCGCTGCAAGCACGTAGTGCTTGTCGGTCTGCTCTGGTTGTTGGCGGGTGTGGCTGTCGCGCAACCGCAAACGCCGACGGGCATGGCTGAGCAGCGTGCCCGTTCTGTCACCAAGGTCGTTCTTGGCATCCTCAGCTACGCACGCTGGCCAGTGGAACCTGCGCAGTTGCACCTGTGCATCGTCGGCCCCACCGAATACACCGATGACCTGGTCAAAGGCACCACTCAAGCCACCGGCAGGCCGGTCATTGTGCGTCGCCTGCTGGCCGACAACCCAGCCATCGTCAGCGAATGCGATGCGGTGTACATCGGCAAACTGACCGCAGATGAACGCAGTCGCCTGTTCACTTCACTGATTGGCCATCCGGTGTTGAGCATCAGCGAAGGCGACGATCAGTGCACGGTCGGCAGCCTGTTCTGCCTGCGGGTGGGCGACGATCAGGTGGCCTTCGAAGTCAATCTCGACTCCGTTGCGCGTAGCGGCGTGCGCATTCATCCAAGCGTGTTGCAACTGTCCCGTCGTAAACCGGCGGCGCCATGAAACGGTTCAGTTCCAAAGTTCGTCCCACTCTGGGCTCGGTCATCGGTCGCGGGCATTTGATTGTGGCGCTGGTGGCTGTGGCAATGGCCAGTGTTTCGCTGACCCTGCTGGGCGTTCTGGCGCTGCGGGTCTATGCGGATCACAACTTGCACCTGATTGCGCGCTCGATCAGTTACACCGTCGAAGCGGCGGTGGTGTTTAACGACAAGGCTGCGGCCACCGAAGCGTTGGCATTGATTGCCTCCACCGAGGAGGTCGCCGATGCCCAGGTGCTCGATGCTCAAGGCCAACTGATAGCGCGCTGGCAGCGACCGGAGAACGGCTTGATCTCCGAACTGGAAATGCAGACCGCCCGCGCCATCCTGGAGAAACCGATCAGCCTGCCGATCCTCCATCAGGATCGTGAAATTGGACGCATCCTGCTCACGGGGCATGGCGGCAGTCTGATGCGCTTTCTGCTGAGCGGTCTGGCGGGGATCCTTCTCTGTACCGCGATCAGTGCCTGGGTGGCGCTCTATCTGGCGCGTCGGCAGTTGCGTGGCATTATCGGCCCGCTGCACAGCCTCGCTACGGTGGCCCACGCCGCCCGCAGTGAGCGAGCACTGGACCGTCGCGTGCCGCCGGCGCAGATCGCCGAGCTCGACAACCTCGGCAACGACTTCAATGCCTTGCTCGACGAGCTCGAATCCTGGCAAAGCCATCTGCAAAGCGAAAACGAAACCCTTGCCCACCAAGCCAGCCACGACAGCCTGACCGGGTTGCCTAACCGGGCATTTTTCGAGGGCCGCTTGATCCGTGCCCTGCGCACCGCCAGCAAGCTCAACGAGCGGGTGGCGGTGTTGTTTCTTGACAGTGATCGCTTCAAAGGGATCAACGACAATTTCGGCCATGCCGCCGGCGACGCGGTGTTGGTGGCCATCGCCAATCGTGTCCGTGCGCAATTGCGTGAGGAGGATCTGGTGGCGCGACTGGGCGGTGATGAGTTCGCCGTGTTGCTCACGCCGCTGCACAAAGTCGAAGATGCCGAGCGCATTGGCGACAAGATTCTCACCAGCATGGACATGCCCATCGCGCTGCCCGGCGACAGCAGTGTCGTGACTTCGCTCAGCATCGGCATCGCGGTTTATCCCGATCATGGCGTCACGCCGGGTGCTTTGCTCGATGCTGCCGACGCGGCAATGTATCAAGCCAAGCGCTTGTCTCGCGGCGCTCAATTCACCGCTGGGTCGGAGCACCCGGTCGATTCCGTTCAAACCAGGAGCTGACTCTCGTGTTCACACTTTCAATTCGCATTATTTCTGCCCTGCTGTTGTTGGCCTCACTGGCCCTGACCGGTTGCCAGACTGCCCCGCAAAAGGGGCTGACCCCGGCACAAGTCGCAGTGCTTAAACAACAAGGCTTCGAGCTGACCGACGAAGGCTGGGAGTTTGGTCTGTCCGGTAAGGTGTTGTTTGGCAGCGATGTTGAAAGCCTGAACACACAAAGCACCGAGATCGTCGAGCACATCGGCAAAGCATTGATGGGTGTCGGCATCGAGCGCGTGCGGGTCGATGGTCACACCGATGCTTCAGGCCAGGAAAATTACAATCAGCAACTCTCGCTACGCCGCGCCAAGAGTGTTGCCAAAGTGCTCGCCACAGTCGGCATGAAGCAAGAGAACATTCAATTGCAAGGCCTGGGCAGCAGCGAGCCAGTGGCGTCCAACGACACCGCGGCGGGCCGTACGGAAAACCGTCGGGTGTCGATTGTGGTCAGCGCTGATTAATCGGCAAACCGCATCTCCCGAGTCTGCCCCATCAACAGACCCTGATTACGCTCGGTCACCTCACGGATGTAATCCCACAACAGGGTGATCCGCTTCAACTTGCGCAAGTCCTCACGGCAGTACATCCAGAACTACAGGACGTAAGGGTTCCACCCAATGGTTACGGGACCCTTTTGCCATGCCTACCGATCAACGCACTATCCCTGTCACAAGTGCTGTAACAAGTATTGCTATACCCCAGAGGCCTACAACCCGCCTCGCTAAGCCCTACCACTACAGACGTAACGGCATTTACTATCTGCGCCTTCGAGAAACAGGCAGCCTCACCCGCACCGTCTCCGTTTCCCTCAAGACAACCGATAGAAAGGCCGCTATGGACGCTTCACGACACCTCTCAGAAACCATCAGAGCATTTCATCTGGATAATCCTGATGCTACTTGGCATCAACTGAGGGAACACCTCATCTGGATCGCTGAGGGATTGCTGTCGTCGGCCCATGACGTGTATTCATTGAGGATGTGGGGAGACCTGTACGAAGACGTAGGAATGAACCTAACCGAGATCGCCGCCACGATGCCGCTGAGTGTCGATCAGCACGAACACGTAACCAACGCAAAGCGAGTGATGGTCGCTGCTCAAGATCGCTTGCGGGGCGACTCCGTGCCTTTGATGACAATCATCAAGGACCTTGAGGGCGAGAAGAATCAGCAAGCAAAAGCTCAAGCAGTGGGCGACTCATCGGAGCCTCAATCTGTAAGGGGACCAGCCCTTACCTTTGAGGATCTCTCAAGGCTCTACTTGGCCGACCGAGCGGGTGAGCAGAAGGCAACGACCCTTAGCTCTACGAAGTTTATTCACGGTGTACTGAGTGAAATGTTGGGGGCTCTGGACCTGAGAGTTCACACCCGTGGAGACCTCGTGGCTTTGAGGGATCGATTGGCAGCTACTCGTAAGCCATCAACGGTTAACCAGATACTCGCAAAGCTCTCTGCCGTCTTCAGTTGGGGGGAACTCAACGGACATCTTGAAAAGCGCTACGACAAGAAGCTGAAGCTAACGAAGGGTACTGAATCGGATCGAAAGGCTTTCAGCCAAGAGCAGATCTCTCGGCTTATGGCCTATGCCAGCAGTCTTCCTGAAGCATCTTGGAAGCGTTGGTTGTTGAGTCTTGGGGTCATTTCTGGCGGTCGTCTCAACGAAATCTGCCAGTTGACCACGGGTGACATCATTACGTTGAAGTCAGGAGTTACTGCGCTTTCCATCAATGAAAGAGGGGAGGGTAAGTCCGTTAAAACCAAAGGAAGTACCCGGCTGATTCCGTTAACCGATGGTGCCTATGGATTTGATCTTGCTGCTTTCCTCAGATACGTAGATTCCTGCAAGGCAGAGGGCAAGGACAAGCTGGCTCAACTTGGTTATAGGCATGCCGGGGAATGGGTGAATCAACAGGCAATTCCGATGGCTTTAGAAGGTTCCTACGCTCGCGGTTTGGTCTATCACTCGCTACGCCATTCGTTGAGTTCTCTGATGCAAGCTCATGGCGTTCCCACGACTCATGCTCAGGCTGTCATGGGCCATGTCACTGGCACCATAACCTTCGATACCTATGGCTCAGGCGTTCCAGTCGAGGTCCTTGCTGAGATGCTCAAAGGGGTCTTTAGTAAGACTCTCTAAATCCATGCATGAGATACAGGTAGCCCTCCGCGATTTTCTATCCGCCGCTACCTGTAGCTCTTTCACTGGCTAATTCCTTACGAATGGCGAAGCCAGAACGGGTTCGAAATATGGAAAACGAAAAGCCGCCGCGAGGACAACGCATCACGCGAGTCAGATTTTCGTTATTGACTCAGAGTGCGACGGGTAATGCGCATGGAGAGCAACCGAAGGTCTGCGAGACCACCGTAGGCCGCATGGAGTCTGGCGAATTTATTGAAAGTCTGTGGTGTGATATTGCTGCCGACTTCGTGACCATTACGATGATGGTGAGTCCCGAAGGTTTCGGGGCTGACATGAAAAAATCGGTCGCAGACATTATCTCTTTTGCAACACCACGCCCTAATGAGCTTACAGCGAGGCTGAAAGCGGAGCTGAAAAAGGAAGGGCACAGCAAGCCAACACCTGAGGCAATTGAGGATGCCGAGATAGCGGAAGCTGACGCCATCTTGCTGAACATGATTGCGAATGTTGAGCGTATTGAACGGCGGCAAAGAATCTACAAAACCGTGGACATCGCCGGCGCTATAGAACTCACCTCCTACACCCCACCGTCCGACACTAAAGGTTTCTCTGTGCGGAATACCTTGCCAAAAAAGAAATAGGTCTCGACGCCACGCCCGGTCCAGTAGTGCGCCGCCCGTCATTACAGCGTGGAGCTTTGTATAACTGACGCGGGCTTTGGTCCTAATGGCGATGTGAGGGAAGGGGGGGGGGGGGTATGCGGTTTTTGTTTATTTTTGTTAAGCTGGGGAGGCCGGCGGCCGAATTGTGGACCCACCCGTTGCCCGATTATTGGACAAAAATAT
>NZ_CAXAPL010000072.1:0-12179 GCF_963970845.1 Pseudomonas sp. RA_105y_Pfl2_P56
GCATGCGCGCACGGCTGATCGGCCCGGGCAACGCCGGCGAACTGCGCCACGAGCTGCTGGCCGGCGATGCCCCGGGCCACGAATGGATTCAGTGCGCCGGGCTGCTCCTGGTGGGCAGCAAGCAGGGACTGAGCTTCGTACAGGAGCTGGTGGGCCTATGACGCTGCTACTCGACGGGCAAAAAGTCCAAGGGAAGAACCTCAAGGTCACGGCCAACCTGCGAATCGAAAGCGGCGATATGTCCGGCCAGACCAGCAACACCGACAAGGCTCACAAAGGCTTCAAGCCTAAGACGCTGGCCGTCTCGCTGATGATTCCCTTCGTGGATAAAACCCAGCTTAGGGATCTGTTGCGCATGGCTGAAGCCACCGCCGGCGGCGGTCAGTTGCATCTGTATCGGATCGTGAACGACACGGCCGAAACCTTCGGCGTGCGTCAGGTGGAGTTCTCCGACGGAGTCAGTGCGCGGGAAGCCGACACCCTGAAAGCCTGGCTTGTGCAATTCACGCTGAGCGAGCGCGAATCGAACCCGGAGAAAGTCGAAGGCCGGCGCGCCGGCAACAAGGTAAACGCTCAAGGCGCCCCGGGAAGCCCGGTCGGTGACGGCGGTGCCGGCAACGGAGAAGGAACCAGCGACAACCCCGCGCTGAGCGGCTTCGAAAAGGTGCTGGGACGTGTGGATAAGTGGTTGGGCGGGAGTGAGCCGACGTGAAACTGCACAAGATACTTTCCATCAACGGCGCCCCGATCGCTCTCATCAAGGAGGATGTCAGGCTGGACGCTACCAGCCCCGGCCGGGCGAACTTCACCGTTCAATCCCCTGTGCCGCTGAAAGGGCTGGTGACGCTGGATATCGGCTATAACGAGGGCACGCTGCAACGGCACTTTATCGGCTACGTCGAGCGCTGCACGGCCGCCAACGCGGTCGAACAGGTGTTGTTTTGCCGTGAGCTGGCCGCCGTGCTTGCCAACCCGTTGCCGTTGAACCTGCGTCATGTGGATCTGCGCGCAGTGTTGACCCAGGCCAGCGAACAGACCGGGCTGCGCTTTCGTATACCGGATCGGCCTTATGCCAGCGTGAAGGCGCCGTATTTCTACAGCCTTGCTGCCGGTTACCAGGCGATGGACAGTTTGGCCCGAGTGTTCAGCATTCCCGACTTCACCTGGCACCAGCTGGGCAACGGTGAAGTATTCGCCGGCAGTTGGGCCGACAGTTTTTTCGGCGCCCGTGCGCCGTTGCAAATCCCAACGGAGCTGTTTGACAGCTACCAGGGCAACCAAAGCGCGATGGTCGCGGCCCTTCCCGGGTTGCGACCAGGTGCAACGATCAACAACGGCGAGCGCATCACCACGGTGACGCTCTCCAATGACCAGATGGCCATCCGATGGAAGACGCAATCCGCCGCGCTGTAGAGCGCCAATTCCCCGAGCTCACCGGTGGTTATCACCTTCCGCGATTTGCCCGGGTGGTCGCCGTGGCCGACGCGCCGGCGGACGCAGGACTGTGCGACGACTTCCGTCCGCGCTACGCCGTTGACATCGAAGTACTCGGCGCCGACGATGAACCAGACCCGGCCATGCCGCCACTCACCGGCGTTCCGTTACCACTGCCCACCGGTGGCGAGGAAATGGGCATTTATGCCTTTCCGGAGGAGGGCACGCGGGTCGTGGTGTGCTTTGCTTACGGCCTGCCGAACAAGCCCTACATTCAATCGATCTTGCCGCACGGGCTGAGCATGCCGAAGGTGCCGAAAGGTGATCAGGTGTGGCAGCACAGCGAGGCCGCCCAGCAGCGTGTCGACGCCGACGGCAACTGGCTACGCCAGACCGATGGCAAGATCCGTGATCAGGCGATCGAACGCGAAGTCGAAGCTCTGGACAACCGCGAGCAGTTCCAGAGCCACACGCAGACGATTGATGACCACTCGACCGAGACTGTGGGTGGTGTGAAAAAGATCGAGGCGCTGGGCGCGCTCAAGCTGATGTCGGGTGGTTCGGCTAGCCTGGCGGCGGTGGACGATCTGCACCAAGCGACCGGGCGAGATCTGAATGTGGTTGTGGGTCAGAAGCACAACGCCACGGTGGGTGGTGATATGCAGGAACGGATTGAAGGTTTGCGCCAGAGCGTTGCGGGGGTGAGTCAGCGGATGCAGGCTCCGAAAAGCTGGATTGGATCGAGCGACCTGAACGCTTTTCAAATCGTTTGCGACTTGTTAGAGATCGTTGCGAAAATGAATATCGAATTAGCAGCGCACACTCATGGGCCAACACCAGCCCCTTCCAATGCCTCACACTTCGCTACGGCTGCCCAAAATACGGGAGAGCTTAAATCCAAGCTTAGCAGCATTACCATTTAAAGGCTCTCGTAATACTCTTGGTTTATAAGTAGTTCATGATGAACCAAACATCTGCATTTGCTGTGCCGGGACTCATTCCCGGATCAAACCCACCTTTCTTTCCTGTTGGTAGAACTCTGACGAATTGTGCATTTAACGGAATATTGAAACTCCCTGAAGTGCCGGAGTATCCGTTGTAAAGGTATCGCTTATTAAGATTAAGTGGTTGTAGTTGCTCGTCGAGCAATTGAAGGGAGATGCCTTTGGCTGTAGAGCTATTATTTAGACCAATAATTCCAGCGCTGGCATTAATCGCGGGGCTGGTTGACGTAGCAGTCAACGTATAAGAAATCTGATTTATACCTTGTGGACAATTATTGAGCTTTATACTAAACCTTACAGGAGTGGAGTGCTTTCCTTGCTCAGAAAAAACACTTAGGTCTGTTGAGCCCATATCCACTTTAACGTCCGGCGTTTCGCATGACTGCGGCGTAATAGTCATCCCGCGAGTAGTCATTCCTAATGAAATCACTTCGTCTGATTGAACATAACCAAGCGTTCCAGCTGGGATTTTTGTTGTGCCGTTTATATCCCCGATCTTCACTAATGTTAGGGTGTGTATAGATCCATTCCAGCCATATCCACCAGCCTTTCTTGTCTGTCCTGGGTAGCCCGGCAAGGGCGAACTTAAAAGCCATTGCCACGCGATGCCTGTGTTGCCTATAGGCATTAAAAGTGAGCCTGGAGTTGTTTCGCCCACATTATTTTTCACGCCGCGAAAAAAATTGTTTGTACACTTGTAAGAGCTATCCGTATACGTCGCGACTGGGGCGCTTTCATATATTACTGTTCCATTAGGGGTGTCGCGAGGTATCGAAAGCGTGGTCGGGATATCTATATTAAACAGACCTAATTTATGACCTGGATAAAATGAGCAGTTTGCGGCATGCGCAAATTGTGGCGCAAGTGACAATATCAAATAGAATGGGGCGAATAAGCTTAGCGACAGGTGTTTCATAGGACATCTCATATCGTCTTCGGATGGATTCTACAGGCGATCCCCAACTATACGGATGGCCTATCTTCACCTAAATAGGACGAATCTGATTCGTGTTATTCCATGCTGGATATAGATAGTCAGCCGAGATTGTGCAGGCTCCCGCGTATAGGCGCAGCTTTCGATGTACTCGATTATCCAATCGATCTTGCCGCATGGCCTGGGTATGCCGAAGGCGCCCAAAGGTGATCAGGTTTGGCACCACAGCGCTTCTCATCAGTATGGGAGGGGGGCGGCTGAATGGATGTTCCGGTGAGACGTCTGAGCAACGCATCACCTGACTTCACGTTGATCTCCCCGAGGTGCGGTTCCGAGTTTGCGCATCCCGCAAGCGGCTGAGCTAAGACTTTATGGGTTCCGAAGGTTATACCGAAGTAGGCAATTTCACCGTTTGAGAAATCGGCGGCCGGCTCTCCATCAATTGACAGACGAATCATGCAACCTCCGTCCAGTGCTGAATCGAGCATGACGACCAGTTGGGCATCAGATTTGTTTGAGTACCCGTACATGCGAGAAGCCTGAATCGGGTCGGCGTCTCTTGCCGACTTGGGCATTGAGGTGCATGTGGTGAGTGAAGTAAGCACCATAAGGAGAATGATTTTTTTCATCCTGTTTCCTTACTTATTCCCATCAGTACCTCAGGACAAACCGAGGGACAAAATTTTTAATTTTTTTTCGGCCGCTTTGTCAAAATGTTCAGAAAGCTGTGCGCCCTGCTCGGCAGTGATACCACCCGCGCACAACAGCCCTTGCACGAATCCGTAAGCCTGCGCGCCACTCTTGATGACCGAAATCATCGATCCTGCGTTTTCAATTTCAGCTAGAGCTTTCTCAGCTTGCTTACGGATGGCTACGGGCAAATCAGTGATTACTTAAGTCATTGTTCGCTCCCCACGCACACCTGTCACCCTTCATCGGCAGTCGGGAAATGACCGCCTACTGAACTACATGACAGGAGGCAGGGAGGGGAGGTTCAAATAGACTCGTTGCGTATCAAAGCAGCGTGGCAGCCAGAGTCCTGACTGGCGACCCCGACGCGCCGCGACTCCTCTCCCTAACCCTTATCCAACGTTCACTACACGACCTTGTGGCACTCGTTCGCTATTTGCCGAAAACTACCTTGATCAAAAAAAACTGCTGAAAAAGCACTTATCCCCCTCCCGCCGACGGGCCGTGTGGTAATTTTTTTTGCAAAGCTCGGGCGATGTGCAATTTGGGACAAACCCAAGCCTGCCGGGGATCGGGATGGGATACATCGCATTTACATGGATTGAAGGATTGTGCAAAGAATTGCAGCGGCTTGGCGCGGCGTTCAAAACGATCCCGGTTGGTAGCCTTTTTCTAGAGGCCACGTCCTGCGCGGAGTTCGGCTTGAAAACAGTTGATTTCCGACGTTTTCGATTTCTCAATAGCTCTCATTCTTGGCACTTTGGACGCAAGGCAAGGAGAGTATTATTTTGGCCTAAGCCCCCGTGGTATAAGGCATGCAGGGCCGCTTACGCATTGCACAGTTTTACCAGCGGAGAGTTGCTGATTTCAGCCGATCAAATAGCCTCTTATGGATTCGGATTAGCCCAGCACCAACCACGTTGCCCGTTCAAGTAACGTGGAAGGCGAGAGGCTCAGACAACCTATGCTTTAACCAACCGAGAACTCGATTTTTCCAATTTTATTGGTTGATTTTTTCTTGGTCAGTCTGCTGATTAGGTCTGATGGAGAAAGATATAGGTTTTTTCTACCATCTTTTGTGTTCATGAAAAGCTTCAAGTCACATAACCCATTAAGATGAGTTCTGGCTGTGTTTTCCGAAACATCATAACTGCTTGATACCTCCTTGACTGTGAATATTCTGCCAGGTTCCTTTGCTCCTTTTTTTACTAGATCCTTCTGAATAAAGTTAAGCAGTGAGTTGTATTTTGTTGTTTCCAAAAGCTTGACAACTTGTTGGAACTCATTGGATCTGCTTTCTAGGTAGGTTTGCAGTTCCTCAAAGGCTTTAAGAATGATTTCAACTTGGAAGTCTATAAAGTAGGTTAAATCGTTCTGGTCCTTCTCTGTGTACAGGTACGATAAACCGTATCCCTTCGGATCATCTTTAAGAAGTTTGCTGATTGAGACATACCTAAAGAGCTCGTAGTCGCACTTCAGCATGTACCAGTAAAAAAGAGCTCTAGCGGTCCTGCCGTTGCCGTCTCTGAACGGGTGTTCATATCCGATCATGAAATGGAGGATAATAGCTTTGATGACTGGGTGTAAAAATTCGCAGCCGTTATCACCCGAGTGATCTCTGTTCGCAAATGCGCACAGGGCTAATAAGCGATCAGGTATCTTTTCAAAAGATGGGGGTTGATAGGCTATCTCATTGTCATTATCTGAGACATAAATATCGTTGCTTTCCCTAAAGGCGCCTGGAATAACGCTGTTTTCGGTAGTGCCGTGTGTTGCAATCTTATGAAAATCTAAAATCAAGTCTAATGTAAGTGGAAGATCCCTAGTTTGCTCTGCCTGCTTTAAAAGTAGGTAGTTGTTTAAGATCATCCTCTCGTCTTCATCTAGAGGGATACGATCTTCCTCTAGCATTTTCTTTGCGACTTCCCTAGTTGTAGATGCCCCCTCAAGCTGAGCGCTTGATATTGCTTCCTCCATGATTAATGAGGATACAAGGAATTTGCTTTGCAGGCTATCAGGAGCTTTGGTTCCTGCAATGGCGGCAACACTTCCACCTGCAAGTTTTACAATTCTATGCAGTTTAGAGTCCACAGAGTGCGGTATGCAATAAGTGAAAACTTCTTTGCTGTCACTTAGCAATGCCAAAGGTTTCATCTGCATATATCTTTTAAATTTTACGGCGTACCAAATGTCTGTCGCTTCCGCCCTTGGTACCCGCCATTTAAATTTATCCCAATGGAGATAGTTACCTTTCGCGTCAGTTACATCATATTTGTCAAAGTACTTACCGATTTTTTCAAAATCGATTTTCCCCGGATTGAATTTTGGAGCCCGCTCTACACTAGGCTTTGCCATGACATTTCTCAATTTTAAAAATTTGCGTTTTGATGCTTCGATATTGGCATAGTTATGCCCAAAGTCAAGGCGCTCAAGCGGCTTCATTCCGCTCCGTACGAGCCAGCGTGAGCAAGGCTCCCGCACGCTTCTGAAGCTTATTTTACGGGGTCGCCACACCGTATTCGAGATTGCTCATCTCATAGCAAGGCTTGCAGAATTGGCTGATGCTAAATTTTTCTACATTGCGTCGAGCTTCGACAGTTCAACGTGAACGCCTAGGCATGGTAGCAGTGGTGCTCGCGCCAAAAATTGCTTGAGGGCAACAGCGGCTTAATCCCTCTCTATCGCTCGTAAACGCGCTAAACCCTGATTGATGAAGCCAGCATTCTCACCAATTCGCTCAAGTGCCACGCGGGCATTTTCCCCTACGGTCTCGCATCCCTGCTGCTCGACTAACAGCACCAATTCCATCAGCGCAGCTTCGAGGCCGAGCTGATTTTCGTACATTTTTTCGAGGACGACGGTAAGGGAATATTCGCTGGCCATGCATTCGACTCCATTCGGAAAGCAGGAAGCATAGCAGGGCACCTGAGGGGGGAATTTCAGTTCGAGGCTGGGAAAAAGGTAATTTTGGTAAGCCGATGCGAAAAAATGGCTGCAGCCCTTATAGGACGTGGCTTCAACGTATTACCTTTGGAGGTAATATTAGGTAAGGGAAGAGGTAATAATTTGCTAAGTGATTGATTTTAAAGGCTTTCGTAGGGGCATGAAATTACTACGACTAAGGGTAATTTTCTAACTCCTCTATTACCCTTTTATTACCTTTGAATAAGTCGCATAAGCTATTGATTCTATTGAGTTTTATCGTCGATAAGAAAGGAAATTACCAATATTACCTTTTTCCCAGGGGTCAACCTGAAAACGGGGCGAAGCGAAGACGGGGAGGTTTGCTGGCCTTTCATGCACGCGGTTTTAACTATCACAAAGGCTCGCCTTTGCCGACGATAGACAGTGCCAGGATTGGAGCCGAGAACCGCTGCTTAAAAATTGCTAACGCGGTCGGCAGAAGGGATGGGAGGAGGAGGGAGGAAAACAGAACTGGTACGCAACTGGTACGTGGGCTGGCGGCGAGGTGTTCGTCCCTTTATTTGCGGGAGGTAAAAGAAGTGTCAGTCCGATCCATCATCGGCGCCACACTGAAGCGGCGAGACAGCGCAGGCATTGATTTTACTGGGCTAAGGCTCTGATTCTGTACCATTTTACTCAACGTGTTTTCGGCGTGTTTTAGGGCGTTTTCAAGCGTTTTTCAGGTCTCGGTGGTGCGATCTACCACTTCAAAACCGACGCGTACCACTTTTGATATGGCAGCTATGAGGGCAAGAAAACTGGCGGATGGGTCTGTGAGCTACACCGCTCAGATCCGCATCAAACGTGATGGGGTGCAAGTCTACCAAGAGAGCCAGACCTTCGCCCGGAAACAGGCTGCGCAGGCGTGGGCGCGTGAGTCGGAACTCGATGAGCCTGGTGCAATCGAGCGGGCGAGCCGCAAGGGCGCCACCGCTAAAGAGATGATTGATCAGTACCTGCGCAAAGTTGAAAGCGCGTGGCCGCATAGCATCGAGATGCTCTGTCCAGCCAACGCGCCACCAGCGGCCCCACCACCTAGGATAGTGCCTTGGCGCCCGGCTTCTTTAGGTTTGTTCTCGGCTTTGTAGATCTCTGAGGCAGCAAAGGCAGGGGTTATGATCCAAGCGACTTTTCTCGTGACCTAGCATTAGGCGTGATGATCAACAGATCAACAGATCAACAGATCAAGCGCTCAAGCTCGACTCAGTTGATAATCGCTTTTTTTCAAGTATGACAAGGATTGATCGGATGATTATCACCACCACGCCCTCAATTGAGGGGCGTCAGATAACGGCTTATCTGGATGTCGTTAGTGCCGAATCCGTGCAGGGCGTAAACGTGATTCGCGACATGTTCGCGGGGATGAGGGATTTTTTTGGTGGGCGCTCTCAGACCCTGGAGCGCGCGTTGAAAGAGGCGCGTATCCAGGCAACTGACGAGATCAAGGAACGAGCGCGTGCCTTGCAGGCGGACGCTTTGGTTGGAGTGGACTTCGAGATCAGCATGCCAGCGGGCAAGGGCGGTATGGTTGTGGTGTTCGCAACAGGGACAGCGGTCAAGTTGCGCTGATTATCGGCACAAACTCGGTGGCCGATAGATTTCGCTGTCACCGTGTTCAAGTTGTTGTCAGCGGGTGTAGGCCGCTCGTCGGGCATGGGTCGATCTGAACCGCAAGTCCAGGAATGACCAGCTAGTCTCAAAAGTCTTGGAGGTCGATATTTTTTCAGGCAAAAGCGCTTTGCTGGTGTCGACCCATTTCTCAGGGGCGAAGGTATGACTGATCCGTATATCGAAGACGATGGTGCTGAGTTTCCATTGAACAATTGCGTACGATGCGGCCAGACCGATTATCAGGCTGGCTTTGGCGAGGATCCGGTTCAGATCGGCAAGATCAAGTCCAAGGCACCCAAAGGGCCGAAGGCGAAGTTCCTGCCCAGGGTCGCGACTCGAGCCCGAAAATAGTCTGCAGCGAGCGACCCCGCCAACAAGCGGGGTTTTTTGCGTCTGACGAGTAGGCTGGAAATTTCCTACAGATGACGGGTGGCTTGGCAATGCTTTCACAAACTTTTCACGTCTATCAAAGTAGGGTGAAGCCATCCGTTAGAAAGCAAGTCTCCAGCCCGTCTCCCCAGCGGGCTTTTTTTTGCCTGCGATAAAACCTTTTGCGAAATCGCTGTCCAATCGGCGCCGAATGCGTGCCGACAGCATTGAATGCCGGCCAATTTTTTCATCGCGTTTTTTGAGGTTTTTGTCATGCGTTTAACACTGCCTGCTCTGGTTCTTGGGCTTCTGGTCGCTCAAAGTGCGATGGCTGCTGGAGATGGCACAGCTGCGCTCGGCGGTGGCCTGGGTGGCGCGCTGGGTAATGTGGTCGGCCAGAAAATGGGCGGCAGCAATGGTGCAGCGATTGGTGCTGGCGTGGCAGGCGCCGCAGGCAGTGCAATGGCGGCGCGTAAAGGCAGCCGGACCAAAGCAGCCATTGGCGGCGGTGTCGGTGCGGCCGGCGGTTCGATCATCGGCAACAGCCTCGGTGGCAGGAACGGTGCGACCATCGGTGCAGGTCTTGGCGGGGCGGCTGGCGGTGCGGTGGGCAGCAATCTGTCGAAAGGTCACAAGCGTCACTGAGACTGATCGTCTGTCTTCGTCCTGAAATAGGTTTAATCCTGTTCCACCTAAACGCCCGGTGCACCCCATCGGGCTTTTTCGTTGGTGAACGTTTGTTCCGCAGGCGGCTCCAATCTCACATAGGCCCTCTTTGGGGCGGATTATCCCGATTCGGGAACTGTGAGGTTCATATGCGACTGTCATTATCTGCACTGTTTTTCGGATTGCTGGTTTCGCAAGGCGCAATGGCTGCCGGCGACGGTACGGCGGCTGTAGGGGGCGGGCTGGGTGGTGCGTTGGGCAACGTGGTCGGCGGGCAACTCGGCGGGAGTACAGGCGCGGCTGTGGGGGCGGGCGTTGGCGGCGCGGCGGGCAGTGCCGTCGGGGCGAATAAACGCAATCGTACGGAAGCCGCCATTGGCGGAGGCCTCGGCGCAGCCGGCGGCTCGGTGATCGGTAACAGCCTGGGTGGTTCCGCGGGGTCAACCATCGGTGCAGGATTGGGTGGCGCGGCGGGTGGTGCGGTCGGCAATAATCTGGGTGACGATGGTGGGAAGTCTCATTCCGGTGGTGGTCATAAACATAAGAACAAACATAAAAACCGACATCATTGATTGACGATTCAACACAAACCCGGCCGTGTGCCGGGTTTCTCGTTTCTGCTGGTCAGTCTTTGGAACGATTGGCCCTGGGGCTTTTCGAACGTCATAGACTCCCCCAAATTCATGAGGTTTGCCATGACTCCCGAAACTGAAGGCAAGGAAGAGAAAGGCCCGAGTGGGCTGCCGTATATCAATGATCCGGGGAATGAGGATCCGGGGTCGCTGATGGATGATGCGAAGGTGCCGTTGGATGATTCGGATGATTCGGATGATTCGGATATGGAGGATGAGCAGTGACCATTTTTCTGGTGATGCTCTGACAGTGTGAGTCTGGATCTTTGGGGCCTGAGCTCTAAGGCCCCTTGAAGTTATATTTACTTAATCGTTAGCTTTGGAGTCGATCAGCACATAAAGGCTGCTTAAGTTTGATTTTTTAGATTTATATATTTTTCGAATTTTGATATTTTTTTCGTTGCAGTGTTTTTATATTTCAATGGCCTTTTGCTGGAGAAATTGTATAGGCGCCAAGCATCAATTTTGTCAGTTCTACCATCAGCGCGATAGTCGGAACTCACTGATTCCGTAGAGATGAAATGGATAATATATCCAGTACCATGTAGTTCATATTCAACGCCTTCAGTGACTTCTCAGCATCGTTTTATTTGGTTTGTACGCCATAAGCTGATAATATTTGGAGTGCCAAATTTTTTTTCAAGCAGCAGCGTGCCAACTTTAATGTTTGAGAGGGTATCGGTTATTGTATTTTTCAGATTTTTATTTTGGCCATTCATCTTCTTCTGCGGTACTCCAATCTGTCTGGGTCGACATTATTTGCTGAATCTAACACTTATTCAATGCTGTTTAAACTTCTATAATGTTCTTTGATATATTTTATTAGTTTAATGGTTGCATTCGTGGCAGTTTGACGCGCAGTTGCTGCGCGATGATGGCCGTCAAGAATATAAAAATTTCCCTCATGTTTTGCTGCATCAATTGGCGGCGCGGAGTCGTAGCCATTGGGGCAACGCATAAATCAATATTTCTGTTGATCAAAAATGATGGAGGCTTATCCAAGAAAACTTAAATATTACTGTGCGGAGCTTCTCTGATAACTACAGAAATGTGCTTCAACCACGTATTTCCATCTTGCCACTCATGCCAATAACAGTAACAACATCCAATTTCCTTCAGCAAAAAATCTCGAATTTCATTTTCTTTCATCTTCATCGCCAACAAGGCATCAATTTCCTTTACCAATTCCCCCACTACGCAACCTTCTGAGTCTGCTAGGAACGATCTAATAACGTCATCTGTCAAGTCAAACTCACACATCCAGTCCTCATGAAAATAGGCCCCGAGAAACTGGAATAGGTTAGGAAAATTTTCAATTGTCATTTACAAAACCCGTCAAAATAAAGTAACCAAGAGGCGAAGTTGCATCTCGCCGTAGCACTAATCTGATACTAAATAGCTGTTCCAGCCTTCCGCTCTGTCTCACAATACCCACGCCAGCAGGAGCAGACACCCGCTCATTAATCACAAGTTTATTTGCGTTACCTGCTAGAAAGTCATCAATTTTTATCTTATTACTCCTCATAACATTCGAGAGTGCAGCTTCAGCCTCTGTCCTATTAAGAAATGTTGATGCAATAGGTATATGCGGTTCAGCTATTAGTCTAGCTCTCAGTTGAGCCTCCGATCTATTGACATGTCTTTCAATAGCATGTCCACCTCGAGACTCATGGGCCTCTAATCCTCCTCCCGGAACAATTTCACTGTAGGGGCCATCAGCAACACCCGATCCGGGACAGGGAGTGCAGCTCAACCCCAACGGATCCACCCACCCCGTCGGATTCGGCACATACCGATACTGATTCAACCCACCCGCCAACTTCACCGGGTCCGGTGTCAGATACCTGCCCAGCCGTGGGTCGTAATACCGGTGCC
>NZ_CAXAPL010000073.1:0-11349 GCF_963970845.1 Pseudomonas sp. RA_105y_Pfl2_P56
TTCGAGCACTACAACGAGCAGCATCCACACAGCGCCTTGAACTATCGCTCTCCGAGGGAGTTCAGGCGCTTAGCGGCAGCATCAATTTAACGGGGAGTTGGTGTCCGGTTTGGTAGGGGCAAGTCCACAACTGAATCGAACAGTCTGGCTAGGCAGTTAGTCGAATTATTAGAATGCGACCTCACGTAGCTCTCGGAATCTCTCGTATTCGCGGTAGAAATGGCATCAAACTTGAAGTAGTGATCGTCTGCTTCTGGCCGATTTCAGCCTGTCGCCACCACAGGCATCATTCATCATACTTTCGAAGCGCGCGAGTCAAATCCGACGCAAGGGGATCGGTTGAAATGTGCAATGACTTTTCAATTGGGATGCAATTACACAGGTAAAGAGAACGGCCAAGGCATCAGTTTCGGAAATAGGCCAGAAGAATCCAATTCCCCTGGAAAGTTGATAACTCAATACCGAGCGCTCAGAAGTGGGGACTGGAGAGAAAACCCTATCGAGGGAGCTATCGAGAAACCTAGCTAACTACCTGATTATTATGGTGTCCCAGGGCAGGTTCGAACCCTTATCTGGGTGACCCGACCTAGAATCAAAAAAAACACTTCATATTTCCTGATGTTAATCAACGAGATAAGCTGACGCAAGGTGAATATCTATAATAAGTGCCCAGACTCCTCTACAAGCACCAGAAGCACCAGAAGCCCAGACGCTAAGCTGGTTGAGGGCAACCTATGGAATCTACAACAAGAAATCTTGCGGTTTCGGCAGTCCGGAGAAGAGATAGATCGGCTAAGGCCACTCAAGTGAGAACAGTAAGGAGGTCAACGCTGCGTCTGCATTTTGCCGCTAGTGCCACGTGGTTGTCGCCAAGCGTATTGACAAGCATAGGAACGTCAACGAGGGCACGATATCAAGGTGGAGGGTAATCCGCTGCTAAGAGAAATGACGGATTGAGGAAAGAAAATTCGATGCCTTTTCCGCAGCAATGAGAGCCATGCCTACAGGTAGATAACGCCTAGCGCTTCAAGCGCCGGCCAGCAATGACGCCCTGCTTCCAACGTAGATAACCATAAAAATCCACACTATCTACGAGCTTCGATCCTATAGAGTTGTTTACTATGAGTCCCCCTTCCTCCACTGCGATGAAGGGTTCGAATTCATTGATCAAGCTATCAATTGTGCGATATGCCGATTCCAATTCGTCAACAAGCGTTGCTGCGGAGTCAACTCCTCCTCCCTGGTCTGCCTCGGCGTCGGCTTCGAGCATTTTAAGCTCATTCTCTAAATATCTATTGAGATTAGTGACATCTAACAATTTAATCTTGAGCTTACGCTCTCTGACCAAAGCCTGCTGCTGCGCCGCCTCTATCAAGTTTGTGTGCTTTACCATCCATTCGTCTAGTAACACTCGATACCGTTCAGTCTTAAGTAGGTTTGAATGCGACACCGCTTTGATCGGCTTCACTTCAGATAGATTGGCTCCAGAAACTAACTGAGCGAAGGCAAGTCGCTTGTGATGAGTCATGATCCTCGCACACTGCTTAGCCAAATGAGTAACGCATTCAGGAGACGCGCTAACCTCTACACATTCTTCTAACGCAGCAATCAACAGAAGCATCGTTTGCTCTACGCTATTCTGCTGAAAACTCTTGAAAGGATTATTTTCTGAGTAATTCATCTAGCACCTTCACCTCTGGCAATGTTGTTCTACCACTGACCAGGTACTTGCTCCACTCATCATTAGTCATATTGACGAGGTCAACCAATCGCTTCATATCAACCGCGCCCACTTCCATCAACTGTCGAAGGGTTGCCATTAAGTGAATCTGAGGTTGCGGATCACTTGGAAGCATAATCGCTTCATACAGATCCCCTCTTTCGGCCAAAATCAGGCGTACACACCGGTTCATCTTGTCAGTGAACCCGGGGGATGAGAATTGCGGAAAATCGTAAACTTGTTCAACTCGCAACAAAAATTTACTTACGGAATCTGAGGCAACGACAGTTGCTTTGTCGTTGGTATGAGAACCATTATTATCTGAATTCACAGTCAAGTAATTGGGCGTTACATCGTTCTCCGTACCCTGCACCAACATTACGTCCAGCGACCGCTCAATTAGATACCAGCCCATCAGATCCTCCGCCGCTCTATTGAGCTTGGACTGGAGAAGCTCAGCGTCTGACTTATTGATTTTATCTACAGTTCGAGCGTGTCTAATTTTAATTTGCAATTCTGCCAGCTCTTCCGCCAATTGATGCCTTTTAGCAGAAACCGCATAGATAAAATGCGTGGCAAAAATTGCTTCCGGACAAATGGAGCATCTTGCGTAACCGCCAAGCAACGTAACCATTTTGTCTGGACAGTCGAATCCATACGGACACAAATGTGTGGAGCATGTCATAACCGTAGAAGGAATATCTGAGGCAATAATATTGGAACCAGCACCACCCTTCTTGCCTTTCTCTCCAACATATAATTTGGTAAGCCCATATTTAATGATGAAATCAGGTATCGTGTTAAATTTTATCGATGCAAACAACTCTTGAACAAGGTCACTTTCAGACACCTTCAAATTTTCTATGATCGCCGCCTTAGGGTGATCCTTATGATTGAATGCACCAGCCATTCTCTGAATCAAAGAGTGCTCACCCCGGTTGTAATAAGAAACAGCCCCCGCTGTCTGCCCGGTAGATTTCGCGACTAGCTCAGCACTTTCATATTTAAGAAGGTCTGTCAAATGAGAGGCGCGAGCACCATGTGCCGTTACTTTGATCCTAAAAGAGACTGGCGAGAATGGAGCATCATCAGGAGATATGCGCTCTAGCGCAACGCCGACCTCACGAGGGAGGGGCATTGCCATCCACTCATCCCAATCGTAGAAATTCTTGGGATGACCTGCCGGCGGCATCGGAATCAAAGCGATGAATTGAGGCCGCTCGCCGTAAAATCCGTGTACCCACTTTTGAAAACTCAGTGCTTGAAAGCGATGGATACGTTCATACTGTCCATCTGATATTGGATTACCTGAATCAGGATCATGAGCGAAAAGACAATTAATTTCTCCCCACTTGCTTAAGGCCCTACCTTCGTAAAATACTGGCCGATCAAAAGCTGTCACACCATTCTTGACCATCTGTTTACGCCAAACATTCTGGGCATCTAACGAGCTGATGACTATATTTCTGCAAATGACGGTGAACGGCTGTTCGTAAATTTTATCAGTATTAACGTATAATACGTCCACTCCATATATTTCGTCGACATTCCGCCGCGCAAAATAGTCATATGTTTTAAAATCAAGCCATTGTAAATTCTGCGCCCTCATTCCACCTTGAGCAAGGACAAATGGAAATATAAATGATGCAGGGTTGAAATATTTTTTTCCACTGTGAATAACAAACAATAAACAGCGAGAGTCTATTTCAGTTATTGGTATGGCACATTTATCCACGTAAACAAATGGAACATAACCCAACTCTGAAAGATTTAAACAGTCCTTGTTGTATCTTGCTGCCTCCACCGAACGCACATACAAATTCACATCTTGACTAATATGCTGCGCCAAACTCATCAGTGATAAAAGAAATTCAGAATGCAGAGTGAGCAGTTCGTCCTCATGTATATTTTTCACCGAACGCTTTTTTTTCTTCGCTTTCTCTTGAAAAAACACAGGCTGCACAACACTATCGCAGCCAAATCTATTACTGGCACCGATGATTATCCACTCAAAAAAAGCTTTAAGCTTGCTAGTTACAGGCTTTGCGACCGAAAACCCCATAAGTTTTGAAAACTCTAAAAACGTCAGGGGCCTTTCTGATCCAGTCTCAGCCCGTGCCTTGTAAAATATGCGCCCTTCAAAGTTATTTGGAGTGGCAGGATACACCAACTCGGTATATGGATTATCTCGAAACCAAGTTGACAAATACATAAAAAGGTAGAAATTAAACCTACCAAACATTGAGCCCCAAGCATCTACTACTTCATACCCATGCTGGTCTAGAAAGTCAGCTTCGAGCTCTAGCCATAATTCAATATGGTTCGTGCAATGAATGTTATTTTTCCGCAGTAACTCTCCAAGGTTCAAGCACTTGATTTCCGTAGGCCCAAAAAAAGTCATATGGCATTTACTACGGTGCCTTTCAAGCGTCTGCAATACACTATCAACAGTCAGTACATGGTCGAATATTTTTTCTACAACGCCACCGTCAGCTATTCGCCGCCTCCGGGCGCCCCTGCCAGCTTGGAATATGACTGAAGCTTCCGATATATCTCGTGAAAGCTGCCCAGGAAAAACCGTATTGATATGGGAAAATAACTGAGCAAATGGGATCGGGGATATTTCGAAACGTCCGTTAGAGGAAACCTTAGTTTTGCGCGCGTGCTGCCATGCTACGCAATCTTCCAAATTAATATCTGCTGGCGAAAACCAATTGGATGCAAACAAAACCTTGGTTGACATGTCCGCCAGACGCTTAGCTCTCCTTTCTGCATAATTCTGATTATCACGAGCTTTCGATTGCGGAGAGTTATAGATATTTTCAAGCTGAACAGACCGCATCAGAGGAGTATAGCAATTAACTCCATTCTCTGGATCATCCATCCATGTACCCTTAGGTCTTGAAAATTTGTACGGTAATAACACGCACTCAGCTTTATACATCAACATTAGCAATATGCGACAGCCTGTCCGAAACGTATTACGAAGATTTTTTTCTCCAAAACTGCCAACTTGGAGAAATTTTTCAAATTCCATCTGACTGATACGCCCAGAGCGCCGGTAAGCCTCTAAGCAAAAGTTATTCATATGTGTCAGGAGGTCTTTTGCATCATAATTTGCGTAGCCACACATTTCAAAAATTTTCCAGAAGCCCCATATATCAGCTTGGGTTTTCCTAATCTCCGAAAGTTGCATTAAGGTAACAATTGAATCATGAAGAGCCAGATCAAGATCGCGCTTTTCTTTAAGAAATATTAGTTCAAGAGATGTATTTATCATGCAGCCTTAACCTCTTGAGCCTTCAATTCTTCCTCAACCGCTTTCTTGAATGTCTTAGCTCTATCCGTGTGATATATAAGCATTAGCTCATTGAAGCTCTTTCTGTGTCGGTTATCCCTCATAATGAACGCCAGCGCGAGCTTTTCTTCGATCTTGACCTTATCTATGATTGCGTATGTTTGAACGCTTTCAACCGAAGCATGCCCAGTTAGAAGAATTATCTCACTATCCGAAAGCCCCATGCCTTCTGTGTGCAATATAAAATTTTTAAGGAACACGCAAAAACTATGCCTCAGGCTATGAAGCTTCATTTTATAAGGCCTAATAAATCCTTCCCCTAATACTTCTGTGGCAGCAGATTGAAAGGGCCTGATTACATTGAATTTATAGTCACAAAAACGAAGAGGCTTAGCATCCGCGCCTTGAAATATAAAATTGTGTCTTGCCTTAGCATCGTACTCATACTTCATATAAAGCGAAAGCGCGTCAAAAAACATCTTCGCATAGGGCTCAATCAAAAAGGTGAATTTCGTACGCCGCCCTTTCCAGCTCAACCTATTTATTTCTATTTCACCCAACCCAATATAAGAAAGCTTTATATCTTCGCGCTCTTTAGGATTTACTGCATACACTTTACCTTCAGAGAAATCTATATCCTCCCAAAGCAATTGCAACACTTCGGATATCCGCAAGCCCGTAGCAGCCAAAAGGCACCAAATTGCTGCGTCCCTGTAACATGTGGCGCGCTCGACTAAGCTTGAAATAAGCTCCAACGGGAAAAACTTTGATTGATCAATTATCTGGATCTGTGGGTTATTCCTCGGAATGTCGCGATATAGCCTCTGCGATCTACCAACATTTTTCCTGCCTGTGCCCCACAGACTTATCCTACCAATCAACAATATACGACTTGAAAACTCCTGTAATGCCGTTAGCAAATTGATAGAGAAATCCATTTCCAGCTTCGACGCAGAGCTATTGCGCAGATCCACAAGAAATAGATTATTGAGACACAGAAACTGCGTCACAACCACGTGATAGTTCCTGGCCGTCCTTGGCGACACACCACGACGAGGGCACTCAATACTTATATTTTTTACGAGCTCATCAGCCGACTTATCCCCATAAACCAGGTACGAGTAATAGCCATTGCACAATTGGTTAGCCACAGACGCCGACAAAGCGCCCGCGAGCTCAAACCCTGTAAACAGATAACGTAAAAAACCAACCAAACAGTAGAGATATTTGGTTACGGAATTAGGTGCCATACTGGCATCAATCATTTCCGTGAGAAATATACGAAACGGGATAAATTCAAATCCGCGTCCCGTCTCATCTATGCAGATCAGCTTGGGACAGCTACGCCCTTTATACACGGATCCAACCAGATTGAACTTATACATACATATAACTCCCATCATGGCAGAAAGCACAAAACCAAATCTCACTACCGACGAAGCAACGCTTATGAAGAAACAGAGCCCTGGCTTTTCAAACATCACACATACAGCACGAATAACCCTCGTGCTCGAATCGCTAGCTGGCGACATTGTCTTCGTCAGATTCGGATGTAATACGGAAAAATCCGCTCCACGGATGCCCGCAATAGCTAGGAAGATCATCGGGGAGCCAGGAGTCGCGCACGCTGAAATAAGAGCAGGCCACGCCGTGCTCTTGCTCCAGTTGCTTGCACAGCGTTTTGACGATTAGTTGCCGCTCGCGCAGATCGCGCCCACGGCCAAGTTCGTTCAACGTACCTAGATACCGACCAGACTTGTTCACAACCACGCGCCCCCCTTTCAAAAGCGCTCGCACATAAGGGTGGGAGTTATCCTCGAAGTAAACCCAGCAGCCGCCACGTTCTTGGGTCTCCTTTTTCAGAGATGAAGCCTCCAGTGCAGAAACGCGCTCCGTGAAATCTGCCACAGCTCCCGCAGCAGCTTCCTCGGAAACCGTCATGCAAGATTTGAAGTCAAAGCACGCCGCTCTCATCGAAGCTTCCTGCTCTGCCGCAGTGAGCCCGTCCAGTCCCGCCGGCAATCGTTCACATACCAGGAGATGGTCAAAGTGATCTACCGATACAAACCGCTGGTCGATAAGGGACAAGATGTCGTACTGAAGCCTCAACGCATCAGCCTCGGTGGCTACTACCACACCGACTTGTGACCACTTCTTTTGGGTCAGATCTAGTCCCGGCAGCTTGTCTCCAAGGTGCCCTTCTCTCTCAATTTTCTCGATGGCGCGGCGATAATTCCGGGTATAAGGCCAGCGCCATTCCAACTCCGCCGTCTGATTACCGAAGATATCAAGCTGCCCATCCATATAGCGGTACTGATTGCGCCAAATCTCATCCTGGGTCACAGGCTCTGACGGGTGACTTGTTTGAAGCATCACTCGTAGGTTTCCACCCTGAACTACCTTCGTTGCGCCAGCTTGCTCCGCTGAAGGCGTAGGGAACGTGATCGCGTATTGAGTGACTGCACCGCTGGCCGCTGCCAAGCCATCTCGAACAGCAACTAAATCAGAGACGCTAAAACCTGAAAAACAAACAGCAGGATGGCGTCCCTGAATCGTCGCATGCCCATTCCTGACGCCGAAGGTGGCCCAGATGTGATGGAAGCGAATAGCAACTCTCAATAGGAACCGTCCAGGCCAGCAATCTTCAGCCCAACAGTTGGGAGCAAAACTCTCCGGTATGAAATCGGGCCGTGAGCCGCTAGTGAGATCGACGTCTCGAAAATAATGTACGACGCGATTGGGCTGTTCGACATCAGTTCGCTGCGCCATATGGGCTCCTTTTTTTAGGACAAGCGGCCCTCGCCTCTTAATTAGAGGTTTTTGATGAGAGTTTTTTTACCCTTGTAGTGCATAAAAAAATAGTCCACCCGAGCACTTCAGGCAAGTACCAAAGCGCAAAAAAACACAAACTTCTCACACCAATAGTTAATTAAGCATCTATTGACTTATACACACAACAACAAAACCAAATCAAACACACCACAAACATAAACAAATTAACAAAGTGTAGAAATCTTTATCAATGACCCTTCCACCGAACCGACAATACGCCTAAATTACAATACACACTCATAATTACGACACTATATTGTCGCGCCAGTAGATCGTCTAGCTTTTCTATCTATATCAATGACTTGGTAGTTACCCCCCACTCGGTGGGGCGGTGTTTATTCACAAAGGATGCCCTCATGCTGCCCTTACACACTTACATTCAGTCTCCAATTTTTCCTGACCGACAAGCGAATCAGCACGACTTACAACGACAAGCGAAAGGTATATATCAAACGCTCTCCATAAGTTTATATCGCTATCAAATATTGCAATGAAGGGCACGGGTATACTTTCACGATACTGTTCATCCGTCGCAAAACTTGTAGACACTTCTGTTATTCCTTGACCACTTCACCCCCTTGGTCTTCAGTTCCTCTACCACCTAGGAGATAAGTCGCTATGAGATTTTCAGCCTTGTTCCACCCGGAATGCGCTCCCGTAGCTCTCGATGATACTTTCCACTACGTTGTGCTCAGCACTCTTCAGTGGAAAACACCCAATCTTGATCTGATGGCAACCGCTAGCAAGCAGCGCTTCGCTGTCCTCTACAACCAACCCTTAGGGGACAGGTTCGCCATTGAGACTCTAGAGCAGGCACACATCCAAGGCGCAATGTCCGGGGTGAAGCTGGTTTCCGTCCACAAAGACGTACTTCGTATCTTCTTGAGTGACGAAGTGGCGGGCGCCACCTTCCCTGCCATCGAGGCCTTGTGGGAACCGATCAAAGAACTGGATCTCAATCGACGTCTGGAGGTTGATTTTTCGTGTGAACATGAAGTCTATTCTGGCCGTTCCGAATACTTGTTCTGGTCTGCAGTCAAAGAAGTGCTTGAGTCCAATAGCCTGGGGATTGAGCAGTATGAAACACCCGTTCTCCATGACTGCGCAGAGGAAATATCTAACGGCGATGACCCGTCATCTCATCAGTATCATCTTGATATCCGTCAGTCTTTCTCCTCTGAAGCAGTAATGCCCACCGGATTCTGCCCGCACGTACTGGAGCATGTAGATTCCATGGTCGGTCACTCCAGCTCTTCGATGTTGGAGCGTTACATCTGCCCGCCTCAAAAATGGAAGATGCCTTAGAAGTTTCGTCGAACGGCCATAGGACTGGTCGAAGCATCGCCACACTTGAGAACGGTGTTGAGCGCTGTTCAGTGGAAAGACGCCAACTTTGAAGTAATGACAAAGGCAGCCAAGCAGCGCTTCGCCGTCCTCGCCCTCCGGGCTTCCACCCTCACGCCTGCGCGCTCCGCTTGCCCAGTTGCATGACAAATCAGAAGTCTCCCCAAACAGGGGTTCAGCGAGAGGTCTCTGATGCGCCAGTCACCATACGTAATACATCGCGAAATCCTACTCGACGGCATGTATGGAACAGCCTATCGGTTACAAGAATACGTCCTCTATCAGCTCGATCTTTTTAGGTACACCTTCGACATCGATGAGCATCGCGGAGGGTTCGACAGTGTCCATCTTCAGATCTATCAGGATATGAAGCAGTGGTACTGGGACAACGGCCCATCAAGCGCCGGTTTTAAAGAAATCGCCGAAGCACTTCAAGCCAGATACACCCGGTATGAAATTGGTTTTCCAACACTGTAGCTAGGCTACGCCCTGTCCTCAAACTTCGAAGATCACCATAACTAATCAATGGCTGCAGCACATCCTTCACCAAGTCATCGAAGGGGTAGAGCGAGCCGGCGCTCTTTTTGGCTGAGAAATGCGTCCGTCCAGATGGACGTAGAGGATCCGGAGACAACGCAGAAATTGATATCGAAATTGAGGTTCTGCTCCGTGCCGAGCTGCTGGCGCTTATGGATTGCGACTGGTGGGGTGAAGAGACCGGTCATGTGCTTTCTGGATATCCTTTCTGCTGAGTCATCGACCCAAACGATGGCACCAGTGATTTCTTGAGAGGCCTCGCAGGCTCTGCCATATCTGTTGGGTTGTCGTGCTATGGCAAACCCGTATCTCTTCAAAAAAAATCACTTCAGGCTCAAGGTTTTCCAAAAAAAACCGTTTGTCATAAGTAAGCACCCTTTTTGAGCAATGGCTTTGACCTCTTCGACAGATGACTTCGCACAGCGTCTCAGCGGCGCCTTATCGTTCCCCTTCACGATTTTCGGCAACCGCCAGCGGCGCACATGGGAGCGGCTGATCAGCTACATCGAATCCTCAGCCTGCGCATCCGAATTCAACAAAACGGCGGCCTATGCCGAGGGCTATGCACAGGCTTTGGCCGATAGCGGCCAGATCGATATCACCACAGACCGGGATCTGCTGATCATTGCAACAGTGGATGCATGGCGATGCGCCCGTACTTACCCGAATACTTCGACCAACCTGAGCTACCCAGGAAAATCATGACTTCCTTTTTTAAACGCTACGCCGACGGCGGAACATCAGACCTGCATATCCATATGCCACAGCGTCTTCTGCCTACGACCGTCAGTCATTGTCCCCTCGAGGTCTTAGTGAGCCATTTGGAAAAGTATCTCTTAGACCCCTCCTCCGCTCGTGAACATTTTCCATGGGCTGCGCGATTCGTTATGGGCATTCCCGTGCCAACCTGGGCGCGCGGATTGGAGTGGAACCTCGGTCAGAAGTCTCGCTTCATCTCTGCAGTATGGTCAGTTGGGGATCTGGGGAGCTACCTCACGAATGACTGGTACGAGCCAGAGAGCGCTGGCAGGACATTGGCCGAGAACAGTGAAATTTTGATTGATGGCCAGCAACGTCTGCACAGCCTGGAAGAGTATCTCCTCGACCGGCTGGCGATCCCTGATGCACAAGGACAGCCTAGAATTTGGTCTGAGCTCGGCAACGGCGAAAGGAAACGCTTTCTGTCGACGATCTTTACCCATGTCAGGGTCTCGTCTGGAGACGAGGTGGCATTGCGCGGGACATACGATATTTGCGCGCAGGGAGTAGTGCCTCGGTCATTTGATCAACGAGCTGTTCGGTAATCTTTTAATCAAGGCGGTCGGGCGTATCCCTTCGGGAGCGGCTGTCGTAAACCGAGCCCAGCTACGCTGGGTCTCGGCCCTTCGGGTGTCCATCCTTACGCTCTTCGACCATCATGGTCTGCGCGCTCCGCTTGCATGATCGCCGAGATCACTTCCCAGCTTGGACATTGCCGGCAGCTCCCACATCTGTTGCCGCTGACCGAAAACTGACCCAGTAGAGGCTGTTCTGCCGACTGAAAACTGACCCAGGTGTTCAACTGCTTCTGCTCACTTTTTGAGCAGGAGAACACAGGGTGATCAGCATGGAAATGTTG
>NZ_CAXAPL010000074.1:0-7882 GCF_963970845.1 Pseudomonas sp. RA_105y_Pfl2_P56
TGACGTTGGCGTTGATGCCGTGAGCGATGGCGACGCTTGAAACGGTGGCGCCGGGCTGAAGGCATTCCTGAACGACCTGGGCTTTGAACGGTTTGGGATAAGAGCTTCGTTGGCGCATGAAAATCCTGGCGATTAAGGGCGATGGTGTCCGCTTAAAAATACGCGGACACCATCGCCCTTAATGCTGGAGTTTTGAAGGTGACTTGGCCAGACGCTTACACCGCTTCCATGAGAAAGCTCCGTCAACTAGAAGGCGCTCTTGAAAGTGCTTAAGCCGAGGCGCCACAAGGCTGCTGTCGGGGGAGTTTCCCTCCCGCCGTTCAGGAATAGGCTGCTGAGCGATCACGTCTTATTTAAAGATGGGGCAGTAGCTTCGATGCTGGTAACGGTTGATAGAACGCAGTCTTCTTCCGTCAGTTGGTATTTGTTTGATGCCACAGCCGCCTCAAGGTGCTTTCTGGCAGTCCGAGCTCTTTCGCCGCTTGGGACTGACTGAGCCCACGCTCCTTAAGCTCCTGCACTGCCAACCATTTCTTCCTGGCTCCCACGACACTGGGCGCGGCAAGGGCTTGTGGCTCTGATGGGAGTAGGGCATCCGCTAGCCCTAAGCCTTCTGCTTCGGCCAGCGCAGCCAGAAGAGCTTCACGCACCGTGCGCTTCTCATGGGATGCAACAGTGAGTGCCAGCAACGTGATCGGCTCTACGTTCAGCGCTAAGGCGAGGCGGGCAGTCATATCGACGGTCGCTGAGCTTTTTCCTTGCTCTAGCTCGCTCACGTGCGTTTGCGTGACGGAGCCCGAAAGACCTGCCTGAGATAGACCTTTCTGAGTGCGAAGCAGTTGAACTACTGCTGCATAAGATTTGCGCAGCGACATTTCACTATCCCAATAAAAGGAGACGGTATGTCGCATTTGCCTGCCGCCACACAAACAGATATATTGGTGGTCGTGGCGGTAGTATGCCTCAGCTACTAATTATTGGATATTGACAGAGAGGGGGTGGGCCGTGGATGGGATCATCGAGGACGGTCTGCTGGGTGATCCTGGTATCAGTTTAATGGGCTCCGAGCTTTCCCTCGACGAAGCCGTCGCGTTGGCCAGAAAGCGCTACAAATGGATGCCCCTCTGCGCCGTTGAAGAATGGACAATCCTAGACGCCATCGTCACCGACGAAGAGCGAGCGAAAGTTACCGCCGCAGGCTGCCAACCAATGTTTATGTTTGCCCACAAAGTTGTGGATGACGAGCAGCGGCGTTTCGAACCAGGTCATTGGGTGCGCTCAAGCATGGGCACCGCTTTCAAAGAAGGCTACCTATTCGAAACACGCAACACGGTCTACGTATTGCTCGGGCCAGGCCATCGTAAGTCTGCTTCTATCGACGCGATATTTTCTCTTTTCTGATTACCCACCGGTTCTGCTGGGCAACTGACGTGCTCCAGCAGTTTGAGGCGACACATGTTCAGAACCTTAGACAACGACCTGATAGGCGTCCCAGGAATGTTCGGGGAGGGCGTGTCCCATTGGCGTGGAGTCTCAAGGCTGCTCCGAACGCCTTGGTATCACTTAACCCTTAGCGTCGAAAACGAGGGTCGGCTCAGCGAGTGCGCGGTGATGATTGACGATACCCACCAGCTTCAAAAAATGTTGGTAAGCCAAGGTGTGGATTTAGCTATCACCGAGATTATGGCTGTGACGCCATCTTGGATGAATAAGTCCGGAGGCTGGCAGATGGAACGGTTAACCAGAGTAACCGTAGGTGAGGACAGGTCTGGTTCTGAGGTTTGCTTGCTGGAAGTGGCTAAAGGGGCGGTGTATCACACCTCACACCAGCGAGATTTCAAGATTGAAGCGCTGGCCAACCTGAGGCCCGTCTTTCTCTCAAGCATGATTCGATCTGCCTGAAATTTACCAAGAATTCCGCACGATACCAGCACCTCTGGTTGCGTGGGAGATTCCTGATAACGCCATATGGACTGCCCATTGGAGCGCATATATGCTCGACACCATTGATGTCAATTTTCACGGAAAGCGCCATACAGATTTTGATCTCAAGCGAATTATAAAAGCTCAGGAGCAAGGCTTCGATGCGCCAGTGACCGCCTATCTCTGCGGTGTTTCCATCAGGGCTCGTGTAGGCATAGGTGTGGTTTTTGGCCACAAGCGTAAAGACCAGTATGGGCGGTTTGGCGATGGTCACCTGATCAGGACTTCTGATGTGGTCAAGGTCGAACGTGAGGGGAGGTTTTGGGTGATGACGACGGAGAACTCACGGTACGTACTAGCGACGTTTCAGAGGGGTAATGGGCGAGCGTCCCTGCGTGACTATTTGCGGGTCTCGAAAGGGCAGCACCACTTGACTCCGCGTATCCTGCAGTAGTAGTTCAGAGGTACAGTTGTATTCGCCGAACCATGGGTAGGGCACGATATCCCGCCATCTTGTATCAAGGAAAATTACCATTCGCATCGAACTGAAAGCATGCATACAGAATATGATATTTACGTAAATAAAAAGCTGGTGCGTCAAATTTGTGAATGAGGCTTTAAACTTTAACAAATAATACTCCGGCAAAACATCAATATAGATCAATGCCTTGCCAAAGTCCCCGCTGTCAGTTTAGCTTCGGAGTAGGTTCAGAATGTCGCATTTAAGCTTGGCTGAAGTGCAGTGCTGAAAAGACCATTCAAGCAATGGGTCTTCGCCCTTAAATTCCTTGAGATCTACTTGCTCGAAGTTGTCAATTATCCCAGTCATCCTCACCCTATTCAGTCCGTCGTAGGCTAGTGATTCAGCAATTGGGTCACCTTGGAATTCAGATGTGTATCTTATGGAGAATGGGAACATGGATGTACCATCTCTGTTTAAAGAGAAGCACTGCATGTTTACCGAGTTGCTAAGTTTTTCACAAAGTTTGCTCTCTAGAATGGCCAGTACAGGATTGCCATTCTGACTTCCTCTAAGTGCCACATAGCTAGAGTTATGTGCTTCTGAGGGGCGCGGGCAGATGACTTCAGGTAATGCATAAGCGCTGAGTTCGCTCTGCATATTTTCTAATGTCTCATGAACCGTCCCTAGATAATTGCCGCCATTCTTAAAAAAGGCTTTTATGCCCGTCAAGTCTAACTCACCCTCGCCAGTAGGGACTTGGAAGTCTGCGTAAGCTTTTTCTGCCTCCAAACACCATTGCTCAGCGTGGGCGCGGGCTTGCTCATTAGACAGGCCACAGTATGACTCCATAAGGTCTGCATACGAGAGTACCAGTAGCCCCATTCTGAATGGAGGTAGAGGTTGACCTATCGGACGTTGAGTGTCTGGATGCCAGTGGTTTCCGCTCGTGATCCTAAGAGGGAAGTAATTTGCAAAAAAGACAAACCTCATGGTTTCGATTGGATCTTCATAAAATGCTCGCCAAGAAATACCGAGGGCGTCATTCGACTCAACCTTGCACTTAGCTCGTGCATTTCGGATGAAATCCATGTGCTCTAGTGTCAACTCTGTGGCACCCCAGTCTGCATCTAACTCTAAGGCCTGATATTCTATGGCAGTGAGCGGTTGGCGAGTTTTTGATTTGATCGCATTCTTGACGTGCGAATGTCCTTTTCGTATGTGAGATATTTCATGAGAAAAAATAACAGTAAGCGCTGTTAGTGCAAGATGCTTTGCGAAAGCGGTTCTTATGCTACAGTTCGTTTTCTGAGGTTTGAAGTCGTCGGGGGCTGCAACTGTTGGTATGTATGGGGAATGCCCCGCCCGTGTTTCGATGCTGGGGTCGCCAACCGTCTTGAACATAAGTTCATGACTTAATAGGCGAGTGAATATTGAGGATAGTAACTGTATGGTGCCAATGTTGACGCCGATAAAGTCAATGTTCTCTTTGCCGACCGAGGCAAATGCGTTGAATTTATAGGAGTTTATTATCCCGAATTTCAACTCTCGTCCTACGTTATAGAAATAACGCTGGTTGGCTAGGTTTGCAAGGTGGTCGAATGTGTTTATGGCGTTGCTCAATAAGTGCTCTTCAAAATCAGAGCCTAATTCTTCAATGGCAAATAGGTCGCCATTGTATTTGATGGCTTTAGCTAAATCTTCGGAAATATCATTGAAGTCGGTGATCATCGTGACCATCCCCTATAAAAATCAATCAGTGTGAAATATAGATTCTAACCATTGATTTTTTGGCGGAGGCGGTGGCGATAATAAGCGAGCTCTGGCCCGTATTTGAAGAGGGGTACTCGGATGCAAACTAGGCGAGAGAAAAATAAGCGGATACGGGTTACAAGGGCATGGAGATCTATGCCCACTAACTTGGAAAGAAGAAATTGAGCACGTCGAACTAGCTTGAATTGCTTCTTGAAATGCTCGAAGTGTACTGCAAAATTCGCCTTGCAGCGTCGCGCATATTCTTGAGCTCTATCTAGTGACGCGCGGATGTGGTCTATGAAGCCAGGGAGACCCGTTCCCCCCTCGGCAAAGAAGTCCGGAGTATGATCATCCACTGGCCCACCGCTTTCCAAGAGACGATCAGCGATCTCTTGGAGTTCAGCGATGGCTCGTTCAGTAGATAAGTCCACGTTCACACCTGGCGCGGGGATCTAAGTTGACGTCATCACACTCATTTTTTCAAGCGAGGTCAAGCGAGATTTTGCTGAGGGTGACCATTTGTCGGCAACAGTAACTGGCTGGTCGGGAGCGAAGCCAATTTGAAGGTATTCGAAAAAGATTGGGATCTTTATTTTCGGGCGCCAGCGACATGATGTGCTACCTGCTGATTGGCAAGGCTAAACAACGAGGGGCTAAGTCGTGGCCCTGTCGGGCCGCTCCTCTCAGCTGATGCTTCTCTTCACTATGCGGGACTCATGCCCAAACAAATGTACATCGATGGCAGGTGTATGCGTGTTTTGCTGGTCGATGTATTGTGAGCCAGTGCGCTCATGTGCAGCGCCGGGAGGAATGGATGACGTCGGCATTGCAGGATTTCCAGCAGTTCGTTCATTGGCTCCACCGCCCAGAACTAAGGGCTTCCGAAGACGCACGTCGGTTTGCCAATATGATCTTGGCAAATTTCCCCGCTATTGCCGCGAGCTCGCGGCAGCGTAGCCAGCGATCTTCCGTGCTGAGCGAATTTGCTCGTCGATTGCTATTAGGCGTGTCACCTGATGAGCCTGCGGCCCAGGCAGTGGAAGCACGAGCTGATTGGCCATTTCGTAAGCTTCATCATCTTATCGTTGGGCCATTTCGAGGCTTCAGACACCCTGAGCCTTTTGAACTGCAAAAGCGGATCGTCATGTTTTACGGCCCAAATGGCAGCGGGAAAACTAGCCTGTGCGAAGCGCTGGAGTTTGCCTTGCTCGGAACTGTGGACGAGGGGGACATCAAGCGGATTGCAGCCGACCGTTATCTTTCCAACTCGCACGAGGGCCGTTTTGCCCGGCCAGTATTACTCGCAACGGATTTTGATGGCCGGCAGGTACCTGTGATGGCAGACGCAGACGCGTACCGTTTCTGCTTCGTCGAGAAGAATCGAATAGATGCATTCTCTCGCATAGCCGCGAAGCCTGCGGGTCAGAAAACAGAGCTAATAGCCGCTCTCTTCGGTATGGATCAGTTCAATGATTTCGTTGGGCACTTCAATGATTCTATGGAGGGCCAATTAAGGTTGGTGGCTGTCAAAAACCAAGAGCTGTTGGCCAAGCAAGCGACCTTGAATCAAGACAATGCAACCGTTGCGGATGAGGGCGCTTCGTTACTCCGACATGCTCAGGCAGAGCTCAACTACGCCAATGCCTATAGTCCTGGAATGAGTTATGCGCAGCTTTTGGCTGCCATTGGCAGCGCAGAACATCCAGGGCGGCTGCAGGAGCTTGAGCAAGCGATCAACCAGCCAGCCCCTACAATTTTCGGAGTGAGTGCTGCTGCTCTCATTGAGGCCTACAGCGCAGCGGAAACGGCGCAAAGGGCTCTGAATGATCTTGAAGTTCAGTTGGCACAGCGCAGTAACGACATCTCATTTCAGGATCTATACACAGCTGTCCTAGGTCTTCAACAGGTCGTTGGCGATCACTGTCCTGCCTGTGATACCCCGCTTACCGGCGACTATCGCGCCCTCCACAATCCCTATCAAAAGGCCAACGATGGCCTGGCAGGTTTGAGGGAGCTGGCTGAGCTGCAAGCTCGTCAGCGAACTGCAATCGTTACACGGAACGCTGCGTCGGAAGCATTGCGGATGCTTCTGGCTACCTTCGCACAACGTGTAGGAGCAACCGTTCAAAGCCCTTTACCTGTGCAACGCTATCTTGCGGATCCAGGTGTCGATGTTCAGCGAGCATGGTGGGTGGATGGTTTTCATCCTGACGAAACAGGAAAGTCGTTAGCCCAGAGAGCAGTTGATTGGGCAACTGAACTCGAGGCGCGTGATGTCGCATCTCAAGTGATCCTTAATGATCGCCAAGGCCTAATCAACGAACGCGACAGGCTTAATCAAGCTCGCATTGGTGTCACGACATTAGCCTCCAATCGTCAGCAAACCTTGCAGGCAATCGCTGATGCCAGAGGTAGGATCGCGGCGTTCGCTGCTGATAACGCACCGCTTATCCAGCAGGTTGCCGAGGAGGGGGAAGCAATTGCCCGCGATACACGCATACGCAACGCCTACGATCAGTTTTTGAATCTGTTGCGTCGTTACCGTACCGAACTACCTGGCACTCTGATGGCCGGCCTAAATGCCCTCTCGCTAGAGCTTTACAACGAGTTCAACGTGCGAGACTTGGACGCAGACAAGTTGTCAGCCCTGTATCTGCCGGTGACAGGGGAGGGGCGTATCGAATTGAGCTTTCGTGGCACACCTGATGCTCGCGTCGACGCGCTGCAGATTCTCAGTGAGGGTCACGTCAGATGTTTGGGGCTTTCTATTTTGTTAGCAAAAAGCTTGAGTATCAGAGCCCCGGTGATCGTTTTCGACGATGCCATTAACGCTATCGATCATGAACACCGCCAGGGCATACGAGAGACGATATTTGAAAGCGACCGTTTCACGGGCACGCAAATCATCGTGACCTGTCACAGCAACGAATTCATCAAGGACATCCAGAACCACGTCGCGCCAGAACACTGGGCTGCTTATGCGTTCAGGCATCACAGTGGAAACTACCATCCTCGCGTCCTAGGAAATGCTATGACTCTGTCCTATCTGCTCAATGCCCGTGCGGCTGTTGAGCGAGGTGATGATAGAGCGGCCTTGGGTGCTTCGCGACAGGCGTTGGAGATGCTTAGCAGCAAGGTATGGGGATGGCTAGGGCGCTGTGATCAAGGCATGCTCACTTTGAAGATCGCAGGCTCTGGGGCAGAACCTGCGCTCCGTAATCTATGTGAAGGAATCAGAGCGAAGCTGAGGGGGGCGCCGAATTTCGAGCATGCTGACAAGGCGCCAATTATCCAAGCTCTAGACCATATCTTGGGTATACCCGAGCAGTCCTTGGTTTGGTTGTATCTGAACAAGGGCACCCACGAGGAAGCAAATCGCGAGGACTTCGACGTTGGTGTGGTGGAATTGGTAGTGCGGACTCTTGAGTCGCTAAACGCTCTGCAACTGCGTGTGAGATAAGCGACTGTGGCACGTTAAACCTTGACCGCGCTCAAACACCAAACTCAAGAATATCAGCGGCCTTTCTTGCCACCATTACGACGTTTCGATCAATTGGATCAGATCCCTGATCGGGGCGCTCCATATAGGGAGACTCAGGTATTTCTTGTCGGTAGTGCTGTTGCCGCTGACCGAAAACTGACCCAGTAGAGGCTGTTCTGCCGACTGAAAACTGACCCAGGTGTTCAACTGCTTCTGCTCACTTTTTGAGCAGGAGAACACAGGGTGATCAGCATGGAAATGTT
>NZ_CAXAPL010000075.1:0-7466 GCF_963970845.1 Pseudomonas sp. RA_105y_Pfl2_P56
TGCCAATGTCGATACCGAGAAGCGTTATCGTATTCATGAGAGATCCTCCGCCGAAAACGAGAAAAGCCCTGCAAGCGTAAACCTGCAGGGCTTCTCGGTCAGGCTGACCATCTCATTAAACCCGGCACACCGGTTTTTTAGTTACTTCATTACTATTAGGCACTTACATCAACCTTGCGCCCCAGCTTGCCGCGATTGAACTCTCCAGGCGAGCGCTGAAGCTCATTGATGGGCCTCAGGCCTGGCAGTGAAATTTGACGCGTATTGCTTGAACGCATACCACTTCAACGCGGCCCGTCCCATGAACCCGCACCGGTCCAGCGCCGGTGGGCAGGTGTCGGGCATAGGTGTCGGGCATAGGTATCTGCATAATTTGCCTCAAGCAGATCGGGCTGTTGTGGCGAGCGGGCTCGCCACAGGGGAATTCGGCAGTGTCTGAAAGTCGCGATTCAGTTGCCGCGATAGGTGGAAAACCCATACGGGCTCAGCAGCAACGGGATGTGGTAGTGCGCAACCGCGCCGTCGACGGCGAAAATCACCGGCACTTCCGGAAAAAAGCTCGCGATCTGGTGGGCCTTGAACCACTCGCCGGTCTTGAAGGTGACGCGGTAGACGCCCTGCTCCAACGCCTTGCCGTGCGGGTACAGCTCGGGGATGCGCCCTTGCTCGTTGGTCGCCGCACGGTTGAGCATGATCCAGTCCGGGCCCTGTTGTTTTTCCAGGGTGACGTTGACTTTCGCAGACGGCAGGCCGTCCTGCAGGTTCAGTACATGCACGCTCAGGGGATTGGCCGCCGCCAGCGTCAGCGAGGAAACAACGCTCAACACAGCGCCGAGCAAAAATCGTTTTAGTACAGTCATGTGAGTGTCCTTATTTAGAGGTGGGTGAAATAGCGCTGGGTAAAACGTTCTCGATGGCGGCCACGGCGCACGCCTCATCGTTTGCAGCACCGCCTGCGCCGGCGACGCCCAGCGCGCCGATCACTTGGCCCTCGAACCGCAACGGCATGCCCCCTCCCAGCAGCAGGAGTTAGGCCGTCGCTAACCGGTCAAAAGTGAACACTCAACGTTGCCTACAACAAACTGGGCTGTTCAAACAGCTACGGCGAAGACCTCCGCAGTCACAGTTCAATATGCTCTGCGAGGTAATCAATCAGGCTACGCACGCTGGGAATCAGGCCGCGGCGCGACGGGAATACAGCGTGCACGATGCCACTGCGCGGTACCCAGTTTGGCAAGATATCGATCAGGTGACCTTGCAGTAGGTCCTGATCCACCACCATGTGTGGCAGCTGCACAACGCCAACACCTCGGAGCGCCGCTTGGCGTAGGGCTGTCATGTCGTCGGTAATAAAGCGTGGCCGATGAGTAACCTGAGCACTGGCACCATTCGGACCGTCTAGGCACCAAGCATGGTCACGCGGTGGCCCCCAATCTAGGCTTGGTAAACCGCTCAGATCGGCAGGGTTGAGCGGCAATTCAAGGTTATTGATCAGATCGGGACTTGCGACAAGCCGCTGCGGGCTCTCGACCAATACACGCATAACCAGATCGCTGTTCTCAAGCGGCGGGAAGCGGACTCGAAGCGCGAGATCCAACCCTTCACTGATGAGATCGACCCGGCGGTTGGTAGCCTCCAGTTGAATCTGTATTCGTGGATATTCGACCATGAAGCGGCTGAGCAGGTCGCTGATGCGGTAACGCAAGAGGGCCGTTGGACAACTCATGCGCACGATGCCTTGGGGTTCTGAACGATTACGCTCAATGACCTCCCGCGCCGTATCGGCCTCGACCAACATGGCGACACAGTGGCGGTAGTACTCCTGCCCAGTCTCAGTAACCGAGAAATGGCGTGTAGAACGCTGCAGCAAGCGTACTCCGAGCCGTTCTTCAAGCAGCTTTTTATCAGCGTGGGCATGAGTGCCGACATCGGCCTGCTGCTGCTGCTGCGCGAACCACTGTTGATTCTGGGCTTCACGGCGCTGTTGATCGCCTTGAAACTGCCGCTGTTATGGGTAGTCGGCCGACTGATTGGCGGCCTGGATCGGCGTAGCGCGCTGCGCCTTGGCGTGGTGCTAGCAGCCGGCGGCGAATTTGCCTTCGTGGTGTTCAAGATGGCCCACGAACATGGTTTGTTCGAGGCACGTCTGCATGACCAATTGGTCTTGGTCATCACTCTGTCGATGGCGCTCACGCCTTTGCTGGTTCTGGGGCTGATGCGCCTGAGCAAACCCCAGGTGGTGGCGCAGGTGGTTCCCGAGGAGTACCAGAACATAGACAGCGATGCCCCCCGCGTAGTCATCTCAGGTATGGGGCGCATGGGACAAATCATCACACGGGTATTGCGCGCCCAACGGGTACCCTTCGTTGCACTGGAAACAGCCGTTGAAACCATCGAGTTTTCTCGCAGCTTGGGCAGCATGCCGATCTTCTATGGTGACCCGCTGCGCCCGGAAATTTTGCGTGCCGCCAAGGTCGACCAGGCAGAGTTCTTCATCATCGCCACCGACGATCCGCAGACCAACCTACAAACAGCCGAACTGGTACGCAGGCTCTACCCCCACATCAAGATCATCGCGCGGGCACGCAATCGCCAGCACGTGCATCGCTTGCTCGACGTCGGCGTAGTACCAATCCGTGAAACTTTTCATTCCAGTCTGGAGATGAGCCGGCAAGCCCTGATCTGCCTGGGCCTAAGCGAAGAACAGGCAGGGGCCAGAATCCGTCGCTTTCAGCGCCATGATGAAGCGGTGCTAGAAGCTCAACATAAGGTCTACAACGACCTGAGCGCCGTGGTCCAGACAGCACGCGAGGCACGTACAGAGCTGGAGACCTTGTTCGACACTGACGTGATTGAAGAGCGCGGAGTGAAGTAACTGCGCAGAATGAATCAATCAGGCTCTCTTGATTCTCCACTTTCGAAGAGCGCCTTTCCAACGCAAAACAGTCTTTCCGAATGGCCGCCCTGACTCGATAGCTGCCGGTCATGAAGGGCGAGAATCCGCCATTTGCGACTGCGAACCAACGATCCGATGCAGGCGCTGAAGTTTGAGATGAGAGGCCAACACCGGCTTGCCGGTGTTTGTCCTCTCGATTGAAGTGTTAGGCGTCATCTTGTCCGGTGCGCACTCAGTCGCGGCAGTAGCCTTCACCTGCTCTAACTGTCAGGCAGTCGGACTTTTTGCTTAGCCACTTCATTCCTGTTTCAACGCCATTCGTTGCGCGGAGAGACTCTTTCACACCATCGCGTTCGAACGCGATCTCATTGCCTGCCGCGTTGCCGTGAAAAGTGCGCGAGCCGTCGAGATTCCGGATGGTGACTTCGTACTTTCCATTGCCGCCATCGAGTTGAAGAAATGTTGCTTCTGGGCCTCTCCACTTGCCAAGCCATTTGTCGGCTACCGAAGCAGAGGTCGAACCAGGAGCGCTAACTGCGGTGACCGGCACGGAGTCGGAGGTGCGGTTCTCGCAGCCCGCTGCGAGCATGGCCAGCGCGGCACATGCAATCAACGAGCGAAATGTCAGTTTCATGGGGGCGATATGCATTTGACGCCTAACGTTTAGTTAAGGGGCCGCCTTTAGACGGTCCCGAGTGAGCGAAGCGAACGGTTTGAATGCATCGTTAGGCCGCGCCAAGGCGAGTGCCAATCCAGCGACGCACGCGCGAGCCGCCATATGCACCAGCCAAGAATATCAGCGACCACGCTAGTAGGAACGCCAGCCCAATGATCATTAGTGGGCCTGACGGCAAGAACAGAACGTGGTACAGGGACTGTCCAGCAATGCTGCCAAGATAGAGCATCCAAATAGACTTGGGTGCGAGAAGCCCTGAAACGAGTCCAGCAAGAACCAGGGCTGCGAAGTAGTACACGCCACCTGCATCCCACGGTTCTGCGTGCCCAGTTACCATAGGCGAAATAGCCCAGATTAGGGCGCCGGCTAAAGCTGCGCCCAAGAACGATGGGATCAAAGATCGGTTCATAGCGGCCTAACGTTTGGTTAAGGGGCTGCCTTGGTGAGATTTGCTGTTAGTTCGGCCTAGTCTGTTGCTTTCGGAGCTAAGTCGGCTTAGCAGGCGCATTAGGCCAAGACTCGCTCAGTGGGATGTGATCGAGAGCATCGAAAACGTGTGCTGCTCATCAATTGAAAGTTTCAACCGCATGCATGGGGTCAGTGTATTCACGAATTTCAACGATCCTTCCCTCTCGGAGCCGGAAAAAAATGTGGTAGTCGTTTTCATAGTGCTTTCCATTTTTTGTATCACCGAAAGATCGTGCTTCCGCAGCTACACAGTCTTCTTCAGCGATCAGACGTTTAACCTCCATTTTCAAACCGCCATCAAACAACGCAAACAGGCCATGAAGAACAGGCGTCATATCCGCTTTGCTCTTTAACCCAGCAAAAGAAAATAGATGAGGCTTACCATTCACCCACCAAGTGGCGTCGTCAGTCATAAGACTCAGGATTCGGTCAGCATTTTCAAGTTCAAAACTGCTGAAAAAATCCCGTACTACAACCTTATTTCGAGCACTATTCATATAACCTCCTATATTCGAATATTCCGCAGAACGACTAAAAAACGCACTGCTGCTTTGTCCAATTGCATTCCTGACAAGGTAGTCGTCTTGTGCGGATCCACTATCGACCGGCAGCGTTGATTTCTAAGCTTTACTCCAACACAACTCGGCAGGTTTCAATCTGTGAACTCAATTTTTTCCAGTAGTTAAAGCCTGCGCGCGCAGGGCATGCGAATAGCAAAGAATGTGCTACCGCATGCTGAACCTTTCATGAGCAATTGACGCTGATCAGATCACTAATCAGGAAGTCACTAGTCTCTCATAATCGGAAAAAGGCTTAAGCACGCAATACTGCACATGCAAAAGATTCTCTCTGACGTAGGGGAGCGCCTCGATATATTGACGAGCTTCTTCAAAAGTCATGGACTCGAGCTCGAGCGCAGCGCCCGGCCCATCGGCTAGTCCATGTACTGCACGCACGATGCCGTCAGCGAAGCCTTGCCACACATGCTGAACCTCTGGCTTGGCTAGGCGCTTGAAGTCCTCCGCTGATCCATCAGCACGGCGAGTCAGGATAACGAAGGTCTTCAAGGCAGCACCTCTGTTTCCGGTGACTGCGTCTGCGTTTCTTCGCCGTAGGCAATATGCGCCATGATCCCGGTCTGGCCTGCGGCCACGTGCGGCTTGAGCTCGTTAGTGGAGGTGTAATCACCTCCATTCTGGGGCCGGAAAGGGATGGGCGCGTCCTCGAACAAGCCCTCCAGGCGGCTGCGCCAAGCCTCCTTAGCCGCGTCAGCACCGGCGGCAGTCAAGTGGCCAGTGCCGTATACCGCGAACGAAGGCAGCACGTCGAACCCAGGGAAGTAGAGTGCGCCGTGCGTGATGGGAAACAGCAGTTGCTCGAGTGGCCCGTCGATTCCGCGCGGGGCGTAGTCTTCGGCGGGTCCGCCAACGGATACTGACAGCATGGCCCGTTTTCCTTTAAACGCTCCGTCTCCATAACGGTAGGCGTTGCCTGCGCCCTTGTAGCCATGCGCGAGTCCCGCTGCCCAAACGCGATCAATCCACCCCTTCATGATGGCCGGCATGCCAAACCACCAAAGCGGGAACTGAAAGATGACGGCATCTGCCGCTAAGACCTTGTCTTGCTCTGCCGCTACGTCGGCGGTCTGGCGGCCATGACGATATGCGTGAGCAGACTCTGCGCCAAACGATAGCCGCTGAGTGTTCGCTCGATCGGGAAAGTCGTGCTCGTCGAACGTTGGTTTCCAGCCCATGGCGTATAGATCAGATTGCAGGACCTTGTGCCCTTGCGCAGTCAAGCACTCAACTGACACATCCACCAGTTGCCGCGTTAGCGACGAAGGCTCGGGCTGGGCATGGATGATTAATACTTTTTTCGACATGAATGACGGCTCCGCTGTGTGATGTCGATGAAGTGTCGCGGGGCTCGGACAATCTGTGAAATCGCAAAATTTTCCTGCTAGCATAAGATTGATGGATACCAGACGCCTTGATCTCAATCTGCTTGTGACATTAGAGGCCCTTCTCATCGAGCAGAACGTGACAAGGGCGGCCGCCCGTCTGCATTTGAGCCAGCCAGCGGTGAGTGCACAGTTAGCCCGGCTGCGCGACGTCTTCAACGACCCTCTTCTGATGCCCGCGCAGCGTGGAATGACTCCCACCGTCAAAGCCTTAGAGCTGCTCGTCCCGCTTCGCCAAGCACTTGACCAAGTAAGGGCCACCGTCACTACTCATCTAAATTTCGAGCCCGCGACGGCGAGCTTAACGGTATCAATCGCCTGCACGGATTACGTGCAGGCGGCCTTGATCAAACATCTCGTTGTCGCCATGCGACGCGAAGCGCCGGGTGTACGTATCGCACTGCGCATCCTGGACGTACCGCAACTGGAGCTGCAGATGACCCGCGGCGAGGTGGATCTAGCCGTGATAAACATGAACGGGGCTCCGCCCGCACTGCTCTCGCAACACCTCTATGATGAGAGTTACGTGCTGATCGGGCGCCGTGGGCATCCAAGCCTGCGCGCGGACCTGACTGTAGATGAGTTCGCGCAGCTGGAACATGTCGTGGTGTCACTACGCGGCGGAGGCTTCTCTACCTCGGTGGATAACGCCTTAGTAGCACGGGGGCAGCGGCGTAACGTAGTTCTGTCAGCGTCGTCATTCCTTCCAGTACCGGAGTTGGTCGCGGAGTCGGATTGTGTGGCCCTGGTTCCACGTCGTCTCGTAGAAGGTCGTGGCGAGCAGCTGCTGTGCTTAGCTCCCCCATTGCCGGTAGAAGGTTTTGCGATTGGCATGTTCTGGCATGAGCGATCGGATGGGCACGCCGGCTTCAAATGGGTGCGTGAGTTCATTGCTCTCGTAGCCGATTCTCGGGCATCTACGCTAACAGGGTAGAATCCGGTTCAACTTGGACGAGCCCCATGAAAGACAGGACACCGTTTCCCCCTTACGATAAGGGATAGGCAAACGGTTATGTTTATGACTAATAGCAACGACAAGAGTGGGGAGCTTTTGGGTCAGGAGCGGCGGCGCCGCTGGAGCCCAGAGCAAAAGCTGGCCATGGTTCGCGAGAGCCTTGAGCCAGGACAAAGTGTGTCGGTGGTCGCTCGACGCAACGGCATCAATGCCAACCAGTTATTCCTGTGGCGCAAGCTGTATCAGGACGGCAGCCTGTCGGCGGTCAGTGCAGGCGAAGCCGTGGTGCCGGCCTCCGAGCTGAGCGATGCGCTCAAGCAGATCCGTGAACTGCAACGGATGCTGGGCAAGAAAACGATGGAAGCCGAAATCCTCAAAGAGGCCGTGGAGATCGCCCGGTCGCGAAAATGGATTGCGCACTCACCCTTGTTGCCGGGGGACGACCAGTGAAGCTGGTCAGTAAATGTCTCGGTGTAGCGCGCTCGCAATTAACGGTTCGAATCAAGCAATC
>NZ_CAXAPL010000076.1:0-7410 GCF_963970845.1 Pseudomonas sp. RA_105y_Pfl2_P56
CAGCGCAAGGTGATTCCGGCAAACGCCTGACCCGTTATTCGGTAACCCTGCGCCCGCAACTGGCGTACCTCGCGCACCGCGTCAACCAGCGCATCTTCCAGAACCTCAGCGTGCCGAAAATCATCGGCATGGTTCTCGAAGAACACGGCATCCAGAGCAACGCCTACGATTTCCAGACCCACTCGATTTACCCCGAGCGCATTTATTGCGTGCAATACGACGAGTCAGACCTGCACTTCATCCAGCGCCTGTGCGAAGAAGAAGGCATTCACTACCACTTCCAGCACAGCGCCACGGCGCACAAGCTTGTTTTCGGCGATGACCAAACGGTGTTCCCGAAACTTGCGCCTGTGGCCTATCAGCAAGACTCCGGCATGGTCGCCAGCGACCCGGTGATCAAGCGCTTCGACCTGCGCCTGGAAACCCGCACCAGCCGCACCACACGCCGCGATTACGACTTCGAAAAACCACGCCTGACGCTGGAAAGCGAAAACCGTGGCGACGCCCTGCCCGACCTCGAAGACTACGATTACCCGGGCCGTTTCATCGACCGCGAGCGCGGCAAACACCTGGCCAAACGCGCCCTCGAACGCCACCGCAGCGACTTCCAGCTCGCCGAAGGCAAAAGCGATCAGCCGTTGCTGGTCAGCGGCCACTTCCTCGCGCTGACCGAGCACCCAAAAGCCAAGTGGAACGACCTGTGGCTGCTGACCGAAGTGCTGCACGAAGGCAAACAGCCGCAAGTGCTCGAAGAATCGGTGACCAGCGACACCACCGCGCTGAAAGACGATTTCCACCAGGGCTACCGCAACCGCTTCCAGGCCACCCCGTGGGACGTGCCAAACCGCCCGCCCCTGCGCCACCCGAAACCGCGCATCCTCGGCAGCCAAAGCGCCGTGGTCACCGGCCCCAAAGGCGAAGAAATCCACTGCGACCAGTACGGCCGCGTCAAGGTGCAATTCCACTGGGACCGCGAAGGCCAGGCCGACGACAAAACCAGTTGCTGGCTACGCGTCTCCAGCGCCTGGGCCGGCGCCCAATACGGCGGCATAGCCATCCCGCGCATCGGCATGGAAGTGCTGGTGACCTTCCTCGAAGGCGACCCCGACCAACCGCTAATCAGCGGTTGCCTGTACCACAAGGAAAACACCGTCCCCTACGCCCTGCCGGCGAACAAGACCCGCAGTACGTTCAAAACCCTGAGTTCAATGGGTGGCGGCGGTTACAACGAACTGCGCATCGAAGACAAAAAAGGTCAGGAGCAGATCTACCTGCACGCCCAGCGCGACTGGGACGAGAACATCGAGCACGACCAGAAGATTCGGGTCGGCAATGAGCGTCACGACACCGTTGAAAAGAACAGCTACACAGAGTTCAAGGCCGAAGAACACCACACGGTTTTTGAGGACCGCAAGGTTGAGGCGCAAGCCAATGATCACCTGACGGTTGGGGTGAATCAGCACATCAAGATTGGCACTGGGCAGTTCATTGATGCGGGGCAGGAAATCCATCTTGATAGCGGCATCAAGGTCGTGCTGGAAGCGGGAGCTGAGCTGACGCTGATCGGAGGGGGCAGCTTTATCAAGATCGACGCCGCTGGCGTTACCATGAGCGGCCCGGTGATCAACATCAACTCCGGCGGCAGCCCCGGAAGCGGTACTGGCGCTGCTGCGGTACTTCCTGTACCGCCCAAGCCGGCCGATACCGCACCGGTCGGGCAAACGCTGGGCAACGCACCGGTCAACACGGCCGCACCAAGAAAAACCAGCGAGAAAGGCAAAGAGGCGCTCATCGTAGACGTGTGGGGAGACCCGGATTTGGGCAGTCAATTGCAATTGTTGGGGCCAGAGGACAAGGCATGAGTGAGTTCAAGGACAAGTCCATTACCGAAGGGACGCGCAAGAAGACTGACTACGATAATGATCAGAAATCACGATTAGCACTAAGTGTTGATCGAATCGATGGCGGCAAGCTGCAAATCCCTATCATGGTGGATGCGAAAACCACCGAAGAGCTGGACAAGTACCAGCAAAATACTTTGCTCGCGATTACCCCTTTGGCCCGCCTGCCGGGCCACGACAAGCTCAATGAAACCCTGCAAGGCGGCGTACCGCGTGTGGGCCGCGTTTATGTATTCCAAAACAACAAGGTTTGGCGTGAACTCGCTACCGACGGCAAAGGACAACTGTCCGAAGTTGACCTGGTTCACTGGCGGAAACTCGCGGATAAAAAAGGCAACGCCGATAAACGCGAGCCGGTGGGCGTTAAACAGCAACTGATTCTAGTGCCGATGTTTCTTCAGGGCCGATTTGTGGGTCGACAATTCAGCATGGCCTTCAGCGAAGTTTCCTGGACATGGGAATACATCACTTGGCTGGAAGAAGACCCAAGCCGCATCAAGGCACGCAGCCAAAATATGGCCTCCGCCTGGGCAGCAACAGCGGGTGAAACCACGATCTGGAAGGCCACCTCAATTCATCCCGCGACGCCAATCAAAAAACTGACCAAGGGGCTGCGCTCTCGGGATTTCAGCATTGAAGCTGCGATGGAAGACCCTGCGGAGTTCACTCCGGACTTCGCAGCCTTCAAACCCGATGCGTTAATCCTGAAGCTGCAAAAGCGCAAAGAAGAACTGGCTCAAAAAATCAAACATACGCCACCACCAGCCCTGCCAGCGTTGGAGGCGGGAGAGGATTTGTTGGCTCAAAAGGGGCTGCGTGATTACCCGCATCTGATTGGCATGATTCTCGATGACCCGTTGTTCGCCCTTCGTCATGCGACTTCACAGGTAAAGGAATGCGTCGATTATCTGCAAACCCTTAATGCCTTGGTCCCTCACCAATCCCACGGGCGATATGCACAAGTTTTATACAGCACACTGGCGGGCCCTCTTGCAGATCTAAAAGACAAAGTCGACCTACCCAAATTGCAAACGGTGGTATTCGAAGAAGAACGTGAAAAGTCCCGTGAGAAGCTGGCAAAAAGACTGTCGATACTTGTCGATGTGTTGGACAAACAACTCCAACCAACACTCCTCGACTGGTGCTATCGGAATGATGAAGGCTTAGTCGAGCCCTATAGCCTACTGACCCTGGCCCTTGACGCTCTAAATCAGGTACCCGAGCGTAGCGATGTCATGTATACCGGCAAAGGTTATACGGAACTGACCGGTTCCATTAATCGACTCGTACAAAACCTGCTGCAAGGACAGCACCCACTGGGTAGCCTGCTGCTAGCAAAAACCGCTGAGCAACTTCCAGAACTTGTAAAACGTCTAAAATCCATGCGCAACAGTGGGCAAGCGCCAGTACCGGAAGCCATGGGGTTGAGTACATTGATGCTGACGGCATCGTTAACTGGCGAAGTTGACCAACCCAGCGCCGGAAAAGGTTTTGCATATTTCCTCGCAGACTTACTCGATAACTTCGGTGCCAGCGTCGTGGCCCAAATCGGTCGTTTGTCTCAGAATGCGTCTAAGATCCAGCTTGATCGCTTGTTTTCCCCTACATTTGTAACCTTGGCTGCACTTTCGCCAAAAATCACAGAGATCAAGTTGATGCCTTACGGTCAGGCACTGGCTCAAGAGTATGTTGTCATCGGTGTGCAAGGTGCAGGACTGCGTGGCGGACTTACTGACGTCGAACGCCAGGCACTCACTCGCAAAAGTTACCGTTACGCGACGCTTCACGATCAGTCCGGCACAAGTGTGGGAAGTACCAGTCCACGCGGCTCAACAGCAGGTCAGCCTGCATTGCGCAATGTCACGGTCATTGCGGTCCCAAAAGGGAATGCAGACCTGGCCAACTACAGTGCATTCCGAGTTCGTTTTGGCGCTTTGACCCAGACGATGGAAAAGAACAAAGCCGTGCCTACGTTGATGGTGGCGTTCGCTGCTTATAATCTTTGGGTCCAAATAAAAGCATATGATGACCTTAATGCAAGCGGTGAATGGGGACGAGGGATCGCCGGGCTTGCAAGTGCTTCGATGGACTTAATTGCGGCCCTCGGAAGTCATAGCAAACTATTGATCGGCCCTGCCTTTGAGCAACAACTGACCAAACCTCGATTTAATGTAGAAAAAATTTCCACTCGTTGGGCAGAAAATTTAAAACTGCAAACAGGTAGTCCAAAGTTACCGATCCTCAGAGCGGTAGGAGGATCGGCTACGGTTGGTGGTGCATTATTGAGCGGGTGGGATAGCTACCGCGCGCTGGATCAGGGAGATACGAATGCAGCCGCAGCTTATGGTGTAGCCGCAGCAGGAGGTGGTCTATGGGCAGCCTACGGTTTCGGGCTAGTCCTTAATCCTTACGCTCTTGTGATCGGTATGGTTCTATCCATCGGTGGCACTATTGCGGCCAACTTGTTAACGGATAGCGATATCGAAATCGTTGTAAAAAAAGGTCCTTTCGGCAATCAGTTTGCCGAAGCAGGAATACTAGACAAAGCCTTAGGCAATGCTCAACGCTTCTCTCACTTGAAAGACCAACAGGTTGCCTTTCAGCAATTGCTCGGAATTATCGGAAAACCACAAATTTTCGTGCATCGATTGAGCGAGTGGCGGAAAAGAGCTCCAGCATCACACCTCAAAATACTACAACAGGCAGATTCTGATCGTGCACCACTTCCAAGCACGGAATTACAATGCGTCGCTCCTGGAAAACAGACATTGGTAGACCAAGACTGGGTCATCGTCCTCAGCTCTCCGCTACTGTCTATGTTCGAAAACAACAAGCAGTTTCAATTAATCGCGCAGGAATTCCAGAGCAGTATGCGTGTCAACGGTGTTTTCGACATCAAACGTTATCAACGTGTACCTGCTGCGCCCCCTAAGTTCGCTGCACTCTCAATCGACACCACCAGTGTTCTCTATGTACTTCCTGCCAATTTTCCAGTTGTACAACTAAGTCCTTTGGATCGCCACAGTATACGTATCACTCAGGGTCTAAAAGTAAGTGCTCAATTTGAACTTAGTTCCGATCAAGCAGACGAGAGTTTAGTATTACCTCAACCTAGCCCAAAATCCTGGTCGGCCTTCACCGCTGCCAATCGTCGTTTGCCACCGGACGATTTAAAACCGGACGCCGCGCCACCGTATTGGCAGATTGAAACTACTGAGACTTTAGCATGACCATAAGAATGGAAAAACCATACGATATTGGTGCTTATCGCAGCGATAACACTGACCCTCTGCCACCGCCGAAATGGGCAAAAGATGCCAATCGGTCAGGGAGCTTTGATACTCATCTTGCCTTCGGTCATTACGCTAATTTAGACCCTGAGATGGAGATCACGGCTCAACTGGAAAGTAAAAAGCAGATAACAAACCAGAGACTGCAAGACAAGACCAAAGAAGAATTATATTGTGGAGCCATTCGATGGCGCTTTCAAAACTCTAGCAAAATCCCGCACTTACTATTTGTACTTAAAATTCTGTGTTTCACATTCATATGGACACCGTGGACTATATGGATATTCGGTTCAATCAAACCGGAGCTCGGCTACGGCCCTCCCGAAGTTGGACTTGGCCTGCTAATCGCACTTTCGGCCGTAACTCTAATGCTCACATCTTTAACTTTATATATGACAGGAAAGAGAACGGTCCACCTCCTGCAAATCTTCGGCCTTATAGTAAACAGCAGCATTGTATATTGGCTAAAAGACTCGATCCTTGGCGACGATGGTATGCAGATCGCTCTATGGGCCGGTGCTTTCTTATATTTCATGGCCACTTTGGGTTCAGACTCGCTGATTTGGCTCCACAGTAAAATAAGCACCCACGACGGAAGCGAGTTCAACCGCCTTGACGGTATGCTTCGTTTCAAGCGTCGCTTCCGTCGTCTCTTCGTTGCCCCATTTGAAGAGTTCGATCCGGTGCTGCAACTGCTTCCAAGCGGTTATGGCTCCCACGACTACGCGTTGTGGCTGCATCATCGCTATACCGACACCAAAATTTGCTTGGCGACCAAGGTTCACTCGCTGGGATTGGATCAGGCCAACACACTCGCTTTTTGGGATTGTCTACAGCGTTACATGGATATCACGCAGCCGCTGCCTGACCTGCCTGTGCTTGAGCAAAGTCGCCATCTTGATCCCGTGACAGTGGCCCACGACGCAAAAACTAGCCGCAACCCACGACGATGGAGAGATCAGTCGGAGAAAGGATGGATCACAGGCGGCCAGAAGGCTCTGGCCAAACAGTTGCAGGAATATCCATGGCAAAAAGAACCCTGCATCGTGAAAGCGCGTATCGATCCATCGTTGACGATTGAGGCGTATTACCGCGTTCAAGAAGCAAAAGGGATACATGCAACTCCGAAAGCCGATGACTTCGATAATATTCATCGTTCATGATTACCTATGCCGCCATCAACAACAAAATGCACAACTGCCAGGATCCAGGAAACTCGCACTTCACCCACCTGGAAGAAGTGCAGTTCACCTACCGCAAAATCACCTGGACCCACGAAGTATCCGGTACTTCGGGTTCCGATGACTGGCGTGCTCCAGTCGTTTAATTACGGCTGATCGTTACAAGCATCGGCCAGCTCTGCTGGTCGATGTTGTTTACCCCCCTCCAGAATTTCGCGTACGTTGACCCGCTTTTGCGGCCGTCGACGAGCGCCGCTGTACAGCACGAGGAACAAGGGATGTTCGCGCCGGCCAATGAAACCCACTTTGCCCTGACCATCGAAGGGCTCTCCGCCGATTTTCAGGTGTTTACCCTCACCGGCCGAGAAGCCATCAGCCAGCCCTTTGTCTTCGAGGTGGAGCTGGTCAGTGAAAAACCGTCGCTGGACCTCGAGACCCTGCTGCACAAACCGGCCTTCCTGCAGTTGTCGCCCGACGGCAGCGGCATCCACGGCCAGATCTACCGCGCCGCCCAGGGTGATTCCGGCAAACGCCTGACTCGCTATTCGCTGACCCTGCGCCCGCAACTGTCGTACCTGGCGCACCGCGTCAACCAGCGCATCTTCCAGAACCTCAGCGTGCCGAAGATCATCGGCATGGTTCTCGAAGAACACGGCATCCAGAGCAACGCCTACGAATTCCAGACCGGCTCGATCTATCCCGAGCGCATTTACTGCGTGCAATACGACGAGTCAGACCTGCACTTCATCCAGCGCCTGTGCGAAGAAGAAGGCATTCACTACCACTTCCAGCACAGCGCCACGGCGCACAAGCTTGTTTTCGGCGATGACCAAACGGTGTTCCCGAAACTTGCGCCTGTGGCCTATCAGCAAGACTCCGGCATGGTCGCCAGCAACCCGGTGATCAAGCGTTTCGACCTGCGCCTGGAAACCCGCACCAGCCGCACCACACGCCGCGATTACGACTTCGAAAAACCACGCCTGACGCTGGAAAGCGAAAACCGTGGCGACGCCCTGCCCGACCTCGAAGACTACGATT
>NZ_CAXAPL010000077.1:0-7255 GCF_963970845.1 Pseudomonas sp. RA_105y_Pfl2_P56
TATGCCTATCTCAAAGATGTGCTGACGCGGTTGCCGACGCAACGGGCGAGTGAGATCGACCAACTGCTGCCGCATCAGTGGGTATCTGTCTGACTTACGCAACGTGAGTTGGGCAGACGCTTACGAATAAATTATTTTCACGGTCACCCAATCATTCACAGAATATTACTATTCTGGCTATCCGAGTTGCAGTCGGGGCGAGGTGAAAAAAAGCGCTCGTAGCCATGGTATCAGGAGTGGAGATTACCTACGCACATTCGAATCATTTGCCAACCAAAGCTAGTTTCCACCAAATGATCGCCGCATGAATCAGACTGTGCTCATCGGAACATTTACCTTGGCCCTGATAAAAGGTATATCTGGAGATAAATAGGGCTTTATGAAGTTGGCGATTTTCTCCTTCTGTTTTGGCTCGCAGAAAATGTTGATGCTGTAACTTATGATTTTTCCGAGGCGCTGGTTGTAGTGAGTGAACTTCAAGTCCACTACCTCTCGATTCGTTGCGATGGCTAGTTGAGTGAAGTCTTTCCATTCGTATATAAGGTGATGGTACTGGGTGTGCATTTCACGGTAGCTCTTCGAATTAGCCATTGAGAGATAAATTAGTCCCATACCACCAGGTCCAATTAACGCCCCAATCAAAAAAGTGGGGTCGATTGTGGCGAGAATGATGAAAGTGATCGCTGTGATCCCAGTAAACCATTTTAAGAAAGTTAACGTCCATTCGGGGATGTTTTTCCATTCGCAGCACTCTAATCCGGATTGAGTGAAGCGATAGGCGAAGTTCATTTTTTGATGAGTCATGCAGGAGATTGTAAATAGAATAAATGAGAAGAAAAACACGCAGGATGCGATGCGCCAAGGTTGATCCATGTCTTCATAAACTGAATACATAAAGAAGGTGGCGGCTAGTATTATTATGGCCATGAATAGAAACATGCAGTTTGCAATAACTGTGTTATAGTTTCGAGCTCTAATTGCCCAGCTCAATAGTTCTGGTTCGTCTGCATGCTTCCACTGAAGTTGTGGTGGTAATATGGGCTGTTTGTTGATCTTAAGCATTCTTCGACTCTTTAAGTGTGTAGTTTGGAATCGAAAGCTTTAAAGGCTCAGCGCTTTTTGAACTCGGAATCATGTCATCCTTTTCCTTTAGTTCACCGCTGAACTTTTCATTGATTCGATTTGCTTCACTTGCGGCCCACTCCAGCGCAATCCTGAATAAATAGGCGTTTCCACTTTTGTGCTGGAATGTTCCAGGAGGATACTTGACTCCCATTTCTAGCACTGGATTGGCCTTGGGCGTATCAATCCACACTTGCCACAGGCAATGCTGTTCGTCTTCCGTATAAATGAAGTCTGACGGGCGGCTTTTTAACCCAGCTCCGCTTGGTAGCTCTCCGAATAATTTTGGATCTATCCAGTTTCCACTGAGGAATTGTTCGTAGAAATTCTTGCTTGTGATTTGTATCTCGTCGCTCGATAAGTAGTTTTTTTCGATCATCACTGGTTGTAGCATCACCTCTTTTCCCGCGAGTGCTTTAGGAAACAGGATTTGTACCCAGAAACCCAAGCATTTCTTAGGTGTACTACCACCGCCAAAATACAAAGCCCTTCCTCCTAGGCTTGGTCGTTGTAGCGTTTCCAGTAGGTCTTGCATTTGCTTTGAATGACCCTCATCGCCGAGCCACTCAGGAGTGGCTCCACGACCCCAGTTGCAACGGTATAGCCAAAGTCGCAAACCTTCGCGCTTGTATCGATTGGCTGCCATTGTGATCATCAAATAAGCGATTCCGAGAATGGCCAGAATGATGGTAACCGGATTGGACATTACCCACGCAAATCCAAACCAATAGCCAAGACTAGCTCCCACCAATTGACCAGATGCGACGAGAGACATCCCCAAAACTACGCCGAATTTCGACCACAACAGCAACTTTTCTTCTTGGCTGCTGGCATCGCCGACATCTTCAGAAATTTGGAATGCCTCAACTCCAGTCGCAACTGCTCCAAAAAAAGCCCATGTCACTGTTCGAAAAATCAGACCTTTTGAATATGTTGCCATCTTGTTGGCGGCGGTCGCCTCTGCGCTTCCAATACCGCTTGTCTTGATTACCGTTTTGGCTTCATCTATCCATTGAAGGTAACTGGCTTGTGCTAATTTTAGTGTTTTTTCACCCACTTCAAGGGACATCGCACCGGCCCGGCTCCAAGCCGGACCAACCCACAATGCAGCAATTGCATTGGCCGCGTACGCAGCGGCGGAGCCAAAATTGCGCCATTCAGCTTTCGTAAAATCGCCGTCGTTTTGTGCCTGTTTGGCGATGGTGTAGACGTTCCACACGTTCAATCCGACGAGCAAGGCCGGTAAGGCATTGCCTAAGTTCTGGCCCATCCAGTTTTTCGTACTTGTCACATATTCCATGGTCCCTGCAGTTCTGAGTTGTGAAGCCAACTCTGAGCGCCCAAGGTCGGCTAGCCAATTGTTGATTTTCGGCACGCCTGCGCTCAGGCGAGTGCTACCCGATGCTTTTGCGACGAGTTGATTGGGGCGCGCCAAAAACAAGTTTTTAAGTTCTTCTTCAAAAGCTTGCATGGAAATTCGCGCCGAGCGCTGATCGTGAGCTGCACCGGGTCGGGACAATACGCCTTTAGCGTCCGACATTTTGTTGTTCAAGGTTATCAGCTTCATCTGCCAGGCTTGGTATTCGCGCTGGTAAGTCGGATTGAAGGCAAGTTGTGTCGCACTGGAAATTTCTGTGGAAATCAGTACCTGCGGTATGGCGAGTGTCAGCGCGATTTCTTTTTTCATCGCTGGTAATAGCAGGATGCTAAGGCCGTGCCATGCATCCTTGGCTTTATTGTTGGCGACCTTGATTAACGTAGTCATGGATTGTTTGGCAGCATCGCTCATAGCCTTGTAGAGCTTGCTGTTTTTGACAACTTCAAGGTCCAAGACGGCTTTGATTTCAGCGATCCGGGTGGCGATGTTCGTGGCGTCGCTGGCTGAGGTCGGCGTCAATGTCGCGGCGCTGCCATCACTTTCGCGGCCTTGGTCATCCAGATTACCGGTAGTGCTGAAGTTATGTGTCACCTGTTTGATCAGGTTGGCGACTTCCGGATTGAAGTTGAACAACGCCATACCGAACAGGGTTTTCGGTCGTTCGGCCTGTTTACATAACCATTCCTGGCCTTTTTCTCCATTGGCCAGCACGGTGTAGAGCGCATGAGCGGTTTCAAGAAGTAGGCAGGCTTGCTCTTCATCGGCGGTATCATGGAAGACCTCTTCGGCGCTGGGGCCTAGTTGGTCTAGCCATTTGACCAAGTCATGCTCGCTACGCTTGCAATGGTCTTGAAGCCGTTGTGCTTCGGTGGTGGTCTTGCTCAGGTATTTCTGTACCTCGTCAAAGCGCACATCTTCGCGCCAGTAACGCTTGGCATTCCATTCCTCAAGCGCGGCTTGCCATTTTTTCTGATCGGGCAAGTTCCCCCATTTGGCTTTGAATTTAGCCTGGGCAGCAGTCGTCGCAGATGCCGAGCCGATTTCCACCATCGCAGCTTGATCGCCACTCACAAGATCCTTGCCGCGCTCCATTTCATCATTGGTGCCCAGAAGCCCATAGAGATCATCAGCGTATTCTTGGCGCTTGATCGGATCCTTGATTGAGTCGGGCGTAAATGCATTGGTATCGAAACCGCATAGTCTTTGTACGGCGATCGCACTTTCCAGTTTTTGTTGATGCAGACTTTCAAACTGCCCCTGTTCCATGAGCCTGCCAGCAAGGTTCATGGTCAAGTCATCAACCATTCCCAGCGGGTCATCCAGTGCAATAAACAGGGCAGTGTCCTGTTCAGGCACCTTGCCGCGTACCAATGCCTCTTCGAATGCGGGCTTGAATTCGCCACCTTTCTCAGGCGCTTGAGTGGGCAGCAGGGTGCTTAAGAAAGTGGGGGCGCTCTCGCCCGCGGCGAGGATGTCCGCGACACTTTTACCCAGTTCGGTGATCGGGCCGCCATGGCCTGCTTTGCCACTGCTGCAAAAGCCATCCAGATTGACTTTACGCATCCATTGGGTCTGTTGAGTCGCACTGCTGCGCATGAGTTCGCACATACGCCAGGTCCACTGGACGGGCGAGTAAGCGATACGCAACTGATTGCGACGGGGATAGAGCAGGTATGTGTGCGTTTCACCGGGGTTGTTGCGCACATCCTTATTCAGTTGACCATCAGCCCATTTGTGGCGCGTGAACTGGTGACCTTTGACTTCGTATTCATGGAAAGTCTTGGCGACGCTGTCCCACACATATAGCCAGCCATCGCGCAGTTGGCGAAGGGTGTAACTGCGGGTTTTCAGTTCAGTCGGCTTGCCTGTCCAGTCTTTGGGAAGAGGGTTAGGACCCTGATTTGTGCCTTTTTTCGGTGATTCGTCCACCGCATAACGCACAGGAAATATGGCGACTTCACCGGCCATCAATGAGCACTGCCCCGAGCCCATTTGTGCATTGGTAAATGCCTGGTTTCGGTTGGCCTGTTTCAGTTGAGCTTCGGTCGCGGGCTGAGTCATCACACTTCCTTGTTTATTTCGATGTCCAGGCAATCGTTATCCATCTGCTGGATACGTATTTCCGGTGCGAGTCTGGGGGCCTCGGGGGTACGGGCCAACCAATCCTGATAAGGCCCTTTAGGGCTTTCGCTGAATCCTGCGCCCCACCGCAGGCTGTATTCGACCCAGATAGCGAGACTACGTTCGCTCGATAGTCCCCAGGCTTGAGCTTCGTCCAACCGTCGAGAAAACCACGCGGTACGAATGCTTTTGTCCAGAGTTGATAGAGGTCGAGGATGGTACTGCTCAAAATTATCGTGCAGTCGCTCGATGAATTGCCAGCGTGCGGCCTGAGCGAGGGCGTCCAATTGTGGCTGACCCAATAGGGCGTACTTATCCTTCCACGATGTCGGAGATTTACGCTGAAAGCTTACCCATTGAGCGGAGGTGGTTGCCTCCCAGGAATGCAGCTCTTCGGGCATTGACCACGACTCAATCGGGCCGAGTATCGCATCAAGGTGTTCGCCCTGATAACTGCCGAGCCAATGCCGTGTGACCAGCGGGTCTGCGAAGCGCAGCATGCCGTTGCCCCCCAGTACATCGGATGGAGCGATGAACTGTCTCAAATGATCAGCGACGATACTAATGGGCGCGCGGCTGAAGAGCAGACTGGCGTCTATCTGCTGGTCAGTATTTTGGTATGTCCGGGTCAGTAGGCTTGTTGAACCCGAGGGCTTGACCAGTATCGGCCCCAGATCCTTCAATTCCGCCCACCGCGTTCCCAGGTACAACGGCTCGATCTCCAGCGGTTCGCCGAGCTGGTACAGACTTGGGATCGCATCGGGACGGAGAACTCCGTCGATCAGCAAAAAGTTGGCGTTCGACGGGTAGCTCATTTGGCGGCGTCCTTCGCGGCTTGCGCGGCAGCTTTCTCGCAAATTTCACAGCGCGGTGTACGACGCATCAACGCCTGCCGCTGCGCCGGCACCAGCAACTGCCCAGCCTTATCCGCATCCGCCTGCTTCAACGGCCCCGGCAACAACGGCGCAGCGCCCGTGCCGCTACCCGGTCCACCGCCGGAGTTCATATTGATCACCGGCCCACTCATGGTCACGCCGCCGGCATCGATCTTGATGAAGCTGCCGCCACCGACCAGGGTCAATTCGGCGCCGGCTTCCATCACCACTTTCATGCCGCTGCTTAGGTGGATTTCCTGGCCGGCATCGATGAACTGCCCAGTCCCAATCTTGATGTGCTGGTTCACGCCCACGGTCAGGTGATCGTTGGCCCGAGCTTCAACTTTTCGGTCTTCGTAAACGGTGTGGTGTTCTTCGGCTTTGAATTCCGTGTAGCTGTTCTGCTCAACCGTGTCGTGGCGTTCGTTGCCCACCCGAATCTTCTGATCATGTTCAATGTTCTCGTCCCAATCCCGCTGGGCGTGCAGGTAGATCTGTTCCTGGCCTTTTTTGTCTTCGATGCGCAGTTCGTTGTAACCGCTGCCACCCATTGAGCTCAGTGTTTTGAACGTCGTGCGGGTCTTGTTCGCGGGCAGGGCGTACGGGACGGTGTTTTCCTTGTGGTACAGGCAGCCGCTGATCAGCGGTTGGTCGGGGTCGCCTTCGAGGAAGGTCACCAGCACTTCCATACCGATGCGCGGGATGGCGATGCCGCCGTACTGGGCGCCGGCCCAGGCGCTGGAGACGCGTAGCCAGCAACTGGTTTTGTCGTCGGCCTGGCCTTCGCGGTCCCAGTGGAATTGCACTTTGACGCGGCCGTATTGGTCGCAGTGGATTTCTTCGCCTTTGGGGCCGGTGACCACGGCGCTCTGGCTGCCGAGGATGCGCGGTTTCGGGTGGCGCAGGGGCGGGCGGTTCGGCACGTCCCACGGGGTGGCCTGGAAGCGGTTGCGGTAGCCCTGGTGGAAATCGTCTTTGAGTGCGGTGGTGTCGCTGGTCACCGACTCTTCCAGCACTTGCGGCTGTTTGCCTTCGTGCAGCACTTCGGTGAGTAGCCACAGGTCGTTCCACTTGGCTTTTGGGTGCTCGGTCAGGGCCAGAAAATGGCCGCTGACCAGCAGCGGCTGATCGCTCTTGCCTTCAGCCAGTTGGAAGTCGCTGCGGTGGCGTTCGAGGGCGCGTTTGGCCAGGTGTTTGCCGCGCTCGCGATCAACGAAACGGCCCGGGTAATCGTAGTCTTCGAGGTCGGGCAGGGCGTCGCCACGGTTTTCGCTTTCCAGCGTCAGGCGTGGTTTTTCGAAGTCGTAATCGCGGCGTGTGGTGCGGCTGGTGCGGGTTTCCAGGCGCAGGTCGAAGCGCTTGATCACCGGGTCGCTGGCGACCATGCCGGAGTCTTGCTGATAGGCCACGGGTTGGAGTTTCGGGAACACCGTCTGGTCATCGCCGAAAATCAGTTTGTGGCCGGCCTCGCTGTGTTGGAAGTGGTAGTGAATGCCTTCTTCCTCGCACAGGCGCTGGATGAAATGCAGGTCGGATTCGTCGTATTGCACGCAGTAGAGGCGCTCGGGGTAGATCGAACCGGTCTGGAAATCGTAGGCGTTGCTCTGGATGCCGTGCTCTTCCAGCACTTGACCGATGATTTTCGGCACGCTGAGGTTCTGGAAGATGCGCTGGTTGACGCGGTGCGCGAGGTACGCCAGTTGCGGGCGCAGGGTTACCGAATAACGGGTCAGGCGTTTGCCGGAATCACCTTGCGCTG
>NZ_CAXAPL010000078.1:0-6935 GCF_963970845.1 Pseudomonas sp. RA_105y_Pfl2_P56
GCCCGATGCGTCGTCAACCGGAACACTGCTGCTAAGCTTATCCACAATTGCTGTGGCAAAAATCAGCAATCCGTCCTGGGTCATTTTTCAATCGGCAGGGTGGGTCAGTTTTCAATCAGCGCCAACAATCCAGCGCCTCACCCACAGTGGCGTACCAGTCGAGCTCAATGTTTTTTAGGGCGCTAGCGATTTCCCTGCTCGTATTGCCGTCGACCCAAGTCGGGACACTCTCCGTATCCCCTGAGAACAGGCTAGCTGCAGTGACAATGAATCGACCTTTACTCATGCACTGGAGGCACGTGTAGCGCACCGTAGCGCCGGTGGTAAGCAGGCGCCAAATCACGATCTCGATACAATCCAAAGCTTCTTTGGAAAAGTCTAAGACGGCGCTCGTTCCCTGGCCTGCCACGGGATCAGAACTCCCGATAGCCGCTTGTGGTTTGTGGACAAGATGCTTCAACTGTTCACGTGAGGAGACTATTTGGTCTCGGAGCTCTTTGGGATCGATGGACATGCCCCCTCGGTCAGACACTCTGAGGGTTTTGAAGCTGTTCGCTGCGTTGATGAACTCCCGCTCACTTTTCTGCTCCCGTTGAGGGCGGCGGTCAGGATAGAGGACGTTAAAGACGCGTTTCAAAACCTTCAGCATCATTCCTAGCCTGATTGAGGGAGGTAAGCTCCGACGATCATACCTCACAGCTTCTATAATGCTCACACTGCCATCGGCTGTCCCGCGCTCAAAAGATTGGATTGGCGATACCGGTGATGATGGCAAAATGGTATGTTGCGCAAGGCAAGTGGAAATCAGGCACAGGGAATGTGGAATCTTGAACAGGCAGCCTGCGAAAGCAGCGTGTCTATATCAACAAGCGCAGCCGCCACGTCGGCTTACAGCTTTCTACTCTCCCAACCATCCGTAGGTCAGGCGATCCCATCTTGCCGTATGGTGCCTATACCTGCGCCCAGTCATAACCCTTCTATCAGCCAGCCGGGGCACTGCTCAGCCCTGAGTGGCGTGCAGACAATTTAGGTTTTATATGGCGAATGTAAGGACACCATACCATCCTGAAGAGCACAGCATGCTTTATGCGGAGACAGGTGGTATCTGTCCGCTTTGCGCTCTTGTAATCATAGATAAGAAGCCAGGTTCAAAAAACCCTAGAAAGTTTTATGAAGTCGCTCATATCTATCCTCTGAACCCAACTGCCGCTCAAACTTTGGCATTGGTAAATCACACGATACCTATAGACATCAATGGGCTCGACAACGTGATCTGCTTGTGCCCATCTTGTCACCGGAGGTACGACAAGGACTTTAAGATTGAAGAATATGATCGGTTGCGTGAAATCAAGGACGGTTTCATCCGAGATACGGATGCCAGGAAGTCGATTTCTGAGCACGGCCTCAGGATTGAGATAAGGGAGCTGATTGAGTCCTTCGCTGATCTGGACGACGAAAGCCTTGTCGCCTTTGACTTAGAACTAAATGCTTTCACCTTGAAAGAGAAACTAAAGAAAGGTGCCAGCAACGTCTTGAAGCGCAACATACGACACGATGTGGTTGGCTATTTCGTGACAATTCGGGACGAACTGCGGCTGCTTGAGCAACGGGATCAAGCAGCCGTCAAAATGCTGCTCAACCAGGTCAACACTTATTTTTGGGCGATGCATAGAGAACACCCCGACAACAAAGATGTCGTTTTCAATTATATCGCTCAATGGATCAGCGCCAGGAGCGGTAAGTCGATGGACGTTTCGAAAATCATCACTTCATTTTTTGTTCAAAACTGCGAGGTTTTCGATGCTAGTGCCTAGTAAGTTTACAAAGCTTGAAGAATCCACCATTTTCAAGATGCACGCCATCCTAGCAGAGAAGGAGCCTGGTGAAACTGTAGCCCAAGCCCTCGCCAAGACTCGCGATCAATTCTTAGATGCATCTGAATTTCTTGCTGCGATGGATGTTTTATTTTTCTTAGGTTACCTAGATGTTCAGGATGAAACTGGAGTGATTGAATATGCTTAAACAGATAAAGTGCAACCTATTCAATCAAAGCCCTATTGAATTCCATGCTGGGCTAAATATTGTCCTTGGTGATGATGAAGCCAAGAACTCTATTGGCAAATCATCAGCTCTCTTGGTAATCGACTTCGCAATGGGCGGTAATAGCCTATTGGTAGACGACGCTGGAGTGATTAAGGTGCTTGGGAGCCATTCATACGAAATCACATTTGACTTCGGTGGTGTTCCCCTATTCGTCACCAGATCTACCGAGCTGCCAGACGTTGTTGAAATCTGCAACTCAAACCATGTCAAAGAAAACGAAATATCACTTGAAGCGTATAGAGAGAAGCTCAAAAGCCTATATGAACTCTCTGAGCTAGAGAGCTCCTTCCGATCCATCGTTGGCCCATTTGCTCGGATATGGAACAAGGGAGAAGCTGATCCAGATCATCCATTAGCGGGAGCTTCAAAAGAAAGACTTAGCTCGGGCGTAGCCAGGTTGCTCGATCTATTTGAACGTACCGAAGATGTCTCTGCGGAGCGGGCTGTACTTCAGATCTTGAAAGATAAAAAAGATTTGATGAGGATGTCGATGACTGCGGAAATTATCCCACGAATCACGATGACCAAGTATAAATCCAACAATCAGCTTATTAAAACCAATGCGCAAGCCATCAGTGACATCAAGGATAACTTCGCCGGTGCCATCACCGCATACGAAGCCCTGTTTGATGAGAAACTAAGGGCCATCCAACAAACTAAAAATGAGATGATCAATAAGAGAAATATAATTTCGGCTAGAAGAGAAAAACTTCAGAGAGATATCTCTGGCGTATCCCCTCGCCTGGCTGCAAACATAGCCCTCGTTGTTGAGTTCTTCCCAGAGGCAAACCTTGAACGTCTCGAGCAGGTCGAGCAATTCCACGCGAAAATTGGCAAGCTAGTAAGCAAAGAACTTAAAAGTGAACTTGAGCTTTTGGTCGCAAATGAGTCTGAGATTACCGGCTTTATCACCGATCTGGATGAACAAATAAAACTCACCCTTAAAGCTAAAGGCACCCCAACAGACCTATTCGCGAAGGTTTTTGAACTCAAAGAGGTTACCGACAAGGCAAGGGAAGAAAATAAATTCTTCGAGCAGAAGGCTTCCATTGATGATAGCGAGATAGCTTCCAAAACGCGCCTAGACGCTATCTACGAAAAAATCTTCCTTGAGATTGAAGGCGCTATCAATCAGAAACTTGAGAAATTCAACAACCTTGTTTATGGGCCTGAGCGTAACCCGTCCCAGCTTCGTATTAAGAGTGCTAACTCTTACAGCTTCACCTCTCCACTGGATACTGGAACAGGCAAATCGTATGCGGGCTTGGTCGGGTTCGATCTATCAATGTTGTCGCTCACGCGCCTGCCATTCGTCATCCACGATTCAATGATATACAAAAACATCGAAATTGCCGCCACCGAACATATCGTTAAGATCCTGGCCTCCTTCAAACAAAAGCAAATTTTCCTAGCTTTTGATGAGGCAAAGAAGTTCAACAGCGCAACTCAGAAAATCCTGCAAACCAATACGGTATTACAACTACACCGCGACAAACTGCTCTATACCAAAGACTGGCGGGCTAAAGAAAATAGGGCGTAAGGAGGCTTGTCGGGTAACAGAGACGTTAAGGCACCAGCACGGGCGTGCTCATACGTAGCTGACAGCTGTTTAGCCGGTTCTGTGCGCCAATCTTGCCGGCGCGCTTGGCCTGTCTATACATGGAGGGTCAGTTATGGCAGCCGAAGGTAGGATGAGCCTAGGCTCAGAACTGTCAGGTTCGTGTCGTGTCGCCCGGTTCTCGCCCGACTCATACTCGAACCATCTGAACAGCACTGAAAGAGGGGACACGAGATGAGCAGCTTCGATAAAATTGAGACACGCTTACTGAGAAAGGGCGAACTGGGCCAAGTAATCAGGTATCTGCGCGAACTCCGCCAGTAGTCTCAGGAGACTCTGGCTGAGCTCGCCAAAACGACACCCAGAACCATTCAGAGGGTGGAAGCAGGAGCCGGTGCCAGCCTTAACGCTCTTCGCTCTCTTGCATCCTCTAAGTTTGGAAAAGTGATGAAGAGAGCGCGCTGGCAGAGTAATCCTGCCAATGTGGTTTAATGATTACTAAGGTGCCCAAGAGCGCGGTTGCGACCTAGTCGGGCCCCTGGCACACACTGAACGTAAGCGGGCGTTGGCAAGCAAAAAATTCTCAATCCCGACGAGACAGTCGCTTCGACAGAATATGAACAGTCCTGACTAATCTTCTGATAAGAGGCTGAATGACGCTCCAATTGTTATTGATTGTTTGGCCCGTCGTCATGCAATATCTCCTGCACCACATGGCGTAAGATTAGGTGGGCGAAAAAGCTGGCATCTTAATCGAGTTTGCATTCGATCACCGGCGCCAAAAATTATAAATGATTGGAGTCGGAACAGCGCATGGAGCTAAATTTTAATCACTCTTCGGGTGGTTTGGTTCAATCAGTCCTTAAACGAATTGAAGATTCAACGGCTCGTAAAGGTAAAGGAAAGTTCACGTACATCATTGGAAACAATGGCTCGGGAAAAAGTAGGGTTCTTGGCGCGTTATCTGAAATTTTAGAGACTAAGGCGGCAAAAAACATAGTTGCCTGTATTGCCAGCTCTATCCATGACAGATTTCGTTACGGTGATCACGGAAATGTAAAATATATGGGGGCACGGAATGCAAGAAATGCTGTGTTTTTGACAGCTATTGAGCGAGATCTCAGCCGTTATATACTCCAGGCTATGCTGATTGATAGGGCGCTATTCAAAGTCCTTTGCGAATCTGTTGATTTAGATATTACGTTCTCTATAGGTGAAAAGTCAGTCGCGTATTTGCAGCCAGGTTTTAATGAAGATCTGCGGGACGCGACCCGGTTACGCAACAAAGCAGATGAGCTTGGTTTGCTGCGTGCAAGACCATTAGGAATGCTTAATAGAATAGCTCAAGGCAGCGGGCGTTTCGATCACTTGTCTTTGGCGCAAATACCAGCACTAATTGCATATCTCGACGCAAATATTGAAATAAAACTAAAAATTGAAAATCGACGTAAATTAGTTACGGATTTTGAGGGGCTAAGCACTGGGGAGCAAAATCGCTTGCTTATGTTTGCAAAAATACTAAGTGTGATGGAAGAACGCACAGTGTTTTTAATAGACGAGCCAGAGCTAAGTTTGCACTTACATTGGCAAATGGAGTTTCACAAAACCTTGGTGAAAATATTATCAAGGCTCGATAGGTTTCATGTTGTTATTGCAACTCACTCTCCTATTATGATTAGCGAAGGAGTGCGCGCAGACGGTAATGTAGATAATGTCGTGGCCGTATTGGATGCTCGGATTGATAATAGAAGAAAGACTAACCTACAACAAAATTATAATAAAAGTGTTTCGTATAAATTTTATAGTTTTGTCGAGGTTGCAAGCCATGAGCAATTAGTGTTGAGGCAGTTTCATACTTCACCATATCAGACTCGGGAAGTGAGCGTGGAGATTGCTGATACCGTGCTTGATTACGCCGAAGGCGCAACTGAACGAGCCGAAGCGATAGCACTGTTGCGCAGCTTGAGTTCGGCAATGGGATTATCCGAGCAAGCTAAAAAGCAGATTCAGGCCGCTATTCAGTTTGTAGGGAAAGGTTTAACAAAATCAATCAAGGATAAGATTTCAATATGAAATCTCTTTGTGTAGACAGCGAAGAAGAAAATCATCTGCAAAAGCTTATTGATATGATAAAAAATAAGGATATGGACGGTGGTGAGGCTTGGTCGGCTTTTTCCTCTCCCGCAGCTTCAAAGACTTTTAAGAGAGGGGAGGCTAATTCGAAGACGTTTAATTTTAGTGCGGTTGAGCGAGCGACATATAAAAACGTTAGACAGCGCGTACAGAATCATCTTTTCAATAAATGTGCTGGATCTTGTGCATATTGTCGTCGCCCTGTTGGCCATTATGGTTGGGCATGGCATATAGAGCACGTTCTTCCAAAGTCAAAGCACTCGTCACTTACCTTCTCACTTGACAATCTAACGGTAGGATGTGTGCATTGTAACCAATGGAAAGGCGCTCGGATTGATAGGCATCTGGTAGGCAAAATACTGCCGATAATAAATCCATCACTTCCAGGTTTTACTTACTCTGCTCATTTGACCTACGTACAGATCAGCACAGAATCACTTAGCTTTGCAAAATATTCACATTGTTCGCCTGAGGGTGCTAAGACCTACGAAAAGCTCTCATTTGAGATGCTTGAAAGGTCTTACGCTATTAATGGAATGCATCCACCTTTAGCTTCGCTGCATGAGAAGATTGAAAGAGCTATCGGAGTTGGGCTTTCGGCGGTGGAGGGGCAAGGCCTGGCAGAACTGCTATTTGAACTAAAACAAAGCATATACAAAATTAATTAGCTTTCGTTTTTTTTGCGCATGTTGCAAGTATTCTATAAAAGGAAGTTTGTGGTCTTCAGTTTTTTAGCTGAGCTACGCATTTATAGCTCCTAGCGGAAGGCCATGTAGTAACATTATTTCTCCACCAAATCTTTGTACATTTCTCTTGACTCCAGGATCTGATCCCTGAGCTCTTCAGGATCAATCCTCACCCCGCCACAAGGAGTTGTCGGCAGCGTTTGCAGGCTGTTCACCGCTTTGATGAACTCTTGCTCTTCTGCCTGTACCCAGGCAGGGCGTTTATCTTTCCAAAAGAGCCATGACATAGCCGGCCTCATCTTCGATTGGTTCGAGATGAGGATGTGGGTGTTGGCGCTGATTGAAAACTGACCCACCCTGCCGATTGAAAAATGACCCAGGACGGATTGCTGATTTTTGCCACAGCAATTGTGGATAAGCTTAGCAGCAGTGTTCCGGTTGACGACGCATCGGGC
>NZ_CAXAPL010000079.1:0-6881 GCF_963970845.1 Pseudomonas sp. RA_105y_Pfl2_P56
GCTACTCATCGAGGGTCGAGCGTTGTTGCAGCAACGCTCACAATGAGCCCGGATACATTAGCGCAAGCCAGCTTTACCGAAAACAGCCCATGAGGTTGCAGGAGATGGGCTGACCATACATTTTTATATGTGCAGATTTTAGCGTTTGGGACGAAGCGTGTTTTATTTTCTGATGGTGTGTTTTTCGGAATCGTCTCATGGGAATGGCGGGCGTACATAAGAATGATGAACAACCTGTATCGCAATTCGTGGAACAGGGAAGTCAATTGTGAAATCACATTATTGTTTGTTGAAGGACACCTTCTCATGATCCAGAAAATGTGCAAAAGCACCGCGCTCTATAGCTCCACGTTAATGATTCTGCTGGCTGCCGCCGGCGTGCAGGCCTCCGACGGTCAGGTTGAGTTCAGCGGTTCGATCAACGATAACGCTTGCACGATCAACAGCGAAAACGTTAAGAAATCGGTGGACATGGGCCAGGTCCGTCTGGCTGATTTCGAGAACACTGTGGGCGCTACCGCCGGCTCGGTGCCATTTTCCATCTCCCTGGAGAACTGCAGCAGCGCCACCCTGAAAAATGCGGCGATTACCTTCCGTGGTCAGCAGTCGACGACTGATCCAACCATTCTGGGCATGACCGGTGACAATCAGGTGGCGGGTGTCGGTATTCAAATCAATGATGCGCGCACCGGCAGCAAACTGCCGCTTAACACGGCCAGTACCGACTACGTGCTGCGTCCGCAATCCAACACCTTCGATTTCACCGCGTCCTATGTTCGCCTGGTCGCCGACGGCGAGGGTGCCGATGGCAAGCCTGGCGTACGGGGTATCGGCACCGGTCAAGTGAATGCGTTGGCCAGTTTCGACGTTACTTACAAGTAATCGGCAACGTTAACGCCGCGGCTCGTGCCGTTGGGCGAGCCGGGCGTTAAATCGAGGGACATCTTCATGCGTTTAAAAGTTGCGGCCATTGCGGCGTTGGCGACCTGTCTTTGGTTACCCCACGTCCAGGCGGGCGTAAATGTCGGCACCACGCGAGTGGTGTATCAAGGCCAGGAAAAGGAGGCGAACCTTTCAATTGCAAACACCGACGAAGAATCGCCTTACCTTGTTCAGTCCTGGGTCAGTACTTACGACGACCGGGATCGAAGTGCCGATGAGTTTATTGTGACACCGCCGTTATTTCGCCTGGATGCGAAAAGTCAGAACATTCTCAGGATTATTGCGACGAATGCCGAATCTTTGCCGACCGATAAAGAAAGTCTGTTCTTTCTCAATGTGAAAGCTATCCCCGCGGTCAATGAGCAGATGCGCAAGCAGAATGTTTTGCAGATTGCACTCAAAACCACCATCAAACTGTTTTATCGCCCGGTTGAGTTGAAGGGGACGCTGAAAGACGCCGTGGCCAATCTTCAATGGCGCTCGGAAGGCGGCAAGTTGAGTGTTTATAACCCCTCCGGTTTCAATGTGGTGGTCAGCGAATTATTGGTCAACAACCGCGCTGACAGCACCCTGCCTGAAGTGATCCGGCCAGGCAGCACTGCGCGATCCGCGCACGCGCTGAAGCCCGGCGACTCGCTCGTGCTCAGCTATATCAACGAATACGGAAGCACTGTCAAAACAGATTCCGTTAGCGCTCGTTGAGCTGTTAGCCCAATGAAAGGAATCTTCCATGTTGCGTCCGTGCATGCGCGCTCGTACGCGTTTATTAAACTACTTGAGTTCTCTGGCGCTGGGTGTCACCGGTTTGACCAGCCCCTTCGTTCAAGCCGACTACAGCTTTGATGCGTCTTTTCTGGAAATCGGGGGAGGCAACAGTTCGGTCGAAGTCGCCGAGCAGGTCAAGACCATGAGTCAAGGACAGCTGCCGGGCGTGTACCGGGTCAACCTGACCGTCGACGGTCGGTTGATCGAACAGCGCGACCTGCGTTTCGTGCGTGAAGCCGCGCCGCAGAAACCCACCGCTACCGGTCTGTTTCCGTGCTTCAGCGTCGAGCAGCTTGAGCAATTGGGGGTGGATCCCACTCGACTGGTGAACGCCGCGCTCAGCACCGATCAATGCGTGTACTTCAATCGCGGTCTGGCTGATGTTTCCTATAGCTACGACTTCCACAAACAACATCTGGACCTGCAGATACCCCAGGCCTATATCGGCGCCGTGCCGTTTGCCACCCGGCGTAAGAACTGGAGCGACGGTGAGCAAGTGGCGTTCTCCAACTACAGCTTTTCCGGTAGCCGGTACGAAGCCGACTACGGCAGCCGGCAGTCGCAGTTCGGCAGCCTGCGCAGCGGCATCAACAGCGGCGCCTGGCGGTTGCGCAATTTTTCGACGTGGCAGAAAAGTACCCAGGTCGAGGGTCAATGGAAGTCGGTGGACACCTACGCCCAGCACGATATGGGCGACATGATGGCAATTGCCACGATCGGTGAAAGCTCGACGGACAGCGAACTGTTCGACGCCATTTCCTATCGCGGCGTCGGTATTGAGTCCGACCTCGACATGCTCCCCGACGATTCGCGCAACTTCGCGCCGGTGGTGCGTGGCGTCGCCAATGGCCGTTCGCTGGTGACCTTGCGCCAACGCGGCTATGTGATCAGCGAACAATGGGTGCCATCCGGCCCGTTCGCATTGAAGGACTTGTACTCGACGCCGAGCAACGGCGACATTGAGGTATCGATTGAAGGCCCCAACGGCGAGCGTCAGGTGTACAGCCAGTCGTTTTCCTCGGTGCCGTACATGATGCGTGAGGGTCAACAGAGTTACTCCTTGACCGCGGGGCAGTATCGACCGCCGGATGGCGCGGTCGACCAGGATCGGCCGGCGTTTGTCCTCGGCACTCTGCGTCGCGGCGTGAGCGATGGCACGACGCTGTTTGGCGGTGCGATTGTCAGCGATAAATACACATCGTCATTGTTGGGTTTTGCCCACGACTTTGCCGGGTTTGGTGCGGTTTCCCTCGACGTGACGCACGCGGTCAGTGATGACATGGGCCCCCAGCGCGAGTCGCTGTCCGGCCAGTCATACCGGTTCCGGTATTCCAAGACCCTGAACCTGACGGATACCAACTTCAGCCTGATTGGCTACCGCTACTCCACCAGTGGTTACTACAGCTTCAATGAGGCCAACAATGCGCGTGCCACCCGTTCTCTGGCGCCCTATGTGGATGAGTCGGCGTCCAATAGAGAGCTGTTTTCACCCTATCTGCAAGGCCACATGAAAAGCAGTTTCTCCGCGAACGTGTCGCAGCAGTTCGGCAACTATGGCGGCATGTACGCCAACCTGAGCAAAACCGACTACTGGAACATGGCCAAGAGCAATACCTCGATTCAACTGGGTTACAGCTTTAGCGTCGGACGCGCCTCCTACAATCTCGGCCTGGCGCAGAGCGGCGGCGGCGGCGAGGACATTCGCAGTCTGTCGTTGAGCGTGAGTATTCCGCTCGGCCAGCCGGGTAGCAGCAGTCGTATCGGCTTGAGCAATAACCAGGACTCCAACGGCAACGCGACGCGTGCGGCGACGTTCAGCGGTTCGAGCCTGAGCGACGATGCGTTGTCGTACACCGTGGGCATGAGCCAGCAAATCAGTGACGACGATCGCGTAGTGGGCGGCTCGGTTGCCGCGCGCTACAACGGTGCCAATGCAATCTGGCATGGCTCCTACAACAGCGACGAAAACAACCGGCAAATGGATTACGGGGTCGAGGGCGGTGTGGTTGCCACCCGCGACACCCTGATGTTTACCCAGCCGCTGGGAGAAACCAACATTATTGTCGCCACCCCGGGCGCGGCCGATGTCGGCGTCTTGACCCGCAGCGGCGTCAAGACCAACAACAGCGGTTACACGATTATTTCCTCGGCCCAGCCTTACCGCAGTAACCGGGTGTCCCTCAATACCGATTCGCTTTCCGACAATGTTGATATCGCGAGCCTGGTACAGGAAGTCACGCCTAATCGTGGCGCATTTGTCCTGGCCCGTTTCAATACGCATAACGGTCGCCGTCTATTGGCAACCATACAAACCACAGAGGGCTCACCTGCGCCTTTTGCGGCCAACGTCCAACTGTTCGATGCGGAAGGCACTTTGCTGAGCGACGCAATGGTGGCTGATAGAGGTCGGGTTTTCCTCACCGGCGTACCGGAGAAATCTCGGCTAGTGATCAGCGTTAACGGCAAGCCTTGGTGCAGTCATATGTTTGACTTGAAGAATTACACACTGGCTAAAACTGGTGTTGGTCAACTCAGCCTCGCGTGTAGCCCGGTTAAAACTGTTGTCGATAACTAAGGGAGAATGTGCTGATGTGCTATACTACAGAAGTAAAAAGTTTAATGAAGTGCGGCGTTGGTTGTTCCGTTTTTTTTGTATTGTGCAGTGTCGTTAGTCAGCACGCTCATGCGAGTGGTGTGAGAGCGATCACCTGCTCCGCTCCCCAATCGTCTTTCCTTAATCTTGGGCAGGTACGGCCTAATAGTACTACAATCTCAAGCTTGGTCTCTGGAACGTGTAGGGCCGATACCTGGTTCCCATTGGGCGGTTATTATAGTCAGACGCAAATTTCGAATAGCACTAATGTGACGCCACTTTCAGTTGTCGTTGAAGATCTGGCTTACGTAGCGGTTCCAGATGCGATGTCCGGGGCAAAAACGGCCTGCTTTATTAGGCCTAATTGCTCGGGCCAAATTTTAAAGGATAGTGTTTTTCCATTCAGCTTTTCTATTTATGTCACAGCGGGACGAGCAACTGGTTTTTATGCGCGAACCGTATCTTTATTTGCCAGATCCAACGAGGATGGGATTGGTGAAAGTACTAAAATTGCTGAGGTTATGTATGCGTACACTGTCGTAAACCCAACATGCTCTATTGGTTCAGCGACCAGTCTCGAACTTCAGTTTGGTAGGCTTTCCAGCAATGACGTTGATTTCGTCCGGCGCACCGCCAACATCGACATCAACTGCCTTGCCGGCGTGCAGGCCACTGCGCAGCTTGTGCCGACGCAAAAAGCGATCCGTACTGGCATTTCCGCTACCACCCTGGATGGTTTATCGATGGGCGCTACCTGGGTCGATAACGGACAAGCTGTCGACTTCAATACCGCTCGCCGTTTCACCTTGCTTAAAGGTAACAATCTTATCCGTCTGAACTTTCGCCCTACGGTTAACGCCGGCGCATCACCCGTGGGGGAGTTCTCCAGCCAATACACACTCAACCTAACGTACCCTTGATTTTTACAGGAGTGCAGCAGTGAAATTATTTCGTTCCGCTATCGCCATTTTTCTCTCAGTTATAATCTGCCCGTCGGCATTCGCAATTACTGATACTGTCACCATAAATGTAAGTGGCACCCTGACGCGCTCATCTTGCAAAATGACGAGTAGCAAGGCACTGAGCGTAGACTTTGGTAGCTTGCGCTATGATCAGGTGGCGTCAGGTCCAATCATTCCGGTGCCTATTACCCTGACATGCCCGGCCAACTCGTCCTTAAGTATCAGCGTCAAGGCGTCCAATGCGATATCAGGTTCCACCACGCAGGCCGCGACCGACAAAGAAAACCTCGCGTATTCCCTGACTTGGAACCGCGACGGTTCGCCCGTCGACATCACTGGGTCAAAAAAGACGCTGACCAAGCAAGACGGTACAGTCGATCTGGGCATGAAGGCCAAGCTGGTCGCCATCGGTACATTGAGCGAAGGTACGTTCAGTGCCTCAACCGTTGTAAATATCGAGTATTTGTAAAATGTCAATGTTTACGAGGCTGATCTTCTGGGGGGCTGTGCATTGCGCCGCGGCGCTGTACCCGGCCCAGGCGAGCTGGGCCGCTGACACTACGCAGTTGGAAATCAGCGGTACCTTGATCAAGCCACCTTGCACGGCCAGCTTCCCCTTGACGCAAAGTGTTGAAGTACCAAAGGTCAATCTCAACTCGCTTCGGGCGGGAGTAACCGACTGGACTGACGTTGCCTTGAACTTTCAGTGCACCAAAGGCAGCCGTGTACAGATAACTTTCACGTCAGGCCGCGGTGCCTTTGACTCGGGCACTATGCGAACCACGTCGAACCAACTGGGACTGGCGACGCGTTTAAGCGATGTGACCACCACGGTTCGCCCGCTGGAAATGAACTTTGGCGAGCCGCAGATCTTTGCCGTGAAGGATGCCGCTTTGAACTTGAAATTCTCGGTGCGCCCCGTGATAGCCAGCGAGCAATTGCCCACCCTCGGCACCTTCAGCGCAACGCTGATGATGGAAGTGGTTTACCTGTAAGCACGCTGGACGGGAGGTTGCAGATCGAACAGCTCGAGCATGAGCCAGTCCGGCAGCGCTGGCAGTAGCTTGCGCTATGCCGATACTCCTCTACTCGTAGGTAATGGTGTAAATCACGCTGCTGTCGGCGATACCGGCCTTGAGCGTTTTGCCTATTCGATAATAACGGGCCGTCAATGGTAGAGTAAAAGTGCCGCCCCCAGTTTGTGCGCCCACATCCAACGGTTTGTCATAGATGACGGGTACGTCATTGAACAGAATCTGAATTTTTACCCCTTGAGCGGTGCTGCTCAATGCACTGTTCGACAGATTGATGAGCCCTTTGGAATTGTCATAGACCCCGTCGGTTCCCGCGCGCAAGGTCAATTTAACTTTAGTGCCGATATCGCAGCTCAAGGGAATATAAAATTTTCGCTCTCCTGCGGTGCTACCGACGGTATGGATTTGTTTAAAATCAACCTCGCCAAGAGACACATCGATTTCAGGTTTGTTCACAACCCCCGGTGTCAGGATAGTTGTCGCCTCTCCGGTTTTTCCAAAAAAAGCATATCGGGGGCGGAAAGAGACTGGTCGTGCCGTACTATTCACCTGAACGCAGAGCCGCATTACTTAAGATGCTGCTTC
>NZ_CAXAPL010000080.1:0-4557 GCF_963970845.1 Pseudomonas sp. RA_105y_Pfl2_P56
CTGATCAATCAGCTCTTTCGGGATCGAAGGAAACTGGGGTTTGACCTCCGAGGCCGGTTTCTTTTTGGTCGGCATACATGCTCCTTTTCAACATGTTATGCCCGAACACAAAATTTCTGACAGTCTCCGTTTTCGGAGCACTTCCCAAACGTGGTTCGTCCCATTTACCACTCCTAGCGAGTTGTCAACTTCGTTGGCACCTCTATCGAATCAAACAAGTAAACATCTTCAACCGAGCACTCTGGATATATCCATTTCTCCCAGTTCGCAACAACCCACTCCCTCGAAATTCCGTGTTCACCCGATGCGCAGCTTTCCAATGGCAAATGCACCAGTAATAACCCTGATTTATTCCCGGAAGCCACTACCAGAGAATGGCCAAAATTTTCGTCTGGTATATCGACCACCATGAAGTCCACAATCGCTTCGTACGGCCAACTGGCGGGCACCCGAAAAACCTGCCCCCTGACAATAACGGGATCTAAGCATTCGACGAGTTTGATACTATTCATCACTTCATCCTCAAATCATGTTTACCCGAGTCATCTTTGGATTTAGGAATAGGTGTCAAATCAAACTTAACCTCTCCTTGATGTTTCCCTCGGCTATTCACCTGTTCCCACCTACCGTGCTGACTGTCAACTGCGTAAAAATATCCATCGGATCCGGCATAAACATCTCTGCCATTCAATTTCGTCAGGAAACTGTCCTTAGGCCAACCCAGGGAATCGGCTAACTCCCTTGCTCTGGTTTTTACAATCGCCACCCGTTCACCCGAAGGGAGGGTAGCCAAAGACTTCTCAAATTCCGACGCAGACTGCCCCCACGGCAGGCTATAAACGTTCCCTAACGACGGATTTTCTACGATAGGCGTTGTGTACGTACCGTCTCCCGTCTCAACGACCGGGCTCCCGCCCGTGTCGGTGGGCAAAGAGGGTTGCGTCACGAAACCGCCAACGCTTACAGGATGCAGAGTGTCATTATCTACGGCTGGATTCGTCAATACTCCATATTTTGGGTCCAGTAACGTGACCGGAAAGGTCGTACCCAGCATCAAGGCCCACAGTTCAGCCGAAATGGATAACTGCTGAGATCCGCTATAACCCGCCTCACCGGCAGACGCGGGTAAAACGGGGACAGACTACGTTTTCGGAGCACTTTCTAAACGTGGTCTGCCCCCCATTTACCATTAGAATTTTTTTCTAATCTCTTCGCCCTCGCGACAGGACAGGACCGGAAAATGATGTCCAAGGGCAGGTCATTTCAATAGCTGATCCGGAACTGCTCTGCCTGTTTGGACATCAACACTATAGCTACCACCATCCCATCTATAAGCTTTAAGCTGCCCTCCTTCCATGAAAATATTGGTAAATGGGTCCCCATCAGAATCAAAATCAGAACTCACCTGCCAAACTACGCTTCCCGCGTCATCAATCAAAAAAACATTTCTCGCGCACTCCATCAAACCATACAACGCTTCCTGACCCAGGCGATCAAGCAGTACAACACTTCGCAAGTCCGAAACGGGGATGGCTTTTGAAATTGAGTCCAGTCCGATAACTCTATTCATCGCAAGCTCCTTGGAACTCCAAAACTTTCATCTGGTATCTTACTCAGCAACTGATACTGAACTCCACCTTTACTGCTTGCTCCAAATTGCGGCTGAGCCGCCACACGCCCTACTTGCATATTAGTTCCCGGAGGAACAGAAACTTCCGCAACCTGCGTTGGGACTTTCGGCAATGCCAAATGCTGTTGAATCTGTTCAGGTGTCATGCCTGCAATTTCGTCCGCCCTTACTAAAAATGCTCCTTGAGGGTTATCGACAGTAGGGATCCCTCAGGGACAGACCACGTTTATTTAAACGTAGTCTGTCCCATTTATCCCTCTGAACACTTCGAAGCCCTGCCCAACAGGCTGCGCGCCTGTGCTCTGATCAGAGTTCCATTCAGCAGCCCTACCGCGCCGAACAGCAAAAATGCAAAGTCCACCTGCCAACCTCCTGAAAACGCCCGCCAAAAAGGGTCTTGTAGGAATGGCACTTACTTAACATGTTTTGGGTGCCCGTTTTTTCTGACATCTGCCCTTGCTGACCGACGTGGTTTGGTCAGCAAGGGGTAGGCTTGAGGTCTTCGTTTTATGGCTCGCGGCTCGATACGACCAGGCCGATTTCCGACGTGCCTCTGAGCAATCAGCATCAATAAATTCGACAGGCCATCCTCGTCTTCGGAACTGCCCCATAGCTGAAGGCTGTGTTTGAAGCTCAGTTCGCGAGGTAAACAGTCAGCTAACAGAGCCGATTGTGCCATCAGCATTCGGATCAGATTGTGAGCTAACAGATAGACCCATAACTCCTTTACTGCCATGCCTGGGGTTTTGCAGCTTAACTTGCCTAGTCCCAGCGTAGCTTTGAGATTGCGCAGATCCAGTTCAACATGCCATCGCCCCTTGTACAGCGATTTCAGGGCTGTTTTAGGTGTCTGCTTTGGGCAATGCAACGTGGTGACCAAAGTTTTCCCACCCGCCTTCAACTCCCGCACGGTCAGTCTTTCAGGCGCCTTTTCGTAATGCGTTTGACTCATCCACAGCGGTTTTCTTGCAGGCTTTTTCAATTCGATCAGGTGATCTTCCGAACCGAGACTCTGCCCTAGGCGAAAGTCCGTGCTTCGCCGTCGAGCACCGTATTGTTCGAACACGCCATCGATACCTCTTCGTTGCAACTCGCACAGCAAGAAATAGGTAGCGTAGTAAGCGTCGCCTAACAAAATGTCACCTGTTTTCAACGTGTCGAGCATTGATCTGAGCAGTGTCTGTTCATCGCCGCCCTTGCCTCGGAAACGCCCAAGGGCAGCATCTAAAACGGCGCCGCTGGAGAGGCAGACGATGCCCACCACTCGACACAACGGAAAACCAAGACCGACTTTCTGGCCGCGAGATTGCGGATAGGCGTCCTGATTAGCCGCTGTGTCGGGCATGCTGACCGTCGTGCCATCCACCAGCCGCACAGGTCGCCCCATCCAGCGCCGCGACGAGGGTGCGTTATCACTTATCGAAGCACCGGTGTGCCTGACTAGCGTGGAAACCATTTCCACAGGCAGGCGCTTTCTGGCTTTGCAGTAGGCGCCCGTGCGGGTGCTATTGGGCTTCATGCCGCCACATGACCGTTTAATCGACAGGTCGTTCACGGCGTTCTGGCAGGAGCGGTCGGCACTCATTGCTTGAGCCAGAAACATAGACAACGTTTCAGTTGGCGGAAACAGGCGTTCCCGATGTTTTGGCAGTGCAGACTCGACGCGTTGTAAGAGATCGGGAGACGTGAGGAGATTGAAAAACGCATAGGCATCGCAGTCCGAAGCGTGTCGATGAAAACGTTGCTGTTGATGCTGAAGAACTTCACGTCTACGATCCATTTGGGGCTGTGTCCTTGGTTTGTCGGGGTGTGTTCGCAACTATCACCGTAGACCAAGACCAGCCCTTCTTCATTTTTTGCTTTCAGCTCAAGTGGTTAGCTGTTAAGTAAGTGCCATTCGGGTCTGGTAGATTAATTCTTCATCAAAGATCGAATACAGAACGAACATGTTCCGTCAGTCCAATTAAATCCTCGTATGCGGACCCCTCAGGGTCTGTCCCCATTTACCACCCAAAAAAATCACCTCTTCAAAAGCATTTTTTCCAGATCCAGCACAGATAACAGCCCCACATTACTTTTCGTCATTTTTGCACTTTCAATAGCAACGTTAATCGGAACTGAATACTTTGACACATCCAAACCGAGGCTAACCATGGACCTAATGGCATCCAATGCCGCACACGTTACTTCCTCACTTTCGCGAGACATTACCTCAAGCAACACATAAAGCGCTCGCTCTTCAGCAACGTCCCCCATTGATTCACACATGCGTAAAACCCAGTACTCGCTCTTATCTCTTACAGACGATAAAAGAATCGACCAGTCATCTTCGGAAAAATCGTCCAACATATCTGAAGCTTCAACAATTGCGACATCGGACCAATAATCGATTGGAAATTCATCTATCGCAAACCGACCAATCAACTCATCATATTTCTTATACATATTATTGCCCCATAAAACTTTGTGCCGAAGCACAACCTGCGCCACAAGGATAACCTGCCGTCACATTATCACCCACTTTAACAACCTCAACCTTAACGCCATTGACCGTGGATTGATAGAGAGACGCTCCATCCGAAGTCCTTGTTGCCACCGGCTTGGTACCCCCAACAAGCTTGACGGCGTTAATTGTTTGCGCATCAGTCCAACTCTCCGAAAACAGCGTACTCTTTTTTATATTAGAAAGAGTACCGTCCTCGAACTGAGTTGCGAATTTCACCTGCCTTGAACCGTCAGCATAAGTGCTCACCACTTCCACTGCAAAATCCGGGTGCAAATTATCAAAAAATCCACCGGGGGGGGGAAGAGAAAAACAAACACTCACCCCTCCACATAGCCTTTTACTTTATAAAAGTTCTTGTAGATCCAACGCACTGACAGAAGAACTGATAGAGGCAGCCCGAGCCACTTGAATACCACGTTGA
>NZ_CAXAPL010000081.1:0-4170 GCF_963970845.1 Pseudomonas sp. RA_105y_Pfl2_P56
CTACTCATCGAGGGTCGAGCGTTGTTGCAGCAACGCTCACAATGAGCCCGGATACATTAGCGCAAGCCAGCTTTACCGAAAACAGCCCATGAGGTTGCAGGAGATGGGCTGACCATACATTTTTATGCCTTTGATTCAGGCAGGAGATAGCGCTTTTCTCACATTTAATGCGGGCTGCCGCCACTTGCCGACCTTGCACAGAGGGCTAACATCAAAAAAGGAAAAAATGTCCCGCAACGCTCAAGTTGAGGGCCAAAACTACCGACACAGTACAAATAGGACTAATACTCTAGTCAGCAGCCTGTCGGCCCAGGCCCTGGGCAAATTTTTCTGGACCTGATTGTCCCTTTGACTGCCAACACCGGATTGCCAATACTCACGGCAACTTGACGCTACCCGCACGGAACAAGGAATAACCCTTTGAAGCTGGAACTCAAGAACAGCTTGTCGGTGAAGTTGCTCCGGGTCGTGCTCCTGTCGGCATTGATCGTGGGCGTGGTCTTGAGCTGCGCGCAAATTGTTTTCGATGCCTATAAAACACGCCAGGCCGTTGTCGGTGACGCCGAACGGATCCTCGACATGTTCCGCGACCCCTCCACTCAGGCTGTGTACAGCCTGGATCGGGAGATGGGCATGCAGGTGATCGAAGGCCTGTTCCAGGACGACGCCGTGCGCCAGGCCTCCATCGGCCATCCCAATGAAGCGATGCTCGCGCAAAAATCCCGTGAGTTGCAGCATTCCAACAGCCGCTGGCTGACCGACCTGATTCTGGGTCAGGAGCGCACCTTCACCACGCAACTGGTGGGTCGCGGTCCCTACAGCGAGTACTACGGCGACTTGAGCATCACCCTCGACACCGCGACCTATGGCGAGAGTTTTATCGTCAGTTCGGTGATCATTTTCATTTCCGGTGTATTGCGTGCCCTGGCCATGGGCCTGGTGCTTTATCTGGTCTATCACTGGCTGCTGACCAAACCGCTGTCGCGGATCATCGAGCATCTGACCGAAATCAACCCCGATCGCCCCAGCGAACACAAGATTCCGCAACTCAAGGGCCACGAGAAAAACGAACTGGGAGTCTGGATCAACACCGCCAACCAGTTGCTCGAATCCATCGAACGCAATACCCACCTGCGCCACGAAGCCGAGAACAGCCTGCTGCGCATGGCCCAATACGATTTCCTCACCGGTCTGCCGAACCGTCAGCAACTGCAGCAGCAACTGGACAAGATCCTCGTCGACGCCGGCAAACTGCAACGCCGCGTCGCGGTGTTGTGCGTGGGGCTGGATGATTTCAAAGGTATCAACGAACAGTTCAGCTACCAGACCGGCGATCAGTTGTTGCTGGCGTTGGCTGATCGCTTGCGCGCCCACAGCGGCCGCCTCGGTGCCCTCGCCCGTTTGGGTGGCGACCAGTTCGCCCTGGTGCAGGCCGATATCGAACAGCCTTATGAAGCGGCGGAGCTGGCACAAAGCATTCTTGATGATCTGGAGGCGCCGTTCGCCCTCGACGACCAGGAAATCCGCCTGCGTGCGACCATCGGCATCACCCTGTTCCCGGAGGACGGCGACAGCACCGAAAAGCTGTTGCAGAAGGCCGAACAGACCATGACCCTGGCCAAGACCCGCTCGCGCAATCGTTATCAGTTCTACATCGCCAGCGTCGACAGTGAGATGCGTCGCCGTCGCGAACTGGAAAAAGACCTGCGCGATGCCTTGCTGCGCGATCAGTTCTACCTCGTCTATCAACCGCAGATCAGCTACCGCGATCACCGTGTGGTTGGCGTCGAGGCGCTGATTCGCTGGCAACACCCTGAACACGGTCTGGTCCCGCCCGACCTGTTCATTCCGCTGGCCGAACAGAACGGTACGATCATCGCCATCGGAGAATGGGTGCTCGATCAGGCCTGCAAGCAATTGCGCGAATGGCACGATCAGGGCTTTGTCGACCTGCGCATGGCGGTCAACCTGTCCACCGTGCAACTGCACCACGCCGAATTGCCGCGAGTGGTTAACAATCTGCTGCAGATGTACCGCTTGCCACCGCGCAGTCTGGAGCTGGAAGTCACCGAAACCGGCCTGATGGAAGACATCAGCACCGCCGCCCAGCATTTGCTGAGCCTGCGCCGCTCCGGCGCGCTGATTGCCATCGACGACTTCGGCACTGGTTATTCATCGCTCAGTTATCTGAAAAGTCTGCCGCTGGACAAGATCAAGATCGACAAGAGCTTCGTCCAGGACCTGCTGGATGACGATGACGATGCGACCATCGTTCGCGCGATCATTCAACTGGGCAAGAGCCTGGGCATGCAGGTGATTGCCGAAGGCGTGGAAACCGCCGAGCAGGAGTCGTACATCATTTCCGAAGGCTGTCACGAAGGTCAGGGCTACCACTACAGCAAACCGCTACCGGCGCGCGAGTTGAGCGCCTACCTCAAGCAGGCGCAACGCAGCAACGCGGCCATCCTTTAAAAGATCGCAGTCTTCGGCAGCTCTCGTGAATCCCATTCGCCTGCAAGAGCTGCCGAGTGCCAAGAGGCTGCGATCGTTTGATCTCAATACACGAATAAGAAATATTTCCAGGCACATCCCTTTACAGATAATGCGAAAGATTTGCATTATGTCGCAGTTTTGCGCTCCCAGCGCGAGTCCACTCAACTACCGAAGCAGGATGTTCGCCATGATTCGTATGCCTCTGGCTACCGCCAGTCTGCTGGCCATCGCCATTTCCCTCGCCGGTTGCGGCGAAGGCAAAGACAAGCCCGCCGCCCCGACCACGCCGACTCCAGCCGCCAGCACCACTGCTCCTGCCGCCGCCGCTAAAATCGACGACGCCGCCGCCAAGGCTGTGGTCGCGCATTACGCCGACATGGTCTTCGCCGTTTACAGCGATGCCGAATCCACCGCGAAAACCCTGCAAACCGCCGTCGATGCGTTCCTTGCCAAGCCGAACGCCGACACCCTGAACGCCGCCAAGGCTGCCTGGGTCGCCGCGCGCGTTCCGTATCTGCAGAGTGAAGTGTTCCGCTTCGGCAACACCATCATCGACGACTGGGAAGGTCAGGTTAACGCCTGGCCACTGGACGAGGGTCTGATCGACTACGTCGACAAATCCTACGAACACGCACTGGGTAATCCGGGCGCCAGCGCCAACATCATCGCCAACACCGAAGTGCAGGTCGGCGAAGACAAGGTCGACGTGAAAGACATCACCCCGGAAAAACTCGCCAGCCTGAACGAGCTGGGCGGTTCCGAGGCCAACGTTGCCACCGGCTACCACGCCATCGAATTCCTGCTGTGGGGCCAGGACCTGAACGGCACCGGCCCTGGCGCGGGCAACCGCCCGGCTTCCGACTACCTGGAAGGCGCTGGCGCTACCGGCGGTCACAACGATCGTCGTCGTGCCTACCTCAAGTCCGTGACCCAACTGCTGGTCAGCGACCTGGAAGAAATGGTCGGTAACTGGAAGCCGAACGTGGCTGACAACTACCGCGCCACCCTGGAAGCCGAACCCGGCGAAAACGGCCTGCGCAAAATGCTCTTCGGTATGGGCAGCCTGTCCCTGGGCGAACTGGCGGGCGAGCGCATGAAGGTGTCCCTGGAAGCCAACTCCCCTGAAGACGAACAGGATTGCTTCAGCGACAACACCCACAACTCGCACTTCTACGATGCCAAAGGCGTTCGTAACGTTTACCTGGGCGAGTACACCCGTGTTGACGGCACCAAAATGACCGGCGCCAGCCTGTCGTCGCTGGTGGCCAAGGCTGACCCGGCTGCCGACACCGCGTTGAAAGCCGATCTGGCTGCGACCGAAGCCAAGATCCAGGTCATGGTCGACCACGCCAACAAGGGTGAGCACTACGACCAATTGATCGCCGCCGGTAATACCGCTGGCAACCAGATCGTGCGCGACGCCATCGCCTCGCTGGTCAAGCAGACCGGTTCGATCGAAGCCGCAGCCGGCAAGCTGGGCATCACCGACCTGAACCCGGACAGCGCTGATCACGAATTCTGATCACGCTTGTCTGACTGAAAAAGGCGACCTTCGCAGACTGTGTGAAAACCTAGCAATCTGCGCAGCGCTCAATGAAAATGCTCCGTATCGAAAGATACGGAGCATTTTTCGTTATGGCTTACATCCAAGGAGAGTCTCGCAGCCAGACCAGCCTG
>NZ_CAXAPL010000082.1:0-4023 GCF_963970845.1 Pseudomonas sp. RA_105y_Pfl2_P56
ACAGGAATAACTGGTTGGCATTGATGCCGTTGCGTCGAGCGACCACCGACACACTTTGTCCTGGCTCAAGGCTCTCGCGAACCATGGCCAGCTTTTGCTCTGGGCTCCAGCGGCGCCGCCGCTCCTGGCCCAAAAGCTCCCCACTCTTGTCGTTGCTATTAGTCATAAACATAACCGTTTGCCTATCCCTTATCGTAAGGGGGAAACGGTGTCCTGTCTTTCATGGGGCTCGTCCAACCGCCGCCAACTGCGGCTATACCGTAAGCTGCGGCTGCATCTGTGTCCCCTTGTTTCAGCGATCGTTGGCTATCCCATCCGCTCAGTATTGCTCCAACAAGGGTTGCGACACCCCCAGCAGTTCGAAGTAGTGATATTTTTGAACTGCCGGTTTGTATTTTGAGGTTTTTTGCCCAGCTTGAAGAGATTTTTTTTACATCGAAGCGGGGTTTAGTAAGTTGTTGTTCAAAGGCTGTACCTAGCAATAGTTTGCTATGACTACCCAAAGCTGCCGTTAAATCTGCAATCGCACTAAAAACGCCCACTGCTCCGCGCCATTTTTCACCTCCGGATTGAAGGTCTCCGTAAGCGTTTACTTGGACGAGCAGGTTGTAAGCCGCAAATGCCACCATCAACGTAGGTACGGCTTTAGTTTTTTCCATCGTCTCGGTCATGGCGCCGAAACGAACTCGGAATGCACTGTAGTTTGCCAAGTCTGCATGTCCTTTGGGGATAGCAATGACTGTGACATCGCGCAACATCGGGCGACTTGTTTCCGAGCCACGTGGACTGGTACTACCCACGGCTGTACCTGACTGGTCGTGGAGGGTGGCGTAGCGGTAGCTTTTGCGAGTCAAGGCTTGGCGTTCGACATCAGTAAGTCCGCCACGCAATCCCGCACCTTGCACACCGATAACTACGAAATCTTGGGCTAGCGCCTGTCCCTGAGGCATCAACTTAATCTCGGCCATTTTCGGTGAGAGCGCAGCGAGGGTCACGAATGTTGGAGAAAATAAGCGATCCAGTTGGATTTTGGACGCGTTCTGGGACAAGCGACCGATCTGGGCTACGACGCTGGCACCGAAGTTATCGAGTAAGTCGGCGAGAAAGTACGCAAAGCCTTTTCCGGCGCTGGGTTGATCCACTTCTCCGTTCAGTGATGCCGTAAGCATCAGCGTACTCAATCCCATGGTTTCTGGCTTCGGCGCCTGACCACCTTCGCGCAGAGACTTTAAGCGCTTGACCAAATCAGGCAGTTGGTCGGCAGTTTCTGCCAGCAGCAGTGTGCCAAGTGGGTGCTGCCCTTGGAGCAAGTTTTGTACGAGTCGATTGATAGAACTGGTCAGCTCTGGATAACCCTTGCCGGTGTACATAGAGTCGCTGCGTTCAGGAACTTGATTGAGTGCATCAAGCGCCAGGGTCAGCAAGCTATAGGGTTCGACTAACCCTTCATCCTTTCTGTAGCACCAGTCGAGAAGCACTGGCTGGAGTTGTTTATCCAGTACCTCGACGAGGATGGACAGCCGTTTTGCCAATTTTTCACGGCATTTTTCACGTTGTTCTTCAAACACAGCAGTGTGGAGTTTGGGTAGGTCGACTTTGTCTTGCAGCTCAGCAATAGGACCTGCCAATGTGCTGTACAAAACTTGCGCATAACGCCCGTGAGGCTGATGCGGAACCAAAGCATTCAGGGTTTGCAGATAGTCGACGCATTCTTTTACTTGTGCTGTCGCATGACGAAGAGCGAACAACGAATCATCAAGAATCATCCCAATCAGATGCGGATAATCACGTAGGCCTTTTTGAGCGAGCAGGTCTTCTCCAGCCTCCAGGACCGAGAGGGCCGGCGGAGGTGTCTGTTTGATCTTTTGAGCCAGCTCTTCCTTACGTTGTTGCAGTTGCAGAATCAACGAATCAGGTTTGAATGCTGCAAAGTCAGGAGTGAACTCAGCAGGATCTTCCATCGCCGCTTCAATGCTGAAATCCCGAGAGCGCAGACCCTTGGTCAGTTTTTTGATCGGAGTTGCGGGATGAATCTGAGTAGCTTTCCAGTGCGTGGTTTCACCCGCTGTTGCCGCCCAAGCGGAGGCCATATTTTGGCTACGGGCCTTTATGCGGTTTGGGTCTTCTTCCAGCCAGGTGATGTATTCCCACGTCCATGAGACTTCACTGAACGCCATGCTCAACTGTCGACCGACAAAGCGGCCTTGAAGGAACATCGGTACCAGCATCAGTTGCTGCTTGACGCCCACCGGCTCGCGTTTATCGGCGTTGCCTTTTTTTTCTGCGACTTTACGCCAATGGGTTAAATCGACTTCGGACAGTTGCCCTTTGCCGTCGGTGACCAGTTCACGCCACACCTTGTTGTTCTGAAAAACGTAGACGCGTCCCGCACGTGGTACACCGCCCTGAAGAGTTTCATTGAGCTTGTCGTGTCCCGGCAGGCGGGCGAGAGGTGTGATCGCAAGCAAGGTGTTTTGCTGGTACTTGTCCAGCTCTTCGGTGGTCTTCGCGTCCACCATGATCGGAATCTGCAGTTTGCCGCCATCGGTACGATCCACGCTAAGTGCCAGTCGTGATTTCTGATCGTTCTCGTAGTCGGTCTTCTTGCGCGTCCCTTCAGTGATGGACTTGTCCTTGAACTCACTCATGCCTTGTCCTCTGGCCCCAGCAATTGCAATTGGCTACCTAAATCCGGATCTCCCCACACATCGACGATGAGCGCCGTTTTGCCTTTCTCGCTGGTGGTTCTTGGTGCTGCGTTGTTGATTGGTGCATTGCCCAGCGTTTGCCCCGCCGGCGCGGTGTCTGCCGGCTTGGGCGGTACAGGAAGTATCGCAGAAGCACCGGTTCCGCTACCCGGGCTGCCGCCGGAGTTCATGTTTATCACCGGGCCGCTCAGTGTAACGCCCCCCGCGTCAATCTTGATAAAGCTCCCTCCACCGATCAGCGTCAGTTCGCTTCCAGCTTCCATTACGACTTTGATACCACTATCGAGGTGAATCTCCTGCCCCGCGTCAATGAACTGCCCAGTCCCAATCTTGATGTGCTGGTTCACGCCCACGGTCAGGTGATCATTGGTCCGAGCTTCAACTTTTCGGTCTTCGTAAACGGTGTGGTGTTCTTCGGCCTTGAATTCCGTGTAGCTGTTCTTCTCGACGGTGTCGTGGCGTTCGTTACCGACACGGATCTTCTGGTCGTGCTCGATGTTTTCGTCCCAGTCGCGCTGGGCGTGCAGGTAGATCTGCTCCTGACCTTTTTTGTCTTCGATGCGCAGTTCGTTGTAGCCACCGCCGCCCATCGAGCTCAGGGTTTTGAAGGTGCTGCGGGTCTTGTTCGCGGGCAGGGCGTACGGGACGGTGTTTTCCTTGTGGTACAGGCAGCCGCTGATCAGCGGTTGATCGGGGTCGCCTTCGAGGAAGGTCACCAGCACTTCCATGCCGATGCGCGGGATGGCTATGCCGCCGTATTGGGCGCCGGCCCAGGCGCTGGAGACGCGTAGCCAGCAACTGGTTTTGTCGTCGGCCTGGCCTTCGCGGTCCCAGTGGAATTGCACTTTGACGCGGCCGTATTGGTCGCAGTGGATTTCTTCGCCTTTGGGGCCGGTGACCACGGCGCTCTGGCTGCCGAGGATGCGCGGTTTCGGGTGGCGCAGCGGTGGACGGTTCGGCACGTCCCACGGGGTCGCCTGGAAGCGGTTGCGATAGCCCTGATGGAAATCGTCTTTCAGCGCGGTGGTGTCGCTGGTCACCGATTCTTCCAGCACTTGCGGCTGTTTGCCTTCGTGGAGGACTTCGGTGAGCAGCCAGAGGTCGTTCCACTTGGCTTTTGGGTGCTCGGTCAGGGCCAGAAAATGGCCGCTGACCAGCAACGGCTGATCGCTCTTGCCTTCAGCCAGTTGGAAGTCGCTGCGGTGGCGTTCGAGGGCGCGTTTGGCCAGGTGTTTGCCGCGCTCGCGGTCGATGAAACGGCCCGGGTAATCGTAGTCTTCGAGGTCGGGCAGGGCGTCGCCACGGTTTTCGCTTT
>NZ_CAXAPL010000083.1:0-3664 GCF_963970845.1 Pseudomonas sp. RA_105y_Pfl2_P56
TCCAGTGTTCGTCCTCCAGCCACCTGGCCGTTCCCATCGCCTCGGGCGTGGGTTCGACTCCAGGTAGCCAGCGGTTCGTCAGGGCCATGAGCTGGCCCAGTCCGTTTTCGCTTAGGCGCTCAGCGTGCTCGAGCGCTTTTTTACGATCACCTCAACGTTGGGTGCGTATTCCTCCAGCAGCGCGCCGGCGATCTGCATCACCATCACCGGGTTGGCCAGCAGCGGTTTCAGCGTGGCTTTTTCGTCCTGCTTGACGGTGGTCATCAGCAGGTTGTTGCCCGGTGCGACCTTGTTGGTCTGGGTCAGTGCGTTGAAGTATTTGGTGACGTCCGCCGGGGTCAGGTTGAAGGTGAATTCCTGCTCGCCGACTTCCAGGGTGATTTCGGTGTTCTGTTGGCTCATGGGGTTGTTCTCTTGTTGAGGTTGGAAAAAGTGGTGTCCTGGTGTGCCGGCGATCGCCGGCATACGCCACGGACGTATTGCTGGAGTCCGAGAATCATTTGCCGGCTTAGGGCGAGCTGATCTCGGAGGGTGAAATAATCCGGTCGAGCGTCTGCTGCGAGTTCGGCGCGTCCTGCATCAGCCACGCGGGCGGTGCCGGCGGTGGCGGGCACAGATCCGGCGGCGGGACAGTTGGCCCGGACGTACAACCGGCCAGTGCCATTGCCAACAGCGCGGCGCAGGCGCCCGTTTTCAGTGAGTGCATCGTTCAATTCCTTGGTGTTTCGTTGGTCGATCGCGTCGCGCTCTGCGAGCATCTCGCCGGTGATGCGGGCCGCTTCGCGCAGACCGTTCGCTTCCCATTGCGCGCTGTCACGCTCGCGCCTGGCGTCGTCGCGCTGATCGGTCACCCGATCAAACGCCACCCACAACAACAGAGCGAACAGCAGCGCGAACGGCGCCAGGCGCAACGGGGAAAGGCTCATCGCAGGCACAGCTCCATTTCAGCCAGCCGGCGGTTGTGCAAGCCTTGAACGAAGCGCTTGCGGCCCTGTGCGTCGGTGACATAAGCCCACACCGGTGTCTTGCCGTCCGGTGCCCAGGCCAACGCTTTGCAGCCGTCAGCGATGCGGCCGGCGTTGATCAATGCCACCGCCCGACTGGCGCAGGTGCTCGGCACGCCAACGTTGTGGCCATGGCTGGTCAGAGCGTCGAAAGTGTTCTGGCCCACGTCAGGGTTGGTGATGCAGTCAGCGAGCTGTAATTGCCCTTTGCTGATAACCAACTGCTCCACCTCGGCACACCCCTCGGGCGACCAGTAATCACCGACCACCACCGGAAACGGGCTGGTGTGTCGGGTGATGCCTTTGCACACGGTCGGCAATCCACCAGCCAGTTGATCGGCATAAACGGTGGTTTGGCCATTGCCTTCCCAGGTGCCCAAGAACGCCACCAGTGAGGTACTGACCAGAGCAAGCGTGCCGGCGGCGATCTTGTTGCGCAGGCTCATGGGAACCACACCCGCAACAGCGCCGGCACCACCATTTGCAGCACGGCGCCAACCAACGTGAGGATGGTCAGCAAGCGGCCTACCTTCGCGCCGATATCGTTTACTGCGACCGTCAAAGTCTGCTGACCGGCGTTGAGTTCCGATAGCTGTCCGGCCATGTGTTCAAATCCCTGTTCCAGCTTGGTGACGCGGGTTGGGACGGTTTCGTGGCGGTCTTCCAGCTCGCCTAGCCGGTGTTCGAATACGGCGAATCTCTGCTCCAGCGTTCCGAGGCGAACGGTGTCAGTTGTCATCAGCGTTTACTCTGCTCAAAGCCCGTCTGGCACGGGACACACCGAGTTTTGCCGCCCAGTGCCTGGCGCGCCGGCGGGATCTCTTTGTCGCAGTCCTGGCAATGGGTCAGGCTCGGCCCGACCGGCACAGGTTTCAGTAGCTGGGCCTTGATCGCCTGTTCACGTTGGCGCTGCTCCAGCTCCTGGGCGCGGTCGAACCAATCCACCATCAGCGCAGCCCCTCGATCTCGGTAGCGTCGAGGTACGGAACGCCATTGATGTGGATAAAGTCCGGACTGGTGACGTCGAACGGCACCTTGTGCTTGGTCTTCTCGCCGCCTTTCGGATCGATCGACAGCAGGCTGGAAATTTTCACCTTGCAGCCGAACGCCTCTACGCGCAGTTCCTCGTCTTCGCCGGCCTTGGCGAAGAACACCGCGTCAAACGGTTTGAGCTTGCGAAAGCTCCCCGCCGATCGCGCCGCATCGATCAGCAACTGAAGGTTGGAGCTGTCCAGCTCCAGTTCGCCGGCAGCGGCCACGTCGCCCTCCACGTAGCCGTCAGGCACGCCCCGGGTTTGGGCCACGGCCGAGTTGTCGGTGATGTCCAGGGTGCAGCTCTCGACGTGCAGCGACAGATCGCCCAGGCTCACGTCGAAGTTCTTGCCGCCAATTTTTGCCATGGGGCGTTACTCCGTTTTTTCGTTGGAAAGATCCAGGGCAATGTTCGCCGTGAGGTCTTTCGGGCAGTTGAGGGGTTTAAGCTTGATGTAGGCCGCGACCTTGGTTTTGCTCAGCCATTCCAGTACCAGGTCACCGTCTTTCGGCGGCTCGATGTCGCCGGGGAACACCTCGCCGTTGAACTTGATCGACTTGGCCATGGCACGCAGTGGCGCCATCAGTTGGTTGGTGTTCACCGCCATGCTGTTGGGCGTGTTGTTCAAGCGTCGATCAGCGACGCGGCGGATCAGCAGCGGGCGGATCTGGCGAGCGGCCTTGTCGGTGATGCGCAGGTATTCCACGACCTGAAAGTCGCTACCGGGGGTGTCCAGCATGTTGCCGTCACCCCAGTACACGCCCGGGTAGTCCGGATAGGTCTGCGATACAGAGAAACGTGCTCGATCCAGCTCGCTGCGTACAGCCGACGGCAGCGGCACTTTTTCACCATCCATTGGCACAGGGCCAAGGCCCAGCACCGGGCCGGTGGCGACACGCATCGGACTGTCCGCGATGCTCACGGAGGAATGCGCCAGGCGCCCGGCGAGAACGCCCAGGTCGTTGCCGTGCAGTTGCGGCACTGGCAAGACACGCGGCGCGGCCAGATCCGCCACCAGCGCCTTTTGCTCGCTCACGTACTGCGCCCAGGTCTGCTCGGCAGTGATGCCGGCAACGGATGCCATGACAAACACGCGGCGCCCGTATTTGTTGTTGAGGGTGATCGCAGCATCGTGCATGGCCGACAGCTCGGCGGCCGTGGTGACAGGCTTGGTAATCACCACAGCCTCCACGGAAAAGCCCTGTTGCTGGGCTTTTTCCAGCGCGGTTTCCCAGTCGCCTTCGGCGCCGATCGGCGCGGCGATACAGGCCCAGCGCTGACCACCGTTCAAGCGGGCGGCGGTGACTTGGGTTTTCAGATCGCTGGCCGGAAGGCCCAAAGTGGCGTCCAGATCGCTGTCGGTGTTCAGCGCGATGAACTGGCCGACGTTTTTGCCGGCGGGGCCGATGAAAAGAAAGTAACGCTCAACCTCTGTCACGGCACCCTGGCCTAGATTGAGATTGTCGACGGTGACTTGACCGAGTGCCATGCAGTGCCTCGTTAGCGGGGTGAAGTTAGGATTTGTTGAAAGACCTGGTTAACCAGCTCGCGGGTTTCGTTGCTGGTGGCCACGCCGAGGAACTGACGTTTTGGCAGGGTGATGTCCCAGCTTTGCGCGCCGGAGGTC
>NZ_CAXAPL010000084.1:0-3508 GCF_963970845.1 Pseudomonas sp. RA_105y_Pfl2_P56
CGTTGGGTGCGTATTCCTCCAGCAGCGCGCCGGCGATCTGCATCACCATCACCGGGTTGGCCAGCAGCGGTTTCAGCGTGGCTTTTTCGTCCTGCTTGACGGTGGTCATCAGCAGGTTGTTGCCCGGCGCGACCTTGTTGGTCTGGGTCAGTGCGTTGAAGTATTTGGTGACGTCCGCCGGGGTCAGGTTGAAGGTGAATTCCTGCTCGCCGACTTCCAGAGTGATTTCGGTGTTCTGTTGGCTCATGGGGTTGCTCTCTTGTTGAGGTTGGAAAAAGTGGTGTCCTGGTGCGCCGGCGACCGCCGGCATACGCCCAGGGCGTATTGCTGGAGTCCGAGAATCATTTGCCGGCTTAGGGCGAGCTGATCTCGGAGGGTGAAATAATCCGGTCGAGCGTCTGCTGCGAGTTCGGCGCGTCCTGCATCAGCCACGCGGGCGGTGCCGGCGGTGGCGGGCACAGATCCGGCGGTGGGACAGGTGGCGCGGACGTGCAACCGGCCAGAGCCATCGCTAACAGCGCGGCGCAGGCGCTTGTTTTCAGTGAGCGCATCGTTCAATTCCTTGGTGTTTCGTTGGTCGATCGCATCACGCTCTGCGAGCATCTCGCCGGTGATGCGGGCCGCTTCGCGCAGACCGTTCGCTTCCCATTGCGCGCTGTCGCGCTCGCGCCTGGCGTCGTCGCGCTGATCGGTCACCCGATCAAACGCCACCCACAACAACAGGGCCAACAGCAGCACAAACGGCGCGAGGCGCAACGGGGAAAGGCTCATCGCAGGCACAGCTCCATTTCAGCCAGCCGGCGGTTGTGCAAGCCTTGAACAAACTGCTTTCGCCCCTTGCCATCGGTGACAAATGCCCACACGGGTGTTTTGCCGTCCGGTGCCCAGGCCAACGCTTTGCAGCCGTCACTGATGCGTCCGGCGTTGATCAACGCCACCGCCCGACTCGCGCAGGTGCTCGGCACGCCAACGTTGTGGCCATGGCTGGTCAAAGCGTCGAAAGTGTTCTGGCGCACGTCCGGGTTGGTGATGCAGTCAGCGAGCTGTAATTGCCCTTTGCTGATTACCAACTGCTCCACCTCGGCACACCGCTCGGGCGACCAGTAATCACCGACCACCACCGGAAACGGGCTGGTGTGTCGGGTGATGCCTTTGCAAACGGTCGGCAGACCACGGGCCAACTTGTCGGCATAAACCGTGTTCTGGCCGTTGCCTTCCCAAGTGCCCAGGAACGCCACCAAAGAGGCGCTGGCCAAGGTCAGCGCGCCGGCCTGAATCTTTCCGCGCAGGCTCATGGGAACCACACCCGCAACAGCGCCGGCACCGCCATTTGCAGCACGGCACCAACCAGCGTGAGGATGGTCAGCAAGCGACCGACCTTCGCGCCAATGTCGTTTACCGCGACCGTCAAATTCTGCTGTCCGGCGTTGAGTTCTGACAGTTGCCCCGCCATGTGTTCGAACCCCTGCTCCAACTTCGTAACGCGGGTCGGCACGGTTTCGTGGCGGTCTTCCAGCTCGCCCAGCCGGTGTTCGAATACGGCGAACTTCTGCTCCAACGATCCGAGACGTGAGGCTTCAGTCGTCATCAGCGTTTACTCCGCTCTGAAACTGATTCGCAAGGTGTGCAGCGGAGTATTCCGCCCAAGGCTCGGCGTTGTTCGGGGATTGGTTTTTCGCAGTCCAGGCAGTGGATGCGGCTCGGCCCCGAGGGGCGCGGCCGCGCCAGTTGCGCCTTTATGGCCTGCTCACGCTCCAGCAGCTCCAACTTCGCGGCCTGTTCGAACCAATCCCCCATCAGCGCAGCCCCTCGATCTCGGTAGCGTCGAGGTACGGAACGCCATTGATGTGGATAAAGTCCGGACTGGTGACGTCGAACGGCACCTTGTGCTTGGTCTTCTCGCCGCCTTTCGGATCGATCGACAGCAGGCTGGAAATTTTCACCTTGCAGCCGAACGCCTCTACGCGCAGTTCCTCGTCTTCGCCGGCCTTGGCGAAGAACACCGCGTCAAAAGGCTTGAGCTTGCGAAAGCTCCCCGCCGATCGCGCCGCGTCGATCAGCAACTGAAGGTTGGAGCTGTCCAGTTCCAGTTCGCCGGCAGCGGCCACGTCGCCCTCCACGTAGCCGTCAGGCACGCCACGGGTTTGGGCCACGGCCGAGTTGTCGGTGATGTCCAGGGTGCAGCTCTCGACGTGCAGCGACAGATCGCCCAGGCTCACGTCGAAGTTCTTGCCGCCAATTTTTGCCATGGGGCGTTACTCCGTTTTGTCAGTGGAAAGATCCAGGGCAATGTTCGCCGTGAGGTCTTTCGGGCAGTTGAGGGGTTTGAGCTTGATGTAGGCCGCGACCTTGGTTTTGCTCAGCCATTCCAGTACCAGGTCGCCGTCTTTCGGCGGTTCGATATCGCCGGGGAACACCTCACCGTTGAACTTGATTGACTTGGCCATGGCACGCAGCGGCGCCATCAGTTGGTTGGTGTTCACCGCCATGCTGTTGGGCGTGTTGTTCAAGCGTCGATCAGCGACGCGGCGGATCAGCAGCGGGCGGATCTGGCGAGCGGCCTTGTCGGTGATGCGCAGGTATTCCACGACCTGAAAGTCACTGCCCGGGGTGTCCAGCATGTTGCAGTCACCCCAATACACGCCCGGATAGTCCGGATAGGTCTGCGACACGGAAAACCGCGCTCGATCCAGTTCACTGCGCACAGCGGACGGCAGCGGAATCAGCTCGCTATCGACGGGCACCTGGCCCAGTCCCAGCACCGGGCCAGTGGCGACCCGCATCGGGCTGTCAGCGATGCTCACCGCCGAATTGGCCAAGCGGCCGGCCAACACACCCAAGTCGTTACCGTGCAGTTGCGGTACCGGCGAAACACGCGGTGCAGCCAGCCCAGTTACCAAAGCCTTTTGCTCGGTGAGGTATTGCGCCCAGGTCTGGTCGACGGTGATGCCGGCGGTGCTTGCGAGAAAGAACACACGGCGCCCGTAGGTGTTGTTCAGGGCAACAGCGGCGTCATGCATGGCCGACAGTTCGTCTGCCTTCGTGACCGGTTTGGTCACTATCACCGCCTCTACCGACACGCCCTGTTGCTGGGTTTTCTGCAACGCGGTGGCCCAGTCGCCTTCGGCGCCGATCGGGGCGGCAAGACAGGCCCAACGCTGGCCGCCGTTTTGGCGTGCGGCGGTGATTTGGGTTTTCAGATCGCTGGCCGGAACGCCCAGGGCGGCGTCCAGATCGCTGTCGGTGTTCAACGGGATGAACTGGCCGACGTTCTTGGCGGCGGGGCCGATGAAAAGAAAGTAACGCTCAACCTCAGTCACGGCACCCTGGCCTAGATTGAGATTGTCGACGGTGACTTGACCGAGTGCCATGCAGTGCCTCTTAGCGGGGTGAAGTTAGGATTTGTTGAAAGACCTGGTTAACCAGCTCGCGGGTTTCGTTGCTGGTGGCCACGCCGAGGAACTGACGTTTTGGCAGGGTGATGTCCCAGCTTTGCGCGCCGGAGGTC
>NZ_CAXAPL010000085.1:0-3437 GCF_963970845.1 Pseudomonas sp. RA_105y_Pfl2_P56
AAAACAAAACCCCAACTGCTTTCGCAATTGGGGTTTCGGAATTTAATCTTGACGATGACCTACTCTCACATGGGGAAACCCCACACTACCATCGGCGATGCATCGTTTCACTGCTGAGTTCGGGATGGGATCAGGTGGTTCCAACGCTCTATGGTCGTCAAGAAATTCGGGTACTGACTCGCGACCTGTTGGCCTCGCTTCAGCAAATTGGGTATGTGACAGCTGTCGGTGTTTTGTGAACATCGAACTTTCGGTTCGTTTCGTCTTCACACACCGCAATCTGGCTTTCAAGCGCAAATTGCTTGGGTGTTATATGGTCAAGCCTCACGGGCAATTAGTATTGGTTAGCTCAACGCCTCACAGCGCTTACACACCCAACCTATCAACGTCGTAGTCTTCGACGGCCCTTCAGGGAACTCAAGGTTCCAGTGAGATCTCATCTTGAGGCAAGTTTCCCGCTTAGATGCTTTCAGCGGTTATCTTTCCCGAACATAGCTACCCGGCAATGCCACTGGCGTGACAACCGGAACACCAGAGGTTCGTCCACTCCGGTCCTCTCGTACTAGGAGCAGCCCCTCTCAAATCTCAAACGTCCACGGCAGATAGGGACCGAACTGTCTCACGACGTTCTAAACCCAGCTCGCGTACCACTTTAAATGGCGAACAGCCATACCCTTGGGACCGGCTTCAGCCCCAGGATGTGATGAGCCGACATCGAGGTGCCAAACACCGCCGTCGATATGAACTCTTGGGCGGTATCAGCCTGTTATCCCCGGAGTACCTTTTATCCGTTGAGCGATGGCCCTTCCATACAGAACCACCGGATCACTAAGACCTACTTTCGTACCTGCTCGACGTGTCTGTCTCGCAGTCAAGCGCGCTTTTGCCTTTATACTCTACGACCGATTTCCGACCGGTCTGAGCGCACCTTCGTACTCCTCCGTTACTCTTTAGGAGGAGACCGCCCCAGTCAAACTACCCACCATACACTGTCCTCGATCCGGATAACGGACCTGAGTTAGAACCTCAAAGTTGCCAGGGTGGTATTTCAAGGATGGCTCCACGCGAACTGGCGTCCACGCTTCAAAGCCTCCCACCTATCCTACACAAGCAAATTCAAAGTCCAGTGCAAAGCTATAGTAAAGGTTCACGGGGTCTTTCCGTCTAGCCGCGGATACACTGCATCTTCACAGCGATTTCAATTTCACTGAGTCTCGGGTGGAGACAGCGCCGCCATCGTTACGCCATTCGTGCAGGTCGGAACTTACCCGACAAGGAATTTCGCTACCTTAGGACCGTTATAGTTACGGCCGCCGTTTACCGGGGCTTCGATCAAGAGCTTCGCGTTAGCTAACCCCATCAATTAACCTTCCGGCACCGGGCAGGCGTCACACCCTATACGTCCACTTTCGTGTTTGCAGAGTGCTGTGTTTTTAATAAACAGTCGCAGCGGCCTGGTATCTTCGACCGGCATGAGCTTACGGAGCAAGTCCTTCACCCTCACCGGCGCACCTTCTCCCGAAGTTACGGTGCCATTTTGCCTAGTTCCTTCACCCGAGTTCTCTCAAGCGCCTTGGTATTCTCTACCCAACCACCTGTGTCGGTTTGGGGTACGGTTCCTGGTTACCTGAAGCTTAGAAGCTTTTCTTGGAAGCATGGCATCAACCACTTCGTCATCTAAAAGATAACTCGTCATCAGCTCTCGGCCTTGGAATCCCGGATTTACCTAAGATTCCAGCCTACCACCTTAAACTTGGACAACCAACGCCAAGCTGGCCTAGCCTTCTCCGTCCCTCCATCGCAATAACCAGAAGTACAGGAATATTAACCTGTTTTCCATCGACTACGCTTTTCAGCCTCGCCTTAGGGACCGACTAACCCTGCGTCGATTAACGTTGCGCAGGAAACCTTGGTCTTTCGGCGTGGGTGTTTTTCACACCCATTGTCGTTACTCATGTCAGCATTCGCACTTCTGATACCTCCAGCAAGCTTCTCAACTCACCTTCACAGGCTTACAGAACGCTCCTCTACCGCATCACCCGAAGGTGATACCCGTAGCTTCGGTGTATGGTTTGAGCCCCGTTACATCTTCCGCGCAGGCCGACTCGACTAGTGAGCTATTACGCTTTCTTTAAAGGGTGGCTGCTTCTAAGCCAACCTCCTAGCTGTCTAAGCCTTCCCACATCGTTTCCCACTTAACCATAACTTTGGGACCTTAGCTGACGGTCTGGGTTGTTTCCCTTTTCACGACGGACGTTAGCACCCGCCGTGTGTCTCCCATGCTCGGCACTTGTAGGTATTCGGAGTTTGCATCGGTTTGGTAAGTCGGGATGACCCCCTAGCCGAAACAGTGCTCTACCCCCTACAGTGATACATGAGGCGCTACCTAAATAGCTTTCGAGGAGAACCAGCTATCTCCGAGCTTGATTAGCCTTTCACTCCGATCCACAGGTCATCCGCTAACTTTTCAACGGTAGTCGGTTCGGTCCTCCAGTTAGTGTTACCCAACCTTCAACCTGCCCATGGATAGATCGCCCGGTTTCGGGTCTATTCCCAGCGACTAGACGCCCTATTAAGACTCGCTTTCGCTACGCCTCCCCTATTCGGTTAAGCTCGCCACTGAAAATAAGTCGCTGACCCATTATACAAAAGGTACGCAGTCACCCAACAAAGTGGGCTCCCACTGCTTGTACGCATACGGTTTCAGGATCTATTTCACTCCCCTCTCCGGGGTTCTTTTCGCCTTTCCCTCACGGTACTAGTTCACTATCGGTCAGTCAGTAGTATTTAGCCTTGGAGGATGGTCCCCCCATATTCAGACAAAGTTTCTCGTGCTCCGTCCTACTCGATTTCATTGATAAGAGATTTTCGCGTACAGGGCTATCACCCACTATGGCCGCACTTTCCAGAGCGTTCCGCTAATCTCAAATCAACTTAAGGGCTGGTCCCCGTTCGCTCGCCACTACTAAGGGAATCTCGGTTGATTTCTTTTCCTCAGGGTACTTAGATGTTTCAGTTCCCCTGGTTCGCCTCTTGCACCTATGTATTCAGTACAAGATAACCATCTTATGATGGCTGGGTTCCCCCATTCAGACATCTCCGGATCAAAGTCTGTTTGCCGACTCCCCGAAGCTTTTCGCAGGCTACCACGTCTTTCATCGCCTCTGACTGCCAAGGCATCCACCGTATGCGCTTCTTCACTTGACCATATAACCCCAAGCAATCTGGTTATACTGTGAAGACGACATTCGCCGAAAATTCGAATTTCTCAATTAAGAGAACTCACAAATTTTACCTTAGCCTGAATAAACACCAGTGAAAGTGCTATCCAGTCTATCTTTCTATCACATACCCAAATTTTTAAAGAACGATCTAATCAAAGACTAGAAATCAACATTCATCATCACATCGATGGAATGCTCATTTCTAAGCTTTCA
>NZ_CAXAPL010000086.1:0-3141 GCF_963970845.1 Pseudomonas sp. RA_105y_Pfl2_P56
GAAGACAGCAATGAATCAGTTTGCGATTCTTTATGGAGATCGATTTACCAGGTTGAACTGGTGAAAGAAGGGCTTGCCTTACGGCAGGCCGTTACCGGCCCGCACACAAAAAATCTGACACTCCCGCCAACGTTCGCTGCGAGACGAATGAGGGTGGCAGCTATACGCGGGTCGCAGACCGGGACTCTAGAACCGGCAGACCCGAAGGTCTCCCACGTACAGCCGCCATAAGCAAAGCGGATGTTGTGCGTCCAGAGATCGACGGGCTGCGAGACCCGATCGATGATTCGTCAGCGACCGGACCACAATAGAATCCGACCCCAAGGTGCACAAACCGGCGGATTCTGGCTTTGCTTTAGGTAAAGGCGCAAGGATTTGTAGTCTGGAAGGCGTGTCTGGAGGTATCTTTTAAACACTTCAGTTTAAGAGGCAAAAAGTCGGGCGAAGATCTGGGGATCCCTCAGGGTCTGTCCCCTTTAACCTCCCTTTAACCTCCCTTTAACCTTTAAAAAAGATCGCGAAATGCGATCTTTTTAAGGTTTGAGCGGTGTGATTTTCATCAGCGCTTCTAAGGCAAAAATTCGAAGTGATCGATTAAGAAGCTGTCTTTCGATGCTAAGTTGTCAATCTCGATTCTTTTTATTCCTTTGCTAATAAAAGTGTATTGTCTTGCATCCCGCGGAGGGGAAATTGTTAGTGTCTGAAGCAAAATTCCTTCTTTGTCATATGCCCTGGCTGCGCCGTAGAAGTCAACCGCTCCGGCCCAAAACGAAACTTTAACATAGGTCTTTTTCAGATCTAATCGGATAATTGAGTGATCGTTGGCAGTGAATATGGCTCTCCCACTGAATACGCTGGGGAGAGGGGGAGAATAGCTAGTCACATGGCCGATGGTGGGGGCCCCCCTCATTCCTGTAATCGTCATTGTCCGTGTAGATACTGAGCCTAATGGTTGTATCTCAAGCTGGTCAAAGTTTTCAAATAATGGCGTGTCATTCTTGACTCTATATGTACGTTCAGGAAATTTCGTGGGGAGGTTGGATTCGGAAATACCTGCTTTGAAGTCGATCAACAAATCTGTTCCATCTTTAAGTGTGTCGAGCCATTCTTTCGGGATGATTACTTCGAGGCCTGTGTCGTTGGGGTTCGGATCTCCAGTGAAAACATCCGTTTCCGTCAGTTGTCCTTGAGCATTTGTTCCAGTGCACTTCAACCAGACCAATTGTTTTGGTTTTTGCCCAATCCATGATGCCAGGGTCAACACATCCGTTTCTTTGAGTATCGATACATCTAGCTCTGAACCGGTGTTGCCTGCAATATTCGGCGTCGGAAAACGTGGGTCTTCATCCGCGATCTTTTGCACGCTGATCCTGACCGAATCTGATTTCCCAGCCTGTCCGCCATTGCGATTCAAATTCCAGCGAAACTCAACATCCTGCCCATGCCGCGCCGCCAGAAATGCTTGGCTCAACACCGTATTCACCCGTTTATTGCTGTTGAACTCCACCAAAGGAAACTGCGGCGAGCCCGCTGGCGGATTGACCTCTACCGGACGTCCGCGATCACCGGGCAATGCCTCAAGGTATTCGATGCGTAAGGTCACCCCATTCGGGTACGCCAACACATCGATTGGTTCCACGGCGTTCACCAAAAATGGCGGTGGCAATTCAACGGTGCTCTCGCCGGTAACACCGGCCTTGGTGGTGTCGGATCTCGCAATGACCTGTCCGCCGCGAACCTGTTCATATTTTGCGCGCACCTCGCTGCCGGCGATCACCTTGGCATTGGGCACCATCAGTTTGTAGACGAATGGAATGCGCCCGACGTCGGCCTCGACGGTGTGCGACGCCACGAGGCTGTCGAGTTTGCTGGCGGTGTAGATCACACGGATTTTGTCGTTGGGCTGCCACTGCGTGGCGAATGCATGCACCAGTACAGTGAGATCCTTGCTGCCGAGCTTCGCCAGATCGATGGTGCTCGGATCATCGTTCGGGTCGTCCGGGTTTTCGGCCAGATCGGGGGCGACCAATCGGGTTTCCGTCAGGTGCACATCGACCTCTACTGCGCCCGAGTAAGGCGAGTCGGTATCCGGCCCGTTGCCTAGCTGATCGGTGACGGTGTAGGAAAAGATGAACTTCGGACTGTCTCCGGCTCGCTGGAATACATCTTCCCCGACCATTACGCAAATTGTCGTCGTCTCGTCTGAAGGGGTGGCTGGAGCTTCAGTGGCCGTAACGGTTCGCAGGACATCCTGGCCGTTGCAGTTCAATCGGATCACGTCGTAAGCCCGGCAGTAGGGATAAGCAAAGCAAACCTGCACGCCTTGTTTGGCGCGCTCGGCATCAATGCCGTCGTCGATTACATCCTGCGGCAGGATCAGTTGCAGCCTGGAATGAGCGCCGTCACCGGGCGTGAGATCTTCTTTGCCGGGGCGGATGTCGTTGTACAGCAGCGTCAGCTCCGGCGTTGAGGTGCCAATGTTCTGGCTGTCACGGGTGATGGTGTAAACGAGTGTGTTGAGTTGATTTGGCAGCAACAAACCTTTGGGCAGGTAGAGGGTATGAACAGCATTTTCCTCGCCAGGCTGGATGGTTTTTGTGGCTTCGGTGCTGGCGTTGTTCAGCATCAGCCGGATCACGTCGCCTGCTTGCACCGTACCGGCTAGCGGAGGATCGACGGCGATGCTCAGACCCATGGGTTTGAGGTCATATACGTGTTTGGGGACGCCATAATTCGCGCCAACCACCGGCGTGGTCGCTTCAGGTGCGCGAGGTGGGTAGAGCGCTAACACGGTGTTATCGGGTGTCTGGGTGGTGGTCATGAAGGCGGTCCCTGAGCGGTGGAAAGGTCAGGTGCAATCAGAGCGCTTATTTGCGAATTACACACCTGTCAGATCTGACAGGTGTCGATGGGTTTCTGACGAATGGTCGGGTTGAGCGATGGGGTGATGCGGCCCGCCAGCACGGTTGATGAGGGGGTATGTGGCAAGAAGATGTGTTGCTTTGTAGTCAGCTTTCGCGAGCAGGCTCGCTTGTATGGTAGGACTTGAAGGGAGGAGGAGGGACAAGGCTCGATTCTGACTGTTAGCGCAGTACAGACCGTGGGAGATTTCACCCTCCTCCTTTCACCCAAGCGCCGATA
>NZ_CAXAPL010000087.1:0-3091 GCF_963970845.1 Pseudomonas sp. RA_105y_Pfl2_P56
CAACGTGAGCGTAGTGACGGATCAGCGAGTTGTACTCAACGTGCGCGGTGTTGATGGTGATACCGCGAGCTTTTTCTTCTGGAGCGCTGTCGATCTTGTCGAATTCAACTACGGCCGAACCGAAAACCTCGGAGCAAACACGAGTCAGAGCAGCGGTCAGAGTGGTTTTACCGTGGTCAACGTGACCGATGGTCCCTACGTTAACATGGGGCAGGGAACGATCAAATTTTTCCTTAGCCATCGATATCACCCTCAAACAGAAGAATTAGACAAACAACATCAACCATTAAAACAAAGGCAGATATTTTCATATCTGCCTTGTTATATGGAGCTCTTGAGCGGATTTGAACCGCTGACCTCACCCTTACCAAGGGTGTGCTCTACCAACTGAGCTACAAGAGCGAAACACTTTGCACAACCTGCAAGCTTGGAGCGGGTAGCGGGAATCGAACCCGCATCATCAGCTTGGAAGGCTGAGGTTCTACCACTAAACTATACCCGCAGAGCCTGCAGCTCACGCTTAAATCTGGTGGAGGGAGAAGGATTCGAACCTTCGAAGTCGTAGACGTCAGATTTACAGTCTGATCCCTTTGGCCGCTCGGGAACCCCTCCTAATCAGGCCGGCATTTTATACTATGCCAAACCCCTGTCAAGCATTTTCTCATTTAAAAACTTGAGGTTAGCTGCATTGACACCACTCCTTCATGACCACCTCTTCAGGTCTTCACTGTGGAGCGGGCGCCATTCTATGCAAACTATTCAGCAGGCGCAACCCCTTCGCACAGCATTATTTTATGTTTTAACTCATTGAATTCCTTGGAAAGGTTTTGCAACTGATCAGCACCCAACAATCGCTGACCTTCAGGTGAGATACGCAGCCAGTATCCTGTTGCCGGACGCTCGTCAGGCAACGGCGAAGCCTTGATATCCATCTCCGCCAAACGGCGCCCCAACGCTTCAACCAAATCCTGACGAGCAAATCCCCCCAAATAAAGACAGCGCTCCTCAGAGCGCACACCAGCATTCTCTCGAGAAGCATCCAGACTCTCGCTGAACAAACGAATGTCATGCTGGGGGCCTTTATACAAACTCAGAGGGGTGACATCTTTTGCACGCAGAGGTGCTTCCTGCTGATGCCAGACGTAATAGAAAACATTGAGAACAAGGAACAGCAGGAACAACCAACGCATACAGACCTCAGGACAAAGGACACGCCATAGCCAAGCCCACGAACACCAGGTCGGGAACAACCCTGGCCTCTGGGACAACATCTGCTATTAATACGGCATCCCCCCCTGTAAGAAATACAGTGAAACTCTCCCCCCAATAGGCTCGTGCCATTTCCATCTGAGTGAGCACGAACCCTTTGAGCATTAGAGAGCAACCGCGCTCCACCGCCTCAACAGTGCTCCGACCGGGAGCCTGGCTTGTCAATGCACGCTCAGCCGCGAGATCACCGTATCGTATCTTTCGTGTATGGGTGCGCAACTGGTTACGCATCAACGGCATGCCAGGACAAATAAAGCCCCCGAGATGCTCCCCATCTTCCGCAATGAAGTCCGCCGTTACCGCCGTGCCAAAATCCAGCACCAGACATGCACCTTCAGCTAAGTGGAATCCGCCGAGCATCGCCAACCAACGATCAAGCCCCAAGCGCTCGTAGTCCTCATAACCGTTTCTAACACCAGACATTTCACGAGCTGGCTCTGCACATACAACTGTCAGATCGAAATCCCGCCGAAGCATTTCGATTAACGCTCCCGTCTCCTCGAGAGTACGAACACTAACAAGACGGCATTTGCTTAGCGACAATCCAGCTAGAGCAAATAGACCATCACGCAGAGCCTGATCCGAGTCAACCACCCCCTCTGCGATCAACACAGCAGCCTCGGCACTCAGCACGCGCCACTTTATGAAGCTGTTGCCACAATCAAGCTCAAGAATCATCACGCAACCTCAGGCTGAGCTCGCCACCGCTAAAGACCTTTTCCACACCACTCACCTGCAAACGCAGCGCGCCTTGGCTATCAATCCCCAGCACAACACCATCAACCTGGCTGACACCAGCAATCAACGACACTGATCGCTCCTGCCACAAATGGTTTTCCTCCCATTCTGCCTGGAGAACTGAAAAACCACCGACCTGCTGACGCTGTATATATGACTGCAACTGTTCGCTTAACTCGAAAACCAGAACGTTACGATCGCAAGTTGTACCAGATTCAAGTCGCATGGAAGTCCATTGCTGATCAACCTCCTCTGCAACCTGCATATTTACGTTAATACCTATACCTAGTACCACGTGACACACATCAGCCGGATCCCCAACCAACTCCAGCAAAATACCGGCAATTTTCTTATTGCCGACGAGAACATCGTTAGGCCACTTCAAACCTGCGCCAGTGACGCCGAGCTTTTGCAGGGTTCGCATGACTGCCAACCCAACAACAAGACTCAAGCCCTCAAGCTGGCGCATCCCACCATCAATTCGCAGAACGAGACTGTAATAAAGGTTTTCGGCAAACGGGCTAACCCACTTGCGCCCTCTACGCCCACGTCCAGATATCTGTCGCTCGGCAAGCACTAAAAATGGCGCTGCCTGCCCCCGGCCAATGGCGCGCAAAGCCTCAGCATTAGTCGAGTCGATGGAATCAAAAACCGCAATTGGCCAACTCTCTTTCATCCGCGCCACTTTAAGAGGATCGATCAACACAAGCGGCGCAGCCAACTGATAACCTCGCCCCCGAACCTTGTGAATGGACAGCCCAAGCTCAGCCTCCAAGTGCTGAAGCTGCTTCCATACCGCACTTCGACTAATTCCTAAGGCGGCGCCTAGGTCCTGACCAGAATGGAATCGCCCATCCTTCAGAAGATTCAACAACGTCAGCATGTAGGTCTCGCCTCACAGTGAGGCCCGAATAATAGCCATGCGCCGGGCCGTTGCATAGAAAACAAGCAGACACATTTCCTGCGGGCAAAACAAAACCCCAACTGCTTTCGCAATTGGGGTTTCGGAATTTAATCTTGACGATGACCTACTCTCACATGGGGAAACCCCACACTACCATCGGCGATGCATCGTTTCACTGCT
>NZ_CAXAPL010000088.1:0-2580 GCF_963970845.1 Pseudomonas sp. RA_105y_Pfl2_P56
TGTTGGCGCTGATTGAAAACTGACCCACCCTGCCGATTGAAAAATGACCCAGGACGGATTGCTGATTTTTGCCACAGCAATTGTGGATAAGCTTAGCAGCAGTGTTCCGGTTGACGACGCATCGGGCCCCACCGCATGCAGGCATGCGGCAGGGTGTTTACGGTGCAGATCAAAACGGTTCATCGTCCTCGATACCATCTCCGTCCTTGCGCTTTCGTTCCCGTGACTTGATCTTTGTCTGGGCGGCCAAGGTGCTATGTTGCAGGCGGTAGGACTCGTTGCCCGTTTCGACGATGTGGCAGTGGTGTGTCAGCCGATCCAACAACGCGGTGGTCATCTTGGCGTCGCCAAACACACTCGACCATTCCGAGAAGCTCAGGTTGGTGGTGATGACCACGCTGGTGTGTTCGTACAGTTTGGACAGCAGGTGAAATAACAGGGCGCCGCCGCTTTGGCTGAAGGGCAAATATCCGAGTTCATCCAGTATCACCAGGTCTGTGCGAAGCAGTGCCTGGGCGATTCGCCCTGCCTTGCCATCGTACTTCTCACGCTCCAGCAGATTCACCAGATCCACCGTGGAAAAGAAGCGCACGCGTTTGTTGTACGCCGTGATTCCGGATACAGCCAAGGCACTGGCCAAGTGTGTTTTTCCGGTTCCAGGCCCACCGATGAACACCACATTTTGCGCTGTCTCCGTAAACTCCAGGCTGGATAACTCCTTGACCAACCGGGCATCAGCGCAGGAAGCGCTGAAGTCAAAGCCAGCTAAATCACGGTGCATTGGGAGTTTTGCCATGTTCATCTGGTGGTTTACTGAGCGCACCGCTCGATCCGCATGTTCCTGTTGAAGCAGATGTTCCAGCAGCCATTTCGATGAAGCCGTCGACGCTGTTCCTTGAGAGACCAGTTCTTCCCAAGCACTGGCCATGCCGTGCAGGCGCAGTTCTTTGAGTTCCGTCATTAGGTCACGCATTGCGATTCTCCTCATCAGTCGAACGGAGCCGGTCGTAGCGCGCCGTATTGGCAACAGGCGCTACCTTGAGTTGCAAGCTGGTTTCTACGCAGGGAGGAGGTGCGGTGGAGGTCAGGCGGGCAACGACATTGAGGATGTGATCGGCGCTGAGACTTCCCGACTCAAGTACCAGCTCCACCGCCACCAGCACCGGTTCGAGACCGGCGATGGGCACAGCAGCCAGTACCTGCATCATGATTCGATCACCGTTGGTATGACGCCTCAGTCCCCGCTTGAGAAGCAGTAACGGCTTCGGCAGATCGGCAAATGGAGCGCCATTGCGCAATGCACCAGGCTTGCGTTCAATAAGTGGGATGTAGTGCTGCCAGTCAAAACTGACCTGATCTCGATCAAAAAGGCGCTCGTGGCTGGCGATCACCGTTTCGTCAGCGATGACCACGATCCGCGAAGGGTACAAGCGGCTGCTGACCCACTGACCAACACGCTCGCAAGGCACCGAATAACGATTTCTCGACACGCTGATCAGGCAGGTGCTAGAAACACGGACGGTGCGTTCGACGTAGCCATCAAAAGCCGTCGGCATCGGCATCATTTCAACCTGCTCCAGCTCCAGGACTTCTGCCACCGTCAAACCGTTGTATTGCGGATGTATAAGTTCACCCCAGAGCGCACGACAGCGTTGGCCGAGCCAGACGTTCAGCTCCTCGAAGGTATGGAACATGCAGTTTTGAGCATCGAGCCAGATTCGCCTCCGGCTGTCCTGAACGTTCTTCTCGACAATGCCCTTTTCCCAGCCAGAGGCTACGTTGCAGAAATCCGGATCGAACAGGTAGTGCGCGCACATCACGGAAAACCGGGCATTGACCGTGCGACCCTTGCCTTTGTTGACCTTGTCGACAGCCGTTTTCATGTTGTCGTAAATGCCGCGACGCGGCACGCCACCTAATGCTCCGAACGAGCGTGTATGGGCATCGAATAGCATCTCGTGACCTTGGCTCGGGTACGCAACCAACCAGAATGCGCGACTGGCGCACAGCTTCATGTGGGAGACCTGGATGCGTCGAAACAGGCCTCCGATCAGCAGCCCTTCTTCGCTCCAGTCAAATTGAAAGGCTTCACCGAGCGCAAACGTCAGCGGTACAAAAGCGCGTAAACACTTGCCTTGCTCGCCTCGCCACGAGCGTACAAACGCCGTGAGCTGGCTGTAGCCGCCGTCATAACCCTCGGCCTTGATCTGCTCGAAAAGTGCTTTGGCGCTTCTGCGATTGTGCTTTGCCCGGAACGAGTCGGCTTTCAGCGCCTGTTCCAGCGTGTCGTGGAAAGGGCTGAGTTTGTTGAAGGTCGCGCACCGATGGTACGCCGGCTGAGTGACTTCGGGCGCTCTGACCCATTTTCGGATGGTGTTTCTCGACAGCCCGGTACGCTTGGCTATCTGATGCAGCGAGAGCTTGTCGCGGAAGTACATCCGCCGGATTTTCCCCAACATTTCCATGCTGATCACCCTGTGTTCTCCTGCTCAAAAAGTGAGCAGAAGCAGTTGAACACCTGGGTCAGTTTTCAGTCGGCAGAACAGCCTCTACTGGGTCAGTTTTCGGTCAGCGGCAACA
>NZ_CAXAPL010000089.1:0-2574 GCF_963970845.1 Pseudomonas sp. RA_105y_Pfl2_P56
CTGCATGGGTTCGGTTTCTTGTATTTGTGTGGTGCAAACCAAGTTGCCGACTCATGCAGGCCTCTTCAATATTCCAACTTCTTGATTTTCTGTAAGAAAAATCGGGGATCCCTCAGGGTCTGTCCCCCTTTACCGTCCCCCTTTACCCAGCGGCGGCCAGGCCTTGCGCGAAATGGTCCCGGTGGTCCGCGCCCTGTGGCAAGGCGACTACGCGCACAACGGCGACATCTGGAAATTCCCCACCTCCACCAGCGTGCCAAAACCGATCCAGAAGCCCAACCCGCCAATGTGGATCGCCGCCCGCGACCCGGACTCGCACAACTTCGCCGTGGCCAACGGTTGCAACGTGATGGTCACGCCGCTGACGAAGGGCGACGAAGAAGTCCCCGACCTGAAAAACAAATTCCAGACTGCGCTGGACAACAACCCCGACGTGCCACGCCCGCAACTGATGGTGCTGCGTCACACCCACGTGCACACCGCTGATAATCCGGACGGCTGGAAAGTCGGCGCGAAAGCGATCTCGCGTTTCTATCGCACCTTCGATGCGTGGTTCGGCAACAAGCAAACGCCGGTCAATGGCTTCCTCGCACCGAGCCCGGAAGAGAAGTTTGCCGGGCGTCCGGAGTTTGAGCTGGAGAGTTTGCACAAGACGGCGATGATTGGTACGCCGGAAGAGATCATTCCGCGCATCAAGTATTACCAGGAGTTGGGGGGGGGATGAGTTCAGTTTCTGGTGTGATAACAGCCTGCAGCATGAAGAGAAGAAGAAATCGTTGGAGTTGTTTATCAAGCATGTGGTGCCGGCGTTTCGTTGAGTGTTCTGCTGATTGAGTCTGGCAAATGAAAACGCCCCGACAGTGTTCGGGGCGTTTTCATTGTTTTAGCCTGACGGGATTTCAATCCGGAATCACATCCTACGCCTTTCTGAATGACGCTTAAATGTGGCCACTCCTATTCGCGGATTATTGGTCGCTTCAAATCACAGACCACTATACGGATCAGCGATATTATCCCCCAGCTCAGCAATTGCCTCTTTAATCTCGACAGCTACTTCAGGTGAAAGCTCGGCAACACTTCGATTTGATATAAAATCAAAAAGTTCAACCAACCCAAGCATTGCAGCAACGATGATCGAGCCCTCAGCAAAATCGAAATCGTATCCATCCCACCAACTGATCAAGATTTTCTCGATCTGAGTCTTCAGTGGCTGGTCCATCCCTTTATAGGTGTGCCACTGACGATCGCTGAGCTCTAACAGAGCCTGGAGAAAATCATGTTTCAACCGCTCAGAACCAGGTACTTCTTGTAGAAGTTCATGAAATTCCTTTGTCACATCTTCTTCAGGCATCGAGTCCGGAAGCGAGCAGTAATAAGAAACGGCCTTCATCATTTAAAGTCCACAGGAATATGGGTGACATTGGTTACTTTTCTGTAAAGCCTGCCATCTTGCCCAAGCAGTTTCTTTCCGATTTTAATCTGCGCAGTCCAACCACTACCTGAGTTGGATCCAGGATGATTTGCAGCTGCATTGAGATCAGGGGAATGCCACTTAATTTCAACTTTCTGCCCTGCCCAAACGTACGAGAATTTACTGCCATCAGCAATAATGGCAGAAGGTCTGAACGTATCCGGCATACCAGGCGGAACCAGCTTCTGCAAATCAGACATATTGATTCGTCCATTGGTAATAAACTTCGGCGCATTCGTTGGCGTATCAAAAAATGCAGGAACATTAATCGTTGGAGCGTTTTGATCGCCAAACTCTCCATCGACCCTCGTGACAGGATTATCCCACTCTGGCGTAGGCTTCGGCTTATCTTTACCACCGCCTCCGACAGGCAAGTCATCAAGTGGCCTTACCTTGGTCCCGCCTCCTTCACCAGCTCCATGCATGCCAGGCAGAACGTTGATTCCAAATGGATTGAAACCCGTCTGATCTAGATAGACTCCCGCCTCAGTCAACCACGAACCATCGTCGTTGACCCACAGATTACCAATCTGATCTAAATGGTTTAAACCAGCCGTCGTCCAGTCGGTGGCGTTCTTTTTGGTCTGATAGTAATACGCCAGATCATTATCCGAGCCGCCTGGGTTGACCTTCTCGGTTACCTCGATCAGGGTCCCCAGTGCTTTGGAGCCCTCATCAATCTCTGCCCTAATTTGTGCGCAGTTTCCGACAAGCTTGCAGTTTTTCAGTCGCTCCCGGTTCGCATCGCTGCGCTCATCAAACTCTTTTTTGACTTCATCACAATTTCCTTTCGTTCGGCACGTCTTCTCCGCTTCAGCGAGATCGATGACATCCTGGTGATTGAGGAAGTTGTACTGCGTAGCGTTGTTGGCAACCCAGGAGCCCAGATCCATTGACTCTTGATCTGTATCGCCCAGTGCAGTGGCCGACAACACCCCTACAATCTGAGATGCCATCAAGAGCAGATCTTTATCACAAACGGGGACAGACCCTGAGGGATCCCCGATTTTTCTTACAGAAAATCAAGAAGTTGGAATATTGAAGAGGCCTGCATGAGTCGGCAACTTGGTTTGCACCACACAAATACAAGAAACCGAACCCAT
>NZ_CAXAPL010000090.1:0-2357 GCF_963970845.1 Pseudomonas sp. RA_105y_Pfl2_P56
GTAAGCGTATGGGGAATACGCCTTGCGTAGATCAGCCAGGCATCCATTGATGCGGCAGTAGATGCTCGATCTCACTGGCTTTCTGCGTCGGCAATCGCGTCAGTACATCCTTGAGATACGCGTACGGATCATGCCCGTTCATGCGTGCCGACTGGATCAAACTCATGATCGCTGCCGCTCGTTTGCCACTGCGCAGAGACCCGGCGAACAACCAATTGGAGCGCCCAAGCGCCCATGGCCTGATCGTGTTCTCCACCGGGTTGTTGTCGATGGGCACGGCACCATCATCCAGGTAGCGCGTCAGCGCTACCCAGCGTTTCAAGCTGTAATCCAGAGCCTTGGTCGTGGCCGAGCCCTCGGGCACGAGGTCGCGCTGAGCCAGCATCCACTCATGTAATTTCTGTGCAATGGGCACCGCTATTTCTTGGCGTAATCGCCATCGTTCTTCATCACTTATATCTTTGGCCTGCCGTTCAACTTCGTACAGCCCGCCGATTGAGTGCAGCGCTTGCTCGGCCAACTGGCTTTTGTTCGTCACATGCAGGTCGAAGAACTTACGGCGGGCATGCGCCATGCAGCCGATTTCGGTGATGCCCAGCTCGAAGCTGGCCTTGTAACCCGCGAAGTCATCACAGACCAGCTTGCCGTTCCACGTGCCAAGGAAGTTCCGTGCATGTTCGCCAGCACGGCTGGGGCTGAAGTCGTAGACAACGGCCTTCAGTGCCGAGAACGGCGTGGTGCAATAAGCCCAGACATAAGCTCGGTGCGTTTTCTTCTCGCCGGGCGCCAGCATCTGCACCGGCGTTTCATCGGCATGCACGACTCGCTGAGCCAGCACCGCTTCGCGCAGTGCATCCACCAGCGGTTGTAGCTGTACGCCAGTTTGGCCCACCCACTGAGCCAGCGTTGAACGCGGGATCGCCAGGCCTGCACGGCCAAAGATCTTTTCTTGCCGGTACAGCGGCAGATGATCAGCGAATTTGGCCACCATCACATGCGCCAGCAGGCCTGCGGTCGGGATGCCCTTGTCGATCACCTGGGCCGGCACCGGTGCTTGGATCAGTGTTTCGCACTGGCGGCAGGCCCACTTTCCACGTACATGCTGCTCAACGGTAAACACGCCCGGCGTGTAATCCAGCTTCTCGCTGACGTCTTCGCCGATGCGCTGAAGCTGACACCCGCAGACACACTGGGTGTTCTCTGGCTCGTGACGAATGACGGTACGTGGGAACTGCGGCGGCAGCGGCGCGCGCTTGGGTTTTTGGCGGGTTTCGTCCGACGTTGGGGCGGGACGAAGCGCGTTCAGTTCTGCCTCGATAGCCTCAAGGTCAGTGTTGAGCAGGTCATCGAGCAAGCTGCCTTGCGCCGGGCTGATCTGCTCACTGCGCTTGGCGAACTTGTGGCGCTTGAGGATGGCAATCTCGTGAGAGAGCTGCTCGATGATCGTCTCGTCACGATGGATTTTTCGGCCCATGGTGTCGACCTTCGACAGCAACTGCGCAGCGAGTGCGCGCAGTTGTTCGGGTGTCATTTGGTCGAGATTGGGAGAGGAAGTCATGCCGTGGATTTTACCAAAGCGATCCACCTGCCACAGCTGAAAAGCAAGGCTAAATCATTGTGATTGCGCCGTTAGCGCCAACTCGCTGCCATGGCAAACCGAGCACCAGCGCTTGAAGTTGTTCAGCGTCGAGCCCGACTTCCAAACCGCGATGAGTGCCAGGCCAGTGAAACTTGCCTTGGTTCAAACGCCGTGCGGCAAGCCAGATGCCCACGCCATCGTGCACCAGCACCTTCATCCGGTTGGCCCGGCGGTTGGCGAACAGATAAGCGCAGTGCGGCTTCGCCGCACCGAACACGGCGACCACGCGGGCCAACGCAGTTTCGGTGCCGGCGCGCATGTCCATGGGCTCAGTGGCGAGCCAGATGGCGTCGATGCGTATCATTGCGAGAGGCTGCGGATAAAACGTGCGCAGCCGTCCGGGTCGGTGATGGGCCATTTGACCGTGATGGCTTTGTCGCCCAGCGGCAGTGCGATCACCACCGCTTCATCAGCGTGCCGTTTAGGCATTGGTTGCAGCGGTACAAACGCGGGAAGTGGCGCGACAGGTTTATCACGGTAAATCGGCAGCCACTTGCGAATCACGTTGGCATTGATGCCGTGGCTGATGGCGACGCTGGAAACTGAGGCACCGGGTTTCAGGCATTCCTGCACAACCTGGGCCTTGAAGGGTTTGGGATAGGAGCTTCGTTGGCGCATGGAAATCCTGGCGATAAGGGTGATCGCGTCCGCTTAAAAATAGGCGGACACCATCGCCCTTAATTCCGGATTTCTGAAGGTGTGTTCGCTGGCCGCTTAC
>NZ_CAXAPL010000091.1:0-2055 GCF_963970845.1 Pseudomonas sp. RA_105y_Pfl2_P56
GCACCGTGACCACCACCGCGCCTAACGACGCATTGGTTGGTCAGGCACCGCTGACCACCTCGATCACTGGTGTAACCGGCGGCAACTACGAAAACCTCGTAGCCGACAAAACACCAGTCAGCACCACGGTGACTGACACCGTCGACACCACCAACCTGTCGCTCAGCGCCACCGACTCGGTCGCCGAGGGCGGTTCGATTGTCTACACCGCGACCCTGACCAACGCCGCGGGTTCGCCAGTGACTGTGACCCTGTCGAACGGCGCAGTGATCACCATCGAAGCCGGCAAAACCACAGGCACTGTGACTGTTCCAGCGCCGGCCGATGACGTTTACAAAGATGCCGGCAAAGTCGAAGCAACCATTTCCACCGCGACTGGCGGCAACTTCGAGAACCTGGTGCCGAGCACCGTTCCGGCGGTTACCAACGTCACCGATACAATCGACACCTCGACCGTCAAACTGACGGCCGATGCTTCCGTGGCTGAAGGCGGCACCGTCACTTACACCGCCACTGTGGGTGCGCCGGTGACTGGCTCGCCAGTCGTCGTGACCCTGGCCAACGGCCAGAACATCACCATCGAAGTGGGTAAAACCACCGGCACTGTGACTACCACAGCACCAAACGATGCATTGGTCGGCCAGGCTCCGCTGACCAACTCGATCACTGACGTGAGCGGTGGCAACTACGAAAATCTCGTGGCCGACAAAACACCGGTTTCGACCACCGTCACCGACGTCGTCGACACCACCAATCTGACGCTGAGCGCCACCGACTCTGTGTCCGAGGGTGGTTCGATTGTCTACACTGCGACCCTGACCAACGCCGCTGGCTCGCCAGTGACTGTGACTCTGTCGAACGGCGCCGTCATCACTATCGAGGCCGGTAAAACCACCGGCACCGTGACTGTTCCAGCGCCGGCTGATGACGTTTACAAAGATGCCGGCAAGGTCGAGGCAACCATTTCGACTGCCACCGGCGGCAACTTCGAAAACCTGGTGCCGAGCACTGTTCCAGCGGTTACCAACGTCACCGATACCATCGACACCACCACCGTCAAACTCACCGCCTCCGAGTCGGCGGCTGAAGGTGGCACCGTCACCTACACCGCGACCGTGGGCGCCCCGGTCACGGGTTCGCCAGTCGTGGTAACCCTGGCCAACGGCCAGAAAATCACCATCGAAGTCGGCAAAACCACTGGCACCGCGACCACCACCGCGCCTAACGACGCATTGGTTGGTCAGGCTCCGCTGACCAACTCGATCACTGACGTGAGCGGCGGCAACTACGAAAATCTCGTGGCCGACAAAACACCAGTCAGCACCACCGTGACTGACACCGTCGACACCACCAACCTGTCGCTCAGCGCCACCGACTCGGTCGCCGAGGGCGGTTCGATCGTTTACACCGCCACCCTGACCAACGCTGCTGGCTCGCCAGTGACTGTGACCCTGTCGAACGGCGCAGTGATCACCATCGAAGCCGGCAAAACCACGGGCACCGTCACTGTTCCGGCTCCAGCCGATGACGTCTATAAAGACGCCGGCAAGGTCGAGGCGACCATTGCCACCGCCACCGGCGGCAACTTCGAAAACCTGGTGCCGAGCACTGTTCCAGCGGTTACCAACGTCACCGATACCATCGACACCACCACCGTCAAACTCACCGCCTCCGAGTCGGCGGCTGAAGGTGGCACCGTCACCTACACCGCGACCGTGGGCGCCCCGGTCACGGGTTCGCCAGTCGTGGTAACTCTGGCCAACGGCCAGAACATCACCATTGAGGTGGGTAAAACCACCGGCACTGTCACCGCGACTGCGCCAAACGATGCGCTGACCGGTCATACGCCACTGACCAATGCGATCACCGGCGTAACCGGCGGCAACTACGAAAACCTCGTGGCCGACAAAACCCCGGTCAGCACCACGGTGACTGACACCGTCGACACCACCAACCTGTCGCTCAGCGCCACCGATTCTGTGGCCGAGGGCGGTTCGATCGTTTACACCGCCACCCTGACCAACGCTGCTGGCTCGCCAGTCACCGTGACCCTGA
>NZ_CAXAPL010000093.1:0-1661 GCF_963970845.1 Pseudomonas sp. RA_105y_Pfl2_P56
TCGGTGGTTTCTCGCCGGAAGCCCTGGCCGGTCGCATCATCGACTGCAAATCCAAAGTGGTGATCACCGCTGACGAAGGCATTCGTGCCGGCAAGAAGATCCCGCTCAAGTCCAACGTCGACGACGCGCTGACCAACCCGGAAACCAGCAGCATCCAGAAAGTCATCGTGTGCAAGCGCACCGGTGGCGACATCAAGTGGAACCAGCATCGCGACATCTGGTACGAAGACCTGATGAAAGTGGCGGGCAGCGTGTGCGCGCCCAAAGAGATGGGCGCTGAGGAAGCGCTGTTCATCCTTTACACCTCAGGCTCCACTGGCAAGCCGAAGGGCGTGCAGCACACCACGGGCGGTTATCTGCTGTATGCGGCGATGACCCACGAGCGTGTGTTCGACTATCGCCCGGGCGAAGTTTATTGGTGCACGGCCGACGTTGGCTGGGTCACTGGCCACAGTTATATCGTCTACGGCCCGCTGGCCAACGGCGCGACCACGTTGCTGTTCGAAGGTGTGCCGAACTACCCGGACATCACTCGGGTGGCGAAGATTGTCGACAAGCACAAGGTCAACATCCTCTACACCGCGCCGACCGCGATCCGCGCAATGATGGCTTCGGGTCAGGCCGCTGTTGAGGGCGCTGATGGCAGCAGCCTGCGCTTGCTCGGTTCGGTGGGTGAGCCGATCAACCCGGAAGCCTGGGACTGGTATTACAAGAATGTGGGCAAGTCCCGTTGCCCGATCGTTGATACCTGGTGGCAGACCGAGACGGGCGGCAACATGATGAGCCCGTTGCCGGGCGCCCATGCGCTGAAGCCGGGTTCGGCGGCGCGGCCGTTCTTCGGTGTGGTGCCGGCGTTGGTCGACAACCTCGGTAACATTATCGAGGGCGAGGCTGAAGGCAATCTGGTGATTCTCGATTCGTGGCCAGGTCAGGCGCGCACGCTGTATGGCGACCATGACCGCTTCGTCGACACCTACTTCAAGACGTTCCGAGGCATGTACTTCACCGGTGACGGTGCGCGTCGTGATGCCGATGGTTACTACTGGATCACCGGGCGGGTGGATGACGTGCTCAACGTCTCCGGCCACCGCATGGGTACGGCCGAGATCGAAAGCGCGATGGTTGCCCACCCGAAAGTCGCTGAAGCGGCGGTGGTTGGTGTGCCGCACGACATCAAGGGGCAGGGCATTTATGTCTACGTCACCCTGAAAAATGGCGAGGAGCCGACCGAGCAATTGCGTCTGGAGTTGAAGAACTGGGTGCGTAAAGAGATCGGCCCGATTGCTTCGCCGGACGTGATCCAGTGGGCGCCGGGGCTGCCGAAGACTCGTTCGGGCAAGATCATGCGCCGCATTCTGCGCAAGATTGCCACGGCTGAGTACGACGGGTTGGGGGATATCTCGACGCTGGCGGACCCGGGTGTGGTGCAGCATTTGATTGATACGCACAAGACCATGAATGTTGCTTAAGTAGCGGGTTGATGTGTAGGAAAGCCCTGTTCGGTGTAGGCCGGATGGGGCTTTTTTGTGTCTGTTGTCTCGTCCTGAATAAGGTTTACACCTTCTGGCTTCTTATCAGGAGGGTGCAATGGATACGGGCGCAAAACGTAGTCAGCGCGATTACACGCTGACTTTTAAATTGTCAGTTGTCGACCAAGTAGA
>NZ_CAXAPL010000094.1:0-1536 GCF_963970845.1 Pseudomonas sp. RA_105y_Pfl2_P56
CGGTGGCGCTGAGCGACAGGTTGGTGGTGTCGACGGTGTCAGTCACGGTGGTGCTGACTGGTGTTTTGTCGGCCACGAGATTTTCGTAGTTGCCGCCGCTCACGTCAGTGATCGAGTTGGTCAGCGGTGCGTTACCGGCCAGCGCATCGTTTGGCGCAGTGGTGGTCACGGTGCCGGTGGTTTTGCCGACTTCGATGGTGATGTTCTGGCCGTTGGCCAGGGTCACGACGACTGGCGAACCGGTGACCGGTGCACCAACAGTGGCTGTGTAAGTGACGGTGCCGCCTTCAGCCACGGAGGTATCAGCCGTCAGTTTGACGGTCGAAGTGTCGATGGTGTCGGTCACTTCAGTCACGGCCGGAACAGTGCTTGGCACCAGGTTCTCGAAGTTGCCACCAGTAGCAGTCGAAATGGTTGCTTCGACTTTGCCGGCATCTTTGTAGACGTCATCGGCAGGCGCTGGAACAGTCACAGTGCCGGTGGTTTTACCTGCCTCGATGGTGATCACTGCGCCGTTCGACAAGGTCACAGTCACTGGCGAGCCAGCGGCGTTGGTCAGGGTGGCGGTGTAAACAATCGAACCGCCCTCGGCCACAGAGTCGGTGGCGCTGAGCGACAGGTTGGTGGTGTCGACGACGTCGGTGATGGTGGTCGAAACAGGTGTTTTGTCGGCCACGAGATTTTCGTAGTTGCCACCGCTCACGTCAGTGATCGAGTTGGTCAGCGGAGCCTGGCCAACCAATGCATCGTTAGGCGCAGTGGTGGTCACGGTGCCGGTGGTTTTACCCACCTCGATGGTGATGTTTTGACCGTTGGCCAGAGTCACCACGACAGGCGAACCAGTAACCGGAGCACCAACAGTGGCGGTGTAAGTGACGGTGCCGCCTTCAGCCACGGAAGTATCAGCCGTCAGTTTGACGGTCGAAGTGTCGATGGTATCGGTCACTTCAGTCACGGCCGGGACAGTGCTCGGCACCAGGTTCTCGAAGTTGCCACCAGTAGCAGTCGAAATGGTTGCTTCAACTTTGCCGGCGTCTTTATAGACGTCATCGGCTGGAGCCGGAACGGTCACGGTGCCAGTGGTCTTGCCCGCCTCGATGGTGATCACTGCGCCGTTCGACAAGGTCACAGTCACTGGCGAGCCAGCAGCGTTGGTCAGGGTCGCGGTGTAAACGATCGAACCACCCTCGGCCACCGAGCCAGTGGCGCTGAGCGACAGGTTGGTGGTGTCGACGGTGTCAGTCACGGTGGTGCTGACTGGTGTTTTGTCGGCCACGAGATTTTCGTAGTTGCCACCGCTCACGTCAGTGATCGAGTTGGTCAGCGGAGCCTGGCCAACCAATGCGTCGTTAGGCGCGGTGGTGGTCACGGTGCCGGTGGTTTTGCCGACTTCGATGGTGATGTTCTGGCCGTTGGCCAGAGTTACCACGACTGGCGAACCCGTGACCGGGGCGCCCACGGTTGCGGTGTAAGTAACGGTGCCACCCTCGGCCACGGAAGTATCAGCCGTCAGTTTGACGGTCGAAGTGTCGATGG
>NZ_CAXAPL010000095.1:0-1518 GCF_963970845.1 Pseudomonas sp. RA_105y_Pfl2_P56
ACACCGGCGGTTACAACGAACTGAAGATCGAAGACCGCGCCGGCCAGGAACAAATCTATCTGCGCGCCGAGCGTGACTTTGAACAACTGATCCTCAACGACAGCCACAGCCTGATCCGCCGCGACCGTTTCGAACAGGTCGACCACCACAGCACCAGCCTGATCAAGGCCGACGAGCGGCACACCACCGACGGGACGCGCAACACCGTGATCGGCAGCGACGACCTGCTCAGCATCAGCGGCAACAGCAGCACCACGGCGGATGGAGCGCTGGTGATTCAGGCCGGGCCGCATGCGCGGGTTACCGCGAGCCAAGTGGTGATTGATGCCGGGACAAGCCTGACGCTGAGTGCTGGCGGTCATCACATCGTCATCAATTCGGGGGGGATCTTCAGCAGCGTCGCTATCGTCGAGGGCGGCGCGCCAGTGGTGGGTGTCACGGCGCAGACAGCGTTGGCGGCAGCGCCCGAAGATCCACAGGCGCTGATCGCGCTGTCCATCACCACGCAAATAGCCGCGCTGGCTCAGGCCGCAGAGCAAGCCGCTTCAGTCTGCGCCGCGTGCGAAAAACTGGCGCAGGTGAACGCATGAGTCGGGCTTATCTGTTGCTGGATCGAATCCAGATCGACAAACTTTCGGATCGCCTGTTCGAGCTGACGGGCGGCGCGCCTGTTCACTCGCTTTATCAGCGTACCGCCTACAGCGCTTTGGAAAAGGCCGGCCCCGTGCTGATCGGTGTGACCCCCGATAGCCCGTTGGCAACGGTTTTTTGGCAGGAGTGGAGCGCAACGGCGGGCATCTGGCTGGAGTCTGAGGCCGACGAAGATCAAGCGCTGGCGCATTTGCGCGGCCTGATCCACGCGCGGGTTGACGGGGGTGCGACGGTTTTCTTTCGTTTCTACGACCCGCGTATTACCGCGTTGTGGCTGAAGGATTTGCACTCGCCTGAGCGTGATCGACTGATGGGGCCAGTACGGCTGATTCGTCTGCCGGATTCACAGATCAATCAGCAAACCGAGCACCCCGCGATCCCGTATGCGCACAAGCCCTGGCTGGTGCTGACGGCGGAACAACTCGATCACCTTAACGCGGCCAAGCGCCAGTCTTTTGCCAGACAGTTGATCGAGCACGGTCAACGCTATTTCCCCCAATACCTCAACACAATGGATTCGACAGCTTTGCAGCAATGGGCCATGGAGTGTCAGGCCAGTGCTGCACGGCGGGGCTTCAGTGCCGTCGATGAAGTCCTGCGCTGGGCGCGTTTCTTCACAGTGCTGGGCACTGACTTTCCCGATGGTGCCGAGCACGGCGCCTACCGGCGTTTGCTGGACGAACCCCGAGTGTTGCCGCACCAGCGTCTGGACAACCTCAACAGCGCATTGACGCACCAATTGCTGACCGACAAGGACTTCGCCCGATGAGCGCCGAAAAACTGGCCATGGTCGACGAGGCCGCTCAGGCCGAACGCGAGGCCAAAGCCCAGCCACACGCTGATATCAGTTGCACGGTGCATCCGTGT
>NZ_CAXAPL010000096.1:0-1491 GCF_963970845.1 Pseudomonas sp. RA_105y_Pfl2_P56
CCATCAACTGACGTGCGCCGAGCACGTTAATCGCTCTTTTCAGGTTATAGGCGTTCACCGCCAAGGCCATTTCGGCTCTCGCCCCCTCGAGCTGTCGCAGCAAGAAGCGAGCGTTGCCAAACAACCACTGTTTTAGGTTGCCGAAGGGATGCTCCACAATGGATCTTCGGCTGACCATCATTTCGGGGTGTGCCTGCATTCGCCGCTCCATGCGTTCGAACGCCTCTTCGTGAGCATGGCGTGAGACATATCGGCGCCGGGCCTCAGTACATTGCGCTTTCAGCGGACAAGCGGTGCAGTCGCTGATCGCCGCCTGGTAGATACGATCGCCCTTACTGGTTTGCTTGAGTGTCAGCCATTTTCCGGCGGGACATTGATATCGATCCTGCGACGCATCGTAGGTAAACACTGTTCGGTCAAAGAACTCCTTTTCCTTGCCGCTGGAGTTGCCTGACCGATTGGGTGGTACATAAACCGTGATGCTCTCATCCTCGCAGGCCTGGAACTGCTTGCCATTCGAGTAGCCTGCATCGGCAGCCACCGTCAACTCATCTTGCTGCAAGTGTTCCTTGGCGGCCTTGGCCATAGGCTCAAGTTGCTTGCGATCATCACTGTCCTGCGTGACTTCATGATGCAGGATCAGGCAATGCTCAGCGTCCACGGCGGTTTGCACGTTGTACGCGACCCGCGGCCCTTTATGCGTTCGCATCATTCGGGCATCGCTTTCGTGGGTATTGAATTGCTCAAGCTCCATTGATTCCATCAGGGCCTGGCACGTCAGGTTATTGGAGTGCCTGACTTCCAGTTGCGCCAAAGCCGTCTTGACCGCACTGCGATCAACCAGCTCATTGGCTTCTGTTTTATCCGCCTCATCCAGCTCAGCCAGATATTGGGCAATGCGTTTATCCAGCGCCTGCTCCTGGTGCTTGAGCCGCTTCAAACTCATATGACGCCGCGAGGAAGCAAGCGCCTGAAACTTGCTGCCATCAATGGCCACCAGCTCACCGGCTATCAGGCCGGCGGTTCGGCAGAACTGGACGAAGGCCCGGCACGTCGCCACAAAGGCCGGTTTGTTGTTTTTGCGAAAGTCGGCGATGGTCTTGAAGTCGGGTTTAAGCCGGTTGATCAACCACATCACTTCGATGTTGCGCTGACACTCGACCTCAAGTCGGCGTGAGGAGCGAATCCGTTGGAAATAGCCGTAGAGATAGAGTTTTAGCTGATCGGCAGGATCATAAGAGGGGCGCCCGGTGCCTTTGGGCAACGCTTTGTCAAAGCCCAGTTGCACCAGATCCAGCTTGGCGACGTAGAGGTCGATCACACGAACGAGGTGATCCTCGGGGATCAGTTCCTCCAGCGAGGCCGGGAACACGCTGGTCTGGCTGCGGGACTCTCCTTGGATGTAGGCCATAACGAAAAATGCTCCGTATCTTTCGATACGGAGCATTTTCTTTGAGTGCCGCACAGATTGCTAGGTTTTCACACAGTCTG
>NZ_CAXAPL010000097.1:0-1387 GCF_963970845.1 Pseudomonas sp. RA_105y_Pfl2_P56
CATACGCCTACGACCTCAATGGCCACTTGCTGGAAAAGACCGAGTTCGGTGACGACGGCTCGACGTTGGTCACCGCCTACGAGCGCGATGCGGCCGGACGCCTGCTGCTCAAGACCCTCCCCGACGGGGTCAAGGTTGCCTACCGCTACGACCGCCTCGGTCGGCTGACCGGCGTCGACGACGGCCAGAAACACCCGCTGGCCTTCGAATACGACCGGCAGGATCGGCTGATCACCGAGCATCAGGGCTGGGGCACCCTGCGATACACCTACGACGCCTGCGGCCAACTCAAGCGCCAGCGCCTGCCGGACAACAGCAAGCTCGATTACCACTACGCCAAGGGCGGCGCGCTGACCGCGATCCATCTCAATGGCGCACCGTTGACGCGTCACGTCTACCAGTCGGGCCGCGAACAACAACGCCAGCAAGGCCTGCTGCTCAGCGAATATGCCTACGACGATCAGGGCCGTTTGCTCGCTCACGCCGTAGGCCATCAGCACGCCTCGCTGTATCGACGCGATTATGCCTACAGCGCCAACGGCAACCTGGAACATATTGCCGACACCCGCCACGGCCAGCGCACCTACGGCTACGACGCGCTCGACCGCTTGATCCGCGTGCGTCACTCACGCGACGAACTGCCGGAATCCTTCGCCCACGACCCGGCCGGCAACCTGCTCATGCAGGACCGCCCCGGTCCGTCCCGCGTCGAAGGCAACCGCCTGCTGATGCAGGGCGACCGCCATTACGACTACGACGCCTTCGGCAACCTGATCCGCGAACGCCGCGGCACCGGGCAAAAACTCGTCACCGAATACCGCTACGACTGCCAGCACCGCCTCATCGGCCTGACCCGCCCGGATGGCCAAACCGCGTCCTACCAATACGACGCCTTCGGTCGACGCATCCGCAAAACCGTCGACGGCGAAACCACCGAGTTCTTCTGGCAGGGCGACCACCTCGTCGCCGAAAGCAGCACAAGCCAGTACCGCAGCTACGTCTACGAACCCGGCACCTTCCGCCCGCTGGCCATGCTGGACGGCAAAGGCCCGAAAAAGGCCTGCCCGTTCTACTACCAACTCGACCACCTCGGCACCCCGCAGGAACTCACCGACTACAGCGGCGACATCGTCTGGTCGGCGCAATACGACGCCTACGGCAAGGTCGCGGCGATCACCCTGGCTGGCGAGGACTACCTGGACCAGCCGCTGCGGTTTCAGGGTCAGTATTTCGATGGGGAAAGCGGGCTGCATTACAACCGGCACCGGTATTACGACCCACGGCTGGGCAGGTATCTGACACCGGACCCGGTGAAGTTGGCGGGTGGGTTGAATCAGTATCGGTATGTGCCGAATCCGACGGGGTGGGTGGATCCGTTGGGGTTGAG
>NZ_CAXAPL010000098.1:0-1342 GCF_963970845.1 Pseudomonas sp. RA_105y_Pfl2_P56
TCCACCTCCTTTTCCCACGCAGCCTTTAACCCGGCCTCGGTGGTTGGGATGCCGGCGTCGGCAATCACCTTTTTAAAATCGACCTGGCTCACAGACTTACCTCAATCGAACCGAATTTCAGGGTTTTTGCAGTGACCAGGTACACGCCTGGCTCCTGCTGGGTGATGCGCGCCGTACCGGGCACCAGGCGTTGGTCGTCCTCCACCAACAGTTCCAGTTGCTGGATGCAGTCGCGTTGTCGCAGCCGATCGCGCTCAGCCACCAACGTCACCAGCAGCCCGCTGTCGCGGATCATGTGCGCGATGTCCTGGGCGATGCAGGCACGGTCATCGATGAGGCGCGGCTGATGCGACGGATCCAGCGCCAAGTCGTTGTCGATGATCAACAGATCGACGTACTCGCTCACCCACCCACCCCCATTGCGAGCATGTTTTCCAGCTCCAGCGGGTTCATCGGTTTGGCGGTTTGAATATTCACGTTCTCCACATGCGTGCCCTTGTTCTGGCTGCTGTTGTTGTTCTGAATGCTCGTCAACAGGCCATCGGGCGGCACCGCTGAAGGGCGCGCCGGCGAAAGGCTGGGGATTGCCGCGTTGATGGTCTGCTGGGCTTTTTGCGCGGCGTTGGCGGTGTCGGCGGCATTGGTCGCCGCGTCGACGCCGGGCACTTCGGGCATGCCGCCAAGACGCGCCTCGATGTTCACGCCAGGGATGTTGTTCATCAGCTCGATCAGGCTGTTGATGGCCTTCTGAAAAACACTGACGATGCTGTCCCACGCGGTCTTGACCATGCCTGACCAACCACCCACGGAGCTGAACCAGTCGGACAGCTTCTGGAATTGCGCGGCGACGAACTGGAACGCCGCCGTGTTCATCAGGGCAGACGTCCATTCGTCCCAGTAGTAAATCGCGACGGCAACGATCGCCACCAGGACAGCGATCCCCATCACGATGACGCCGATCGGGTTGGCCGTCAGGGCAAAGTTGACCAGCCAGATGGCGCCCTGCCACAGCAACATCGCGCCGCGAATAATGCGCAGAGCGGCGCTCAGCGTGTAGATCACGGCGACGTAAGTCAGCATCGCCAGCTTCTGCAAAATGAAGGTCGCGGCAATTCGAAGGTTAAGCAACCGGACGACTTTCCAGACCGTCACCAGACTCAGCCAGGCCATTTTCGAGACGCCCACCACCACGGTCAGCAACGACAGAGCGCCGATAATCACCATGATGGTCAGCGTGGTGATACCGATCACCCGCGTAATGTTTGGGAACAGCGTCGACCAGCGCACCAGGGTTTTGCCGATATCCACCATCTTGTTCATAAACGGGGTCAGTACCGGGATC
>NZ_CAXAPL010000099.1:0-1330 GCF_963970845.1 Pseudomonas sp. RA_105y_Pfl2_P56
CCGTTTTCGGATCCGCATCATTTCCGGCGCGTTGCTCAGCCTGTTCTGCATTTCCTCCAGTACGGCTTCATGCTCCCAGCGTCGAACCCGCCGTTCCGTGCTCGGTGTGCACTGCGGTTTCATTGCGCAGCCCCGGCATTTCGAACTCCAGTAACGGTGCAACGTCAGGCCTTTTTCAACGTTGGTATAGCGCCAGATCAGCGTCTCTCCAGCCGGACAAATGTATTCGTTCTTTGCCGCGTCATAGATGAAGGCATCGTTATTGAAACGCCCGTCTGCCTTGGCTCCAGAGGTCATCGGCTTGGGCACATAGGCGGTGATACCTGCATCGTGACAAGCCAGGATTTGTTCGCTTTTGAAGTAACCTCGGTCAGCCACTACCGACAACGTATCTGACGCCATCGCCTCGCGGGCCTGCTTGGCCATTGAGCTGAGTTGATCCCGGTCGGAACCGACGTTGGTCACCTCATGTGCAACGATCAAATGGTGCTGAGTATCGACCGCTGTCTGCACGTTGTAGCCGACGATTCCTGTGCCGCGCGTCATCATGGAACGGGCGTCTGGATCGGTCAGTGAGACCTGCTTATCCGGCGATTCATTGAGCTGGATTTCGATCGCTTGAAGCTCCTTCATTTGAGTTTTTAGCTTGGCGATTTTCTCTTCCAGCCTCCCGGCACTGGGCTCGGAAGCTGTGGGTTCTTGCCGATCGGCAGCATCGAGTGCCGCTAGGTAACGGTTGATACTCGATTCAATTTCTTCCATGCGCCGCTTCAGTTTGGCGCTGGTGAAATTGCGGTCGCGGTTGTTGGCTGCTTTGAATTTACTGCCATCAATGGCGACCAGATGTTCTCCGAACAGTCCCAATTGCTGACATAGCATAACGAACTGGCGACAGACGCCTCTGATGGCCTTGCTGTTGTCTTTTCGGAAGTTGGCGATGGTCTTGAAGTCCGGCATCAAACGCCCGGTCAACCACATCAGTTCGACGTTGCGCTGGGCTTCTCGCTCCAAACGTCGGCTCGACTGGATGCGGTTGAGATAGCCGTAGATGTAGATCTTCAGCAGGATCGCGGGATGGTAAGCGGGCCGGCCTGTATCGGCGGGAATGGCACCTTCAAAACCCAGATTGACCAGGTCGAGTTCGTCGACGAAGACGTCGACTACGCGCACCGGATTGGTATCGCTGACGTAGTCGTCGAGGCTCTCGGGAAGTAAGGTACCTTGGCCTCGATGTTCACCTTGGATAAAGCGCTTCATGGGCGATCCCTGCGATGAAATCCTCAGAAATCATAGCAAGAGTTCGCGAAGGCGTTTTTACACACTCTGGGCC
>NZ_CAXAPL010000100.1:0-1269 GCF_963970845.1 Pseudomonas sp. RA_105y_Pfl2_P56
GGGAGTGTCAGATTTTTTGTGTGCGGGCCGGTAACGGCCTGCCGTAAGGCAAGCCCTTCTTTCACCAGTTCAACCTGGTAAATCGATCTCCATAAAGAATCGCAAACTGATTCATTGCTGTCTTCCAGTCGTGCGCCGCGCTGCCCCAATTGGCAGTGATATTTTGCAGTGCCAGCCAGATCAGCTTCGTCGCTGCATCGTCAGTCGGGAAGTGGCCTCTTGTCTTGATGATCTTGCGCAACTGAGAATTGATGCTCTCGATGGCATTGGTGGTGTAGATCACTTTTCGGATGGCTGGCGGGAAGACGAAAAACGGGATGACTCGATCCCAGGCGCGTCTCCAAGCGGCTACGACGGTGGGGTATTGTTTGCCCCAAGGCCCAGCTTCAAATGCGTTAAGAGCGTGCTCGGCCGCTTCGACATTCAGTGCCTGATAAACCGGTTTCAGGGCTTTGGCCAACTCGCGACGCTTGTCCCAGGCGGCGTAATCAAGGCTGTTACGAATCAGGTGCACGATGCAGGTTTGCAAGGTCGTCGTCGGAAACACCGCGTTCAAGGCTTCTGGCATGCCTTTAAGGCCATCAGTTACAGCGATCAATACATCCTCGACGCCACGGGTTTTAAGGTCGTTAAAAACCTTCATCCAGAACTTGGCTCCCTCAGTGTTTTCGATCCAGATCCCTAAGATATCTCGAGTGCCGTCCGGCAATACACCTAAAGCCAGGTAGATTGCCTTGTTGCGAACCAGTCCTTCCTCACGGATTTTGACCCGCAGAGCATCGAAGAAAATCACCGGATACATCGGCTCAAGTGGGCGTTGCTGCCACGCAGCAACTTCCTCCAGCACCGCGTCGGTGACCGAGCTGATGAAATCATGGGAAACGTCAGTCCCGTACTGCTCCGAGAGGAACGCCCGAATCTCGCGGACGGTCATGCCACGGGCGTACATGGCAATGATCTTGTCGTCGAAGCCGGTAAAACGACGCTCATGTTTGGGGATCAGGATTGGAGAGAAACTGCCATCGCGATCCCTGGGAATGTCCAGACGAAGCGGGCCATCGTCGGTCAGTATGGTCTTGCCACTCGAGCCGTTGCGCTGATTACTCGCCCCCTCAGGGCGCTCCGCGCCCTGAGGGTAGCCAAGGTGTTGACCCAGCTCCGCGCCAAGGGCTCGCTCGATAAGCGCCTTTTTGAACGCCATCGACGCATCCTGAATCGCTTCGGCGCTCATTGGGCCTTTAACGAACTGATCAATCAGCTCTTTCGGGA
>NZ_CAXAPL010000101.1:0-1230 GCF_963970845.1 Pseudomonas sp. RA_105y_Pfl2_P56
TGGCGTCGACCGCTGCCCTGAACAAGCTGCAAAAACAGGTCGGTGACTCGCTGACGGGCATGGTTTCAGCATTCGCGATGAACGCTGCGCCGCCGGGCTGGCTCAAGTGCAACGGCGCCGTGGTGTCACGCACCGCGTTCGCGGGGCTGTTTGCGCGCATCGGTGTCGTGTTCGGCGAGGGTGATGGCTCCACGACGTTCGGTCTGCCGGATCTGCGAGGCTTGTTTCTTCGGGGGCTGGACGACGGGCGCGGCCTTGATCCTGCGCGGGTGTTCGGCACCTTTCAGGACATGATGATCCACGCTCACGGGCACACGGCCTCGGCCGCAGCGGTCGGTGACCACGGCCACACCGCTTGGACAGATGCGCAAGGTAACCACGTTCACAGCGCCTGGACTGATGCCCAAGGGAACCACGACCACGGATGGCGGATCGCCGCGACGGGTCAGGGCATTTCAGTGGGTTACCCGTCTGGCGGCGGCAACATCGTTGATCTTGAAATGCCGGGCGGGAAAAACGCGGATAACCAGCCGATGCGTACCGACTACCAAGGCAACCACGCACACAACGTCGGGATCGGTGCGGCGGGACAGCACGCGCACAACGTCGGGGTCAGTGCCGGCGGCGCCCACACCCACGGCATCACTGTAGCCGCCGCCGGCGGTACCGAAACCCGGCCGAAAAACATGGCCCTACTTTTCTGCATCAAGTATTGAGATCGAGCATGACTGACAAACTCGTCTATCAGACCGACCGCCTCGGCATTTTCATTGGTGCCGTGAAGGCTGACGAATCGCCGCTGGAACCCGGCGTTTACATGATCCCCGGCGGGTGCATCGAGATCCCGCCGCCGGCGATCCCTGAACACAAAGCTGCCTGGTGGAATGGCCAAGACTGGCAACTGGTGGACTACTTCGGCGGCGCGGTGGTGTACAGCATCGCCACCAGTGAACCGCGCACGTTGGAAGGCTTCGAACCTGTGCCGGCGGGCTACACCATGAAGAAACCCAAGGCGAATCAGATCTGGAAGGATGGCCAATGGATCGATGACATCGATTCCGTGTTGGCCGCGCTCCAGGACAAGAAACTGCAAGCGATTGCGGCCGACTGCGCGGCCTACATCGCCGGCGGCTTCAACTCCAGCGCCCTGGGCGAGTCTTACCGCTACAGCAGTGCGATCGATGACCAGGTGAACTTGAATGGCCAGGTGTTGCTGGGCATGGACGATGT
>NZ_CAXAPL010000102.1:0-1203 GCF_963970845.1 Pseudomonas sp. RA_105y_Pfl2_P56
GCGCTAATGTATCCGGGCTCATTGTGAGCGTTGCTGCAACAACGCTCGACCCTCGATGAGTAGCCGCTCCCGACTGTCCTGAAAAAACCCTCAGCCTCTAAAGCTGATTTTTATGCCAGGTTCTCAGTCGGGCCGTTTGCCGTTTACTGTCATCAGTCAGTGACGTCGCAAAAGCCGGTGGTAAAGCTGTTCAAGCGTTCGGATGTGGGTCGTACTGGCCGCCTTTGGCCAGTACCGCCCACACGATGCGCGCCAGTTTGTTCGCCAGCGCGCACGCGACGACATTGGAGTGGCGACGCGTCAGCAGCTCTCGAACCCAGGGCCCCAAGGCGTCTTCCCGCTTATCGATATGCTGCATGATGGATCGCGCGCCCTGCACCAGCAGTTGGCGGATGTGCTTGTCGCCGCGCTTGCTGATCCCCAGTAGTACTGTTTTTCCGCCCGTCGAATACTGCCTCGGCACCAGCCCTAGCGAAGCGGCAAAATCGCGTCCACTTCGATAGTTCGACGCATCGCCCACATCCGCCAATACCGCGCTGGCGGTGATCGGGCCGATGCCAGGAATACTCTGCAAACGACTCCCGGCATCGTCTTCTTTCAGCTGCTGCTTCAGATCGGACTCGATGTCCTTGATTTCATCATTCAGCTGTTGAATTTGATGATGGAGACGCATCACTACGCCCTTTAGGCGCAACGGAACCGGGTGCTGCGGGTCGTCCAACAGCGCCGGCACGCGGTGCAACGCAGCGGCACCGATAGGCAGGCTGATCCCGAACTCCAGCAGAAAGCCATGAATCTGGTTGGTCGCGACGGTGCGCTGGCCAATCAAAGATTTACGGACACGATGCAGGGCTGAAAGCGTTTGTTGCTCTGCGGTTTTGATCGAGCAGAAGCGCATCGCGGGGCGGCTCGCCGCCTCGCAAATCGCTTCGGCATCAATGAAGTCGTTTTTGTTGCCTTTGACGAATGGTTTGACGTACTGCGGGGCGATCAGCTTCACCTCGTGGCCCAATGCACCAATCTGTCGAGCCAGCCAATGGGCGCCGCCGCAGGACTCCATTACCACCGTACAGGACGGTACCTGCGCCAATGTGCTGAGCAATTGGCCGCGGTTGGTTTTCTTGCGCAATACCTGATGACCTTTGGCATCCTGGCCATGCAGGTGGAAACTGTGTTTGCCAATGTCGATACCGAGAAGCGTTA
>NZ_CAXAPL010000103.1:0-1185 GCF_963970845.1 Pseudomonas sp. RA_105y_Pfl2_P56
CGCTTGTATGGTAGGACTTGAAGGGAGGAGGAGGGACAAGGCTCGATTCTGACTGTTAGCGCAGTACAGACCGTGGGAGATTTCACCCTCCTCCTTTCACCCAAGCGCCGATAAAGAATGCATCTGGCCTAGACCGACGATAGGAACAAGCCTGCGCCTCTGGGTGAACCCTTCAAGTGTTCAAACCTTAGCCCGGAGGATTTCTCATGGCAATGCCCGTCGCTACTACTCAGTCGATCATCGGGGTTGATGTCGCCAAGGACGAACTGGTGATTTATCACGCCGAATCAGATCAGCTCGAGACAATCTCCAATACCAAAGCGGCGATCAAGAAATGGCTCAAAACCGTTGCCAAACCAGTGGCAATCGCTATCGAAGCCACCAATATCTATCATCAGGAGTTTGCCGATCTGGCGCATGCCGCAGGTTACGTGATCTATATGGTTGGCGGTTATGAGCTCAGCCATTACCGCAAAGGCGTGAACGTTCGCGCTAAAACTGATGCGCTGGATGCCCGATTACTGGCCCGTTATCTGACAAACGAAGGGGACCACTTACGCCCCTGGACACCGCCGCCGCCCTTGTATTGCCGACTTATCAGTCTTTTCCGGCGTCGTGCGGCTTTGGTCCAGGCTCGTGTCAGCCTCAAGCAGAGCTGGGAGAATGAGCCGTTGCTCAAAACCGCTTTCAAAAATCAGATAAACGCCATGCAAAGACTGGAAATCCTGCTGGAGAAAACGATCCTGACGCAGATAGACGAAGCCGGTTTAGGCGCTCAGCTCAAGCGTTGCATGAAAGTAGAAGGCATAGGTACGTTGACCGGTGCCCGCTTGCTCGCATCCTTTCAGCGTGGGGACTTCAGAAACGCCGACGCTTTCATCGCTTTTCTAGGCCTGGATCTGCGCATATCGGACTCAGGTAAAAAGAAAGGCCGCCGCTGCCTGACCAAACGAGGCGACTCAGAGGCGCGTCGATTGCTGCACAACGCCGCAATGGCGGCGAGCCGAACCTCGGCGTGGAAAGGATTTTATGAGGCTTTGAGAGGGCGCGGATTGAGCACTACCCAAGCACTGGTCGCACTAGCCCGCAAGCTTGCCCGGGTGGTATTTGCTCTGTTGAAAAACCAGAGCGAATACTCACCTAAAGCGGTTTAGGGGCTAGGCATGAACCATAGAATCTCCCACA
>NZ_CAXAPL010000104.1:0-1153 GCF_963970845.1 Pseudomonas sp. RA_105y_Pfl2_P56
GTGTCGATGGTGTCGGTCACTTCAGTCACGGCCGGAACAGTGCTTGGCACCAGGTTCTCGAAGTTGCCACCAGTAGCAGTCGAAATGGTTGCTTCGACTTTGCCGGCATCTTTGTAGACGTCATCGGTAGGCGCTGGAACAGTCACAGTGCCGGTGGTTTTACCTGCCTCGATAGTGATGACGGCGCCGTTCGACAGAGTCACGGTGACTGGCGAACCCGCGGCGTTGGTCAGGGTCGCGGTGTAGACAATCGAACCGCCCTCGGCGACCGAGTCGGTGGCGCTCAGCGTCAGGTTGGTGGTGTCTACGACGTCGGTGACGGTGGTCGAAACCGGTGTTTTGTCGGCCACGAGGTTTTCGTAGTTGCCACCGCTCACGTCAGTGATCGAGTTGGTCAGCGGTGCCTGACCAACCAATGCGTCGTTAGGCGCGGTGGTGGTGACAGTGCCGGTGGTTTTGCCGACTTCGATGGTGATGTTCTGACCGTTAGCCAGAGTTACCACGACTGGCGAACCGGTAACCGGAGCACCAACGGTGGCGGTGTAAGTGACGGTGCCGCCTTCAGCCACGGAAGTATCGGCCGTCAGTTTGACGGTCGAGGTGTCGATTGTATCGGTGACGTTGGTAACGGCCGGAACAGTGCTTGGCACCAGGTTCTCGAAGTTGCCGCCTGTGGCAGTCGAAATGGTTGCTTCGACTTTGCCGGCGTCTTTATAGACGTCATCGGCTGGAGCCGGAACAGTGACGGTGCCCGTGGTCTTGCCCGCCTCGATGGTGATCACTGCGCCGTTCGACAGGGTCACGGTGACTGGCGAGCCAGCAGCGTTGGTCAGGGTGGCGGTGTAGACGATTGAGCCGCCCTCAGCCACGGTACCGGTCGCTGACAGCGACAGGTTAGTGGTGTCGACGACGTCGGTGACGGTGGTCGAAACCGGGGTCTTGTCGGCTACGAGGTCTTCGTAGTTGCCGCCAGAAACCCCCGTGATCGAGTTGGTCAGCGGTGCGTTACCGGCCAGCGCATCGTTCGGCGCGGTGGTGGTCACGGTGCCGGTGGTTTTGCCGACTTCGATGGTGATGTTCTGGCCGTTGGCCAGAGTTACCACGACTGGCGAACCCGTGACCGGGGCGCCCACGGTTGCGGTGTAAGTAACGG
>NZ_CAXAPL010000105.1:0-1101 GCF_963970845.1 Pseudomonas sp. RA_105y_Pfl2_P56
GTTTTCAAGATGCCGTTGACCCGCTCTGCCAAGGCGTTCTGGTAGCAGTCGTAGCCATCTGTCATCGAACACGTGATGCCATGCTTGGCGTGGAGCTTTTGATACAGCGCCGAGCAGTACTGGACTCCTCGATCCGAGTGATGGACCAGTTTCTGGCGTGTTCGACGTGTCTTTAACGCCATGCGTAAGGCGTGGGCCACCGAGTCGGCATGTAGGCTGCCATGCACGTGATAACCGACAATTTTTCTTGAGAAGGCATCTGTGACCAGACTCAGGTAGACCGGGTTGTCACGCTGGGTGGACAGGTAAGTAATATCGGCCACCCAGACCTGTTCCGGACCGGTCGCGACAACTTGCTGCGGGCCTGGCTTTAGCAGATTGGGATGGCAGCGAAAGTGATGATGGCTGTCGGTCGTCTTGTGATACGCCCGTTTCCTGCGAACCAATTGCCGGTGCTCGCGCAGCACCTCAAACAAGCGATCCCGGCCAACATGCAATTCAGGTTTCTCATGCTCCGCGTGCATCAATGACTGGAGCTTGCGCGCGCCAATGCAGGGTTGGCGCACTCGGATTGTCTGCACAAACTTGATGATTTTCTGATCTTGATCGACTCGAGCCCGATAGACACGATCACGCTTGTAAAAGGCTTGGCGACTGATCCCCATAAACTGGCAAGCCCTGCTGACACTCAGGGTTTGGGTTTGCGCAACGACTTGCCGGGCCGCTTTTTTACAATGGATACGCCGTAGTCGTTCTTCAGGACATCGACCACATCTTCGAAAAATTTGGCTTTCTGATTTGCCAGTGCCAGTTGCTCCTCAAGCTCTTTGATTCTCTGCTCGGGGGTCAGAGGCAAAGTTGGCTCGTCCATCGGTCGAGTCCTCTGGGTACGAATGGAGGCGCCTTGGCTCCAATCTTGTCGACCATGCTTGCGTAACCAGACCAACACCGTCGACCGACCTTGAATCCCATAACGCCGTTGAGCCTCTTTATAACTCAACTCGCCTTTTTCTACTTGGTCGACAACTGACAATTTAAAAGTCAGCGTGTAATCGCGCTGACTACGTTTTGCGCCCGTATCCATTGCACCCTCCTGATAAG
>NZ_CAXAPL010000106.1:0-1090 GCF_963970845.1 Pseudomonas sp. RA_105y_Pfl2_P56
CCCTGAGGGATCCCCACAAATCTACTCCAGGCTCTGCGCCTGATGATGCACCTCATCGCGCAGAGCTTTCTCCAATTTTTCCCAGTCTCCGCTGCCTCCGAACTCTATGCATCTACGCCAGTATTCCAGGCCAAGCCGCCACAATGAAAGCACTCGTCGTTCTCTGAGACTGTTGCTTTGATATCGCCGCTCCAAGTTAATTTGGCGAGCCTGAAGCCCCGTTAAAAAGAGCAGGTAATTGGCGAGAGCGGCAATCAACAGCAGTATTTCAATACGATGCAGGCAATGGCTGCGATGTAGATTCAGACCCAATCCCAAGTGCTCACTTTTCACATCTCTGAAACCTTCCTCAATTTGCATGCGTCGTTTGTAAACCGCCACGATCTTTGCCGGATTCCACTCGCTCTGAACTAAATTGCTGGCCAGCAACCATGGTTCACGCTCACGTCTTGCGGACTGTCGACTGAGCTTACTCTTGGCAATTGACCCCGTGACGCGTTGGTGTTTGCGGCCCTTGGCACAGTGCCGTACGCAATACAAATCGATGAAGTGTGGGGCGCTTCGTGTCATCTCGACACGGCCAAGTGCCTTGGGTGAGGCGGCGGCCAATGCATACAAATTCTTCACCGGTTGCCAGTCAGTTTGATCGCGACGATAAAGTTCGCGATTCCTTATCCGCGCGACGTAATACCAGCCCTGCGCGGCGACAGCCTTCATCCACGGTCGCCGAAAACCCGCATCGGTGACCAGAATCGGGATGCAGTCAACAGGTAGCAATTCGGCCAGCGTTTTGAGTAGGCGATTTTGATACTTGGGACAGCTCTCGCGCTCATGAACGCTTTCATAAACCGGAAATGAGCGTCCCGCCAGAGGGATCGATGCTCTTAGCAAAAAGGCTGTGCCTGAAGCGTCAATTCGAGACCAGTCGACCAGGATCAAAGGATGCTTCAACGAACCCAGCAATGCCCGAAGCATTACCCAATAGAACAATGGACGCTCTGATCTCAAGTGTTGATTGCCCAGCAACCGATCCACACGCTTGATCGAATGCTTGGGATAAGCACGCCCCGTCATGAAGCGACCAAGAGCG
>NZ_CAXAPL010000107.1:0-1079 GCF_963970845.1 Pseudomonas sp. RA_105y_Pfl2_P56
CCTGGAGCGCGGCCAACACGGAATCGATGTCATCGATCCATTGGCCATCCTTCCAGATCTGATTCGCCTTGGGTTTCTTCATGGTGTAGCCCGCCGGCACAGGTTCGAAGCCTTCCAACGTGCGCGGCTCACCGGTGGCGATGCTGTACACCACTACCCCGCCGAAGTAGTCCACCAGTTGCCAGACTTGGCCATTCCACCAGGCGGCTTTGTGTTCAGGGATCGCCGGCGGCGGGATCTCGATGCACCCGCCGGGGATCATGTAAACGCCGGGTTCCAGCGGCGATTCGTCAGCCTTCACAGCACCAATGAAAATGCCGAGGCGGTCGGTCTGATAGACGAGTTTGTCAGTCATGCTCGATCTCAATACTTGATGCAGAAAAGTAAGGCCATGTTTTTCGGCCGGGTTTCGGTACCGCCGGCAGCGGCTACGGTGATGCCGTGGGTGTGGGCGCCGCCGGCACTGACACCGACGTTGTGCGCGTGTTGTCCAGCCGCACCGATCCCGACGTTGTGTGCGTGGTTGCCTTGGTAGTCGGTACGCATCGGCTGGTTATCCGCGTTTTTCCCGCCAGGCATTTCAAGATCAACGATGTTGCCGCCGCCAGACGGGTAACCCACTGAAATGCCCTGACCCGTCGCGGCGATCCGCCATCCGTGGTCGTGGTTCCCTTGGGCATCCGTCCAGGCGCTGTGAACGTGGTTGCCTTGTGCATCCGTCCAAGCGGTGTGGCCGTGGTCACCGACCGCTGCGGCCGAGGCCGTGTGCCCGTGAGCGTGGATCATCATGTCCTGAAAGGTGCCGAACACCCGCGCAGGATCAAGGCCGCGCCCATCGTCCGCACCTCGAAGAAACAAGCCACGCAGATCCGGCAGACCGAACGTCGTGGAGCCATCACCCTCGCCGAACACGACACCGATGCGCGCAAACAGCCCCGCGAACGCGGTGCGCGACACCACGGCGCCGTTGCACTTGAGCCAGCCCGGCGGCGCAGCGTTCATCGCGAATGCTGAAACCATGCCCGTCAGCGAGTCACCGACCTGTTTTTGCAGCTTGTTCAGGGCAGCGGTCGACGCCA
>NZ_CAXAPL010000108.1:0-1052 GCF_963970845.1 Pseudomonas sp. RA_105y_Pfl2_P56
GTTTTCGGTTCGGCCGTAGTTGAATTCGACAAGATCGACAGCGCTCCAGAAGAAAAAGCTCGCGGTATCACCATCAACACCGCGCACGTTGAGTACAACTCGCTGATCCGTCACTACGCTCACGTTGACTGCCCAGGTCACGCTGACTATGTGAAGAACATGATCACCGGTGCTGCTCAAATGGACGGCGCTATCCTGGTTTGCTCGGCCGCCGATGGTCCGATGCCACAAACCCGTGAGCACATCCTGCTGTCCCGTCAGGTAGGCGTTCCGTACATCGTGGTTTTCCTGAACAAGGCTGACCTGGTAGACGACGCAGAGCTGCTGGAACTGGTTGAGATGGAAGTTCGCGACCTGCTGTCCACCTACGACTTCCCGGGCGATGACACTCCAATCATCATCGGTTCGGCTCGTATGGCGCTGGAAGGCAAAGACGACAACGAGATGGGCACCACTGCCGTCAAGAAACTGGTTGAGACTCTGGACAGCTACATCCCAGAACCAGTTCGTATGATCGACAAGCCGTTCCTGATGCCAATCGAAGACGTATTCTCGATCTCGGGTCGCGGTACTGTTGTGACCGGTCGTATCGAGCGCGGTATCGTTCGCGTTCAGGATCCGCTGGAAATCGTTGGTCTGCGTGACACTACTGTTTCCACCTGCACCGGTGTTGAAATGTTCCGCAAGCTGCTCGACGAAGGTCGTGCTGGCGAGAACTGCGGCGTTCTGCTGCGTGGCACCAAGCGTGACGACGTTGAGCGTGGTCAGGTTCTGGTTAAGCCGGGTTCGGTTAAGCCGCACACCAAGTTCACTGCAGAAGTTTACGTTCTGAGCAAGGAAGAAGGCGGTCGTCATACTCCGTTCTTCAAGGGCTACCGTCCACAGTTCTACTTCCGTACAACTGACGTGACTGGTAACTGCGAGCTGCCAGAAGGCGTTGAAATGGTAATGCCAGGTGACAACATTCAGATGACTGTTACCCTGATCAAAACCATCGCGATGGAAGACGGTCTGCGTTTCGCTATCCGTGAAGGCGGTCGTACCGTCGGCGC